>NZ_SGTX01000012.1:0-115585 GCF_005435025.1 Halorubrum sp. CGM4_25_10-8A | reverse complement strand
GGGCAGAACCGGCGCTGGCAGAGTCTGTCGCGGTGATTTATGAGCCCGCGGAATGAATGAAAGTGACATGTCACCGATCGCCGACGCGATCCTCGCGTTCGACGGGCCCGCGCCCCGGGTCGTCGCCGATCTCCGGAGCGTGTCGTTCGAGGTCGAACACGTCCGCGAGGACGTGGAGGACCGCTACTCGGACGCCGACCTCGACGAGGCGTACCAGCTGGTGATGTCGAACCAGATCACGGGCGACGACTTCAAGCGCCTCGTGGGGAAGAGTCGGTACGCTGCGCAGACGCTGTTCTTCGACGACCTGGTGGTGTTCCTCTTCCCGTCGAACCGATACGACGCGGTGTTCGCGTCGTTCGACTACGACGAGTCCTTCCCGGTGAACGAGCTGGTGAGCGCGGTCTCTGAGGCGACGACCGAGTGACCGCGCGGCGGAACCGGTTCCCGGGCGTTAGCGGTCGGGGTTTTCGAGGTGATAGAGGAGGTCGTACTCGCCGACGTTCTCGCCGGTTTCGAGGACCTCGCTCAGCACGCGCTCGTGCTCCTCGTCGATGTCGTGGGACGACTCCTCGTACGCCTCGTAGACCGCGTCGATGTCCTCGGCTTTCATATAGTAAACGAGGTAGTCCCCGTCGTCGGCGTGCTCGACGAACGCGGTCTCGGAGTACATCCCTTCGTTGCGCAGGGTTTCAACCGCCTCGGACTCTCGATCCCGAATCTCTCGCGCCCACGCTTCGAGCCGCTCGGTCGCTCCGGACTCGATCCGCTGTTTCGTGAGGACGACATCGACCATACGGCCGGGTCGCGCCCGTTTCACCTAACGGTTGTCCGCCTTTGTTAACTGTTGGCACGCTCTCGGACGGCGGGAGTCAGTCCTCCTCCGGGTCCTCGCCGCGGGCCCGCTTGTACATGGCGAGGGCCTCCTCGCGGCGCTCCGAGTGGTCGACGATCGGCGCGGGATACGCCGGGGCCGCGTTCGCGCGCTGTGTCGGCGACAGCTCGTGCCACTCGTGGATGAGGTCGGGCTCGACGCCGCGCAGTTCGGGGACGTACGCCGTGATGTACTCCGCGTCGGGGTCGTATCGCTCGCCCTGCGTCATGGGATTGAAGATGCGGAAGTACGGCTGCGCGTCGGTCCCCGTCGAGGCTGCCCACTGCCAGCCGCCGTTGTCGTTCGCGGTGTCGTGGTCGGCCAGCCGCTCGCGGAAGTGGTGGTAGCCGTGCCGCCAGTCCGCGAGCAGGTCCTTCGTGAGGAAGGAGGCGACGATCATCCGCACGCGGTTGTGCATGAACGCCTCCTCGCGCAGCTGGCGCATCCCGGCGTCGACGATGGGATATCCCGTCTCGCCGCGCTTCCACGCCGCGATCTCGTCGGGGTCGTCGCGCCAGTCGATCCCCTCCTCGTACTCCTTGTAGTTCGCCGTCACCACCTCGGGGTTGTGGAAGAGGACCTGCGTGTAGAACTCCCGCCACGCCAGCTGCTGTTGGAACTCCTCGACCTGCTCGGGGGCGTCGTCGGGCCGCGCGTCCGACGCCGCCTCGGCCATCGCCTCCTCGGTCGCCGCGTACGCCTCGCGGACGCCGATCTCCCCGTACTTGAGGAAGGTCGACAGCCGCGAGGTCGCGTCCTCGGCGGGGTAGTCGCGCTCGGCCTCGTAGGCGAACACCGCCTCGTCGAGGAAGTCGGAGAGGCGCTCGCGCGCGGCAGCGGTCCCCGCCGGCCCGACATCGGCGTCCGGCTCGGCGAAGCCGAGGTCGGCGGGCGTCGGGAGGTCGCCCACCGTGGCGACGGGGAGCGCGTCGACGCCGGCGTCGGCCACCGTCGCGTCGCCCGCGTCGGTCCCGTCGATAGCGTCGACCGCGTCTGTCAGTCGGTCTGCGGCGGCGAGCGCAGCGCCGGTCGGCGCGGAAAGGGGGTCGTCCTTCGCGCGGTCGGTCCACTTCTTCCAGTAGTAGCTGTACACGGAGTACGGGTCCCCGGCGTTCGTCCGGATCGCGTCGGGGTCGTGGAGGACCGCGTCGTGGTGGGCCTCTCGCGCGACGCCGGCCGCGTCGAGCGCGCGTCGAACCCCGGCGTCGCGCTCGCGGGCGAGCCCCGAGTAGTCGCGGTTCCAGACGACGCGCTCGGCGCCGAGCGCCTCGGCGAGGCGCGGGAGCAGCGCTTCAGGGTCCCCGTGCGCGACGATCAGGCCGCTCCCGCGCTCGCGGTACGCCTCGCGGAGCGCCGCGAGCCCGTCGAGCAGGCGGCGGACCCGCACGTCGCTCGCGTGGTCGAGCACGTCGGGGTCGAAGACGAAGACGGGCGCGGCGGGCCCCTGGTCGGCGTCTTCGCTCGTGTCTCCGTCGCCGGCCCCCGCGGCGGCCGCTAAGCCGACGTTGTCCGCGACTCTGAGGTCCCGTCGGTGCCAGAACAGCTCCATGGGATCCGCACGGACGCGTCCACCGTGAAACCACCGGGACCGACGGAGGCTTGACTGGCTCCGAGCAGGTCCTATCGAGCGTCCGCGTCGGCCCCCGTGAGCGATTCGAGCAGTCGCACGGCCGGCGCTTTCGCCAGCGGGTCGTTCCCGTTCCCGCAGTGGGGCGACTGGACGCAGGCGGGGCAGCCACCCTCGCAGCCGCAGGTGTCGATCAGCCGCGCGGTGCGGGTCATCAGCTCCTCGATCCGCCGGTGGCCGCGGCGCGTGAGTCCGACGCCGCCGGGGTAGCCGTCGTAGACGAACACCGCCGGCCCCTCAGTGTGCGGGTGGTGGGGCGTCGAGATCCCCCCCACGTCGGCCCGGTCGCACAGCAGGTGGAAAGGGAACAGCGAGATGATCCCGTGTTCGGCGGCGTGGATCCCGCCGTTGAACGCGTACTCGCCGCCCGGGATCGGCTCGCCGTCGACATCGACGCCCGAATCGGGCGCACCTCCGTCGGCGCTGACCTCGGGATCTCCGGCGTCCCCATCGTCGAGCGCGTCGCCGAGTCGCCGCATCTCGCGCTCGACGTCCGCGGGCACGGGGAAGTACAACGACTTCGTCCGTAGCGTCGTCTCCGGGAGGTCGAGCGTCGACTCGCCGAGCGACTCCCCGGTCGCCGCGTCTTTCCGCACGAACCCCGTGATCTGCTCGGTCACCGTGACGTCCGCGAACCGGACGGGCACGTCGGGGCGCGCCGAGAGCGCCCGCTCGTCGAGGTCCTCGTTCACGACGATGTCCTTGTCGGAGCGCACCTGCGTGTAGTAGTCCGCCCACGACTGCTGGAGCTCGGCCACGTCGCGGTCGAGGTCCAACTCGACCACCTCGTAGGTGCGGCCCTGCTGGTGGTAGATCGCGCCCGGGTGGGCGTCGCGGAGCGCGTCCGCGAAGCCGAGCGTCGCGACCGTCTCGCCGCTCGACCGCTCGATCAGCGATATCTCGCGCTCCTCGGCCGTGCGGAGGTTCACGGACTGCTGGGGGCTTCCGTCGCCGGCGTGGACCCAGCGCGTGCCCTTCGCGGCCTCGCGCCGTTCGAGGGCGCCCGCCTCGGTCAGGCCGGCGACGACGCCCGGGAACGTGTCGCCGAAGAAGCGCTCGTCGTCTGGAGAGAGCCAGTTCTCGTCGGCCGCGCAGGCGACGTGGCCGGGCATGAGCTGCCCGTTCTCCGGGTCGCAGATCGCGTCCTCCGGCGGCGCGTCGAAGAAGTCGCTCGGGTTGCGCATCAGGTACTGGTCGAGCTGGTCCTCGCCCCCGACCATGACGACCGTGGCCGGGTCGTCGCCGCGACCGGCCCGCCCCGCGCGCTGGTGCGCGGACATCCGCGTGCCGGGGTAGCCGTCCAGCACCACGGCGTCGAGCCCGCCCACGTCGACGCCGAGTTCGAGGGCGCTCGTCGACCAGACGCCGCGGAGGTCGCCCGCGTGGAGGTCGGCCTCGATCTCGCGGCGTCGGTCGTCGGTGAGCGCCGCCTGGTACGCGCCGACCTTCCCTGCGAGGTCGCGCTCCCCCCGCTCGCGGAGGTCGCTCGCGCTGTCGGTCGCGTACTGCTCGGCGGTCTGGCGGGCGCGGGTGAACGCGAGCGTCTGCTGGCCCGCCGTGACGAGGTCGACGAAGAGGCGCTTGCTCTCCGTGTGGCTCGACTTCCGGCGGCCGCTGCCGCGCTCCTGCCAGTCGTCGTCGTACTCGGGCGGGTTCCACAGCACCCAGTCGCGCGGCCCGCGCCCCGAGGTGTCCTCGTCGACGAGGGCGATCCCGTCGGGGTCGCGGCCGGTAACGGTCGCGACGTGGTCGACGGGGTTGTTGATCGTTGCCGAGCAGCAGACGAACTGCGGCGCGGAGCCGAATCGCTCGCAGGTTCGCGCGAGCCGGCGGAGGGTCAGCGCGACCTGCGAGCCGAACACGCCGCGGTAGCTGTGGACCTCGTCGATTACGACGTGCTCCAGCGAAGAGAAGAACCAGTCCCACAGGCGCCCCGCGTACGGGAGTAGCGCGTAGTGGAGCATGTCCGGGTTCGAGAGGAGGACGGTTGGGCGGCGGTCGCGCACGTCGCGCTTCTCCGCCCGCGAGAGCCGCCCGGTGTACGAGTCGACCGACACGCGGCTGCCGAAGCCGAGGTCGGCCGCGAGCTCGGACAGCGACTCCTCCTGGTCGGCTATCAGCGCGTTCTGCGGGCCGATGTACAGCGTGCGCCCGCCGTGGTCCATCGCGGCCTCGAACGCCGGGACGGTGTACGCGAGCGACTTGCCGCTGGCCGTCTCGGTCGCGAGCACGACATCGTCGCCGTCGCGGACCGCGCCGATGGCGTCGGCCTGATGCCGGTAGAGCCGCTCGATCCCGCGGTCCGCGAGCGCGTCGGCGAGCCGCGGTTCGAGGTCGACATCGGCGAACTCCGGCTCGCGCGCCGGGAGCCGCCGTTGGTCGGCGATCTGTCCCTCGTAGAAGGGGCGGTCTCGCAGCCACTCGATGGCGTCGTCCACGGTTACGATACCCTCGGGTCGGCGGGGCCTAACGGTTGCGGTGGCACCGAGGAGAGTGCGGTGTCGACCAGGCGGTTGCGGGAACGCTGTGGCGGCCAGTCGCCCGCGGGAGCGCCGTGCCGCTCAGTCGTCCGCGGGCGATCGCTCAGGCCCGCCGTCGGTCGGTGAGAGGTCGACCGCCGGCTCCGCGGGGCCCTCGCGGGCGAGCGGCGGCCAGCGGACCTCGGTCGCGATCGGCTGGTCGAGGTCGACCCGCATCCGGAGGTCGCCGCGCCGCTCGACGACTTCGAAGCCGACCGTCCGGTAGACGCTCCGCGCGGGGCGGTTCCCGGTCTCGACGTGGAGTTCGATCCCGTCGCGGCCGGCGGCCGCGGCGTTGGCGATCACGTGACGGCACAGCTCCGTCCCGACGCCGCGGTCCTGCGCGTCCGGGTGGACGAAGACGGCGAGTTCGGGGGTGTCGGCGTCGGTCGGGGTGTACATCGCGTGGCCGAACAGTTCGCCGTCCCGCTCGGCGACGACGTTGTTCCCCTCCGACAGCATGGATCGGATCCAGTCGACGCGCCGGCGCCGGCTCACCGGCGGGAGCCCCTGCGCGCGGTAGGGGCGGCCGAACCGCTCGTACATCTCTGCGAGGAACGGCTCGTCCGCGTCGGTCGCGGGCCGGATCGTCCAGCGCGCGCCCTCCTTGTCGACGAAGCGCGGACACCGCGGCGGGCAGTGCGGCGTCCCCTCGCACTCGCTCCCGTCCCAGCCGTCGCAAGCGGCGCTCGCGGTATCGGAGGTCATGTATCAACGTTGGCGTCGGGTCGTGTTATATGGTGACAACGACTTTCACAGCGTGAGAATCGGTAACGGAGTCGGCGTCGGCCGCAACGTGGTCGGATCGGGGGTTACTCCCGGATCAGCACGATCCCCTCGCGGAACACGACGTGGTTCGGGAGGACGTGCTCCTCGCCGTCGGTCTCGATGTGGGTGACGAAGAGGTCGACCTCCTGAACGACGCCGCGCTCGCCGGCGACGCGGACCTCGTCGCCGATGCCGTACGGCTGTCGGAGCAGGAGAAAGACGCCGGCGGCGGCCGACGCGACGAGGTCCTTCGTCGCGAGCGCGGCGAACAGCACCACCGCAAACGCGTACGCCGCGAGCAGCACGATGAGCGCGAGCGTCTGAACGCCCACCTGTCCGAGGGCGATGAGCGCGGCGACGTAGACGACGCTGTAGTTCACGACCGTCGGGAGGACGCCGAGTTCGGGGAGCTTGATCCCCCGGAGGCGCTCGGCGACGAGCAGCTCCGCCTTGTCGCCGACGACGACGCCGACGATGACGACGACGGCGGCGACGAACAGCCGCGGGAGGAAGGCGGCGACGCCGGACCAGAACTGTTCGAGGTAGTTCACGTCTGCGACCGTGAGGGCGACGATGACCGCGACGGCGACGATGAAGTAGCTCGACAGCTGCGCCAAGATCCGCACCGTCGAGGTGTCGAACTCGCGGGCTGTCCGCTCGAAGGTGGTCCCCTCGATCACCTCGGGGACGCCCGCCCGGCGGAGCAGCCGGCGGTTGATCACGCCGGTGAGGTACGCCAGCGCGAGACCGAAGAGGAGCACCGCCAGCGCCAGCCAGATCCGGTACCGCACGTTCAGGAGGAACTCTGGGACGGTGATCTGGACCGCGGACATGAGTCAGTACTCCTCCGGATCGATCTCCAAGACGAGTTCGCCCGCCTTGAACGCCCGGACGAGCCCGTCCGACTCGGAGAGGACGATCGCGGTCGAGTTGGTGTCGCGGGTGATCGCGGCTCCGGACATGTGGCGCGCGCCGAGGCCCTTCGGGATGTCGACCCCCTCGGCGGCGGGTTCGAGGTAACGGTACGCCGAGACGATCTTCCCGGAGTCGGAGACGACGAACGCGCCGTCCAGCCGCGAGAACTCCTTGAGCATGACGTTCACGATTGGGTCGCCGACGTGGACGTGGCTCTTCTCGAATGGGTTGTACGACAGCGGCCGCGACTTGTTCATCACCTTCCCCGCGTCGCCGACGACGAACAGCGCGCCCACCGGCTTCCCCTTTTGTCCCTTCTGACCGAGTTCGATCGCGACCTCGAACACGTCGCGGATCACGCTCGGCTCGGCGCGGGAGTTGGCGAACAGGTCGAAGATGCCGGTGTGGATACTCTCGTCGACGGTGACCCGGACGACCGCGTCCGAGCCGCCCTCGAAGACGGAGGCGACGCACGCGACCTCGTCGCCCTCGGAGACGAGGTCCGCGTCTATCGCGCCCTCGATGCCGAACCGGATCCGGTCTTTCACGTTGTCGAAGGGGAGCGGGAGATCGACGAACGTCTCAGCGTCGACGTCGTTGTCGGGCGCGACGACGACGACCTCGCTCCCGCCGTTCGCGAACCGCTCGTAGAAGGAGCTCGTCGGAGAGAACAGCAGCGCGGCGTCGACGTCAGCGACGAGGTCCGCTAGGTGGTCGGTGAGCGAGTCCATTGACGCAACTGACACGAGGAATCCGTATAGTCGTTGCGTCGGCGTCGTGCGTGCGTCTGACGCCGAGCGAGAGCGGCGGCGGCGCGGTCCGGAGCGAAGCGGCCAGCGGGGCGCGGTCCGGAACGAAGCGGCCGCTGGCGCGGGCCCGAACCAGGTCAGTCGTCGGCGGCTGCGGCCGGCTCCGTCGCGCTCGGCGTCGGCCGGTCGCGGATCAGGTCCGCCGCCCGCTCGGCGACGGCGATCGTCGGGGCGTTCGTGTTGCCGCCGACGAGCGTGGGCATCACGCTCGCGTCGACGACGCGGAGCCCCTCGACGCCGTGAACCCGAAGCTCCTCGTCCACGACCGCCGCCTCGTCGTCCCCCATCGCGCACGTGCCGACGGGGTGGTACACGGTGTGGCACGTGTCGCGGACGTGCCGGGCGATCGCCTCGTCGGTCTCGGCGTCCTCGCCGGGCCACACCTCGCGCCCGACGTGCCCGGCGAGCGCGTCCTGCCGGGCGATCTCGCGGGCGAGCTTGACCCCGTCCACGAGCGTTTCGAGGTCCGCGTCCGCGTCGAGGTAGTTCGGGTCGATGATAGGGTCGTCGAACGGGTCGGGCGAGCGAAGCGTGACGCGCCCGCGGCTCTCCGGCCGGAGTTGCGTCGCGCCGATCGACAGCCCCCGCCCGGTCTCGGGGTTCGCGAAGCCGTGGTCCATGAAGTACGAGGGAGCGAAGTGGAACTGGAGGTCGGGCCGGGAATCGGCGCCGTCGGTTCGGACGAACCCGCCGGCCTCGGCGACGTTGGAGGTCAGCTTCCCGCGCTTGCGGAGGAACCAGTTGAAGACGTCCAGCAGGCCGCCGGCGTCGTCGAGCGTGCTGATGTCGCCGTCGGTCTCGTAGACGGTGAACGCGAACAGGTGATCTTGGAGGTTCCGACCGACGCCGGGCGACGCCGTCTCGACATCGATGCCGTGGTCCGCGAGGTGGTCTGGGTCGCCCACGCCCGAGAGCATGAGGAGCTGCGGGGAGTTGACCGCGCCGGCGCTGAGGAGGACCTCCTCGGCGGCCCCCGCGGACCGGCTCTGATCGTCCTGACTGTACTGAACTCCCGTCGCGCGACCGTCCTCGATGGTCACCTCGGTCACCTGCGCGCCGGTCTCGGCGGTGAGGTTCGGTCGGTCGAGGGCGGGCTTGAGGTACGCGTCGGCGGCGCTGTGGCGTTCCCCGTTCTTCTGCGTGACATCCCCACGCCCTCCTGTGCCGCCCCGTTGAAGTCGTCCGTGCGGTCGTAGCCCGCCTGCGCAGCGGCGTCGACGAACGCCCGGGAGACCGGTCGCGGCGAGGACTGGTCCGTCACGTTGAGCGGCCCCGCGGACCCGTGGTAGGGCGATCCCGACGGCGTGAACGTCTCCGCCCGCTTGAAGTACTCCAGCATGGTCTCGTACCCCCAGCCGTTGTTGCCGAGGGCCGCCCAGTCGTCGTAGTCCGACGAGTGGCCGCGGATGTAGATCATCGCGTTCGTGGAGGAGCACCCGCCGAGCGTCTTACCGCGCGGCCAGTAGAGCCGTCGACCGCCGCAGCCGTCCTGCGGCTCGGTGTAGTACTCCCAGTCCGCGTCGCTCTCGAACAGCTCCGGAAAGCCCGCCGGGATCCGCATGTTCCGGTCGTCGTCGGGTGTGCCCGCTTCGAGGAGCAGCACGCTCCTGTCCGGGTCCGCGGTGAGTCGGTTCGCGAGGACGCAGCCCGCAGAGCCCGCCCCGACGACGACGAAGTCGTATTCCGTGTCTGTCATAGACTAGCATGTGAGAGACTAGTATTTAAACGGATCAGCGACTACGAGGTCGCTCGGGTCACGCCGAATATGACTGGACAGACCGGGGTCGAAGCCGACGGGGCCGCGCGTCAGTGCGTCGTCCACCCGCCGTCGATCGAGAGGTTGACTCCGGTGATGTACGAGGCCTTGTCCGAGACGAGGAACGCCGCCGGTTCTGCGATCTCTTCCGGTTCGGCGATGCGGCCGATCGGCGTCTGACTGAGGACGAACTCGTAGAAAGAGTCGTCGTTAAGCTCTGACGCAGTCATCTCGGTCTCGACGAAGCCGGGACAGATGCTGTTCACCCGGACGCCGGCGTCGGCGTAATCGACGGCCGTCGTTCGGGTGAAGTTGACGACAGCGCCCTTCGCGGTCGCGTACGCGGCCGTCTGCGGTCCCCCGACCAGTCCGAACACCGACGCGACGTTGAGGACCGCCCCCGAGGACTCGCGCAGGTACGGCATGGCTGCTCGCGTCCCGTAGATGACGCCGTTGAGATTGACCTCTAACAACTTGTGCCAGTCCTCGAGCGACGTCTCCTCGACCGTTCCAGTGAGCCCGATCCCGGCATTGTTCACGAGGATGTCCAACCCGCCGTGTTCCTCGACCGTCTGTTCGACCAGCGATTCGACGGATTCGTACGACGAGACGTCGCACTGGACGAACGAACAGCCGAGCTCCTCGGCGGTCTCTCGTCCCGCCTCCTCGGTCCGGTTCGCGATCACGACCGACGCCCCTTGATCGACGAACTCCGCAGCGATGGCCTTCCCGATGCCGGCCGAGCCGCCGGTGACGATAGCGGTCTTTCCGTCGAGCATATTTACTCGTTTGTGTGTATATTTTGTATTTCTTTCGGAATATTGATACTGATATGTACTTCCCTCGTTTCGTTGTACCGGGAATCCGCCGGGCGTTTGAAGTCCGCTACGACCGTACCAACGGGTTTAAACGCGCGATAACGGCCGCGTACGGAGTACGAACGTCGGAGGGCCGTCGGCGCCTGACGCGTCCGAGCGGGCCGCGGCGGCGTCGGCGCACACCGCGCGCCGTTCGACGGCGTTATGCCTCGCTGCCAGAATCGTTATCCGTGAACATCAACACCGTCCGAGACTCCTGGACGAACCGGACGGGCGAATACTCGCCGGCGTACTACGCCCACCGCGGGCCGAACGAGACGAGCGAGCTGATCCGTGAGGGCCTCGACGCGCGCCTCGACCGCGACGCGGCCGTCCTCGAGCTGGGGTGCGGGTCGGGCCGGCACCTCGACCACCTCGCAACCCACGGCTTCGAGGACCTCTCTGGCGTCGACATCAACCCCGGGGCGTTCGACGAGATGCGGGACGCCTACCCCGAGCTCGCCGCCGACGGGACCTTTCACTGCGGCGCGATAGAGGACGTGGTCGGCGGGTTTGACGACGGCGCGTTCGACGCGGTGTTCTCGGTCGAGACGCTACAACACCTCCATCCGGACGCCGAGCCGGCCTTCGAGGAGATAGCGCGGATCACCGACGAGCTTCTGATCACGGCCGAGATCGAGGCCCCGACGCAGGGGTCGGCGTCAGCTCCGCCGGACGTGAACTACGTCGACGAGGGGACGCCGCTGTTCTACCGGGACTGGGGCGAGGTGTTCACCTCGCTCGGGCTCGTCGAGGTCGACGTCACCCGCGGGAAGCGAGACACCACGCGGACCTTCCGCGCGTCCCGTTGACAGACGCCCGTTCCTGACGCGGTGTGAGCGCGACCGGCGGTCTCCCGCGCGACTTTTACCCGCGAGCCGACAACTCCGGACACATGGCGACTCGCGAGGCCCTCTGGGGGTACCGGAACCGGTTCGGCGACGCCTTCGGGCGCACCTACTTCCGGCGGTTCGGTCCCGGCGTCGTCTCCAGCGTCGGGATCGGGACGTACCTCGGCGACCCGACGCCCGCGGTCGACGAGACCTCGCGCGAGTCGATCGAGCTGGCGCTCCGGTCCGGCGTGAACCACGTGGACACCGCGGCCAACTACCGCTGCGGCCGCGCCGAGCGCGTCGTCGGCGAGGCGCTCCGGGACGCCCCCCTCGACCGGGAGTCGGTGGTCGTCGCCACGAAGGGCGGCTTCCTCCCGTTCGACGGCGAGCGACCGAGCGACCCGAGCGCGTACGTCCGCGAGCGCTTCGTCGAGCCGGGGATCGTCGACCCCGACGACCTCGCGAACGGGGCGCACGCGATGACCCCCGACTTCCTGGAGTGGTCGCTCGACCGCTCGCTCGACCGGCTCGGCCTCGACGCGGTCGACTGCTTCTACGTCCACAACCCCGAGACGCAGCTCGCTGTCAGGTCGCGTGGCGACGTGTACGACGCGCTCGAAGTCGCGTTCGAGGCGCTCGAACGCCGGCGCGCCGCGGGCGACGTCGGGGCTTACGGCGTCGCGACGTGGGACGCGTTCCGCGTTGCGGAGGACGGCGACCGGTACCTCTCGCTCGCGGAGGTGCTCTCGCGGGCCGAGGCCGCCGGCGAGGCGGTCGGCCCCGACGACGACCACGGGCTCGCGGCGGTCCAGGTCCCCTTCAACGTCGCGATGGCGGACGCGTTCACCCGGCGGAACCACCGCGCGCCGTCCGAGGGTGACGCGGACGGGCCCGTCTCGGCGCTCTCGTTCGCCCACGAGGCCGGGCTCTCTGTGGTGACGAGCGCGAGCATCGGACAGGGAGACCTCGCGGTCGAGGGCGCGGTCCCGCCCGACGTCGACGCGACGCTCGCCGGGGAGACGCCGGCCCAGCGCGCGCTCAACTTCGCGCGGAGCGCACCGGGCGTCACCTCGTCGCTCGTCGGCACGACCGACCCCGACCACGTCCGCGAGAACGTCGCCGCCGGCACCTTCGACCCGCTGGGCGCGTCGGCGTTCGACGCCGTCTTCGAGTGACCGCGGACGACGACCGGCCCCAAAAGAGGTTTACCCGGACCGACGGTATCGCCTCCTATGTCCCCCAGCCGACGAGCCCTCCTCCGCGGCGGCGCCATCGGCGCTATCGCCGCGCTCGCCGGCTGCTCCGGCGCGGACGGCACAGGATCGGAGTCGGTCCGACGGCAGGTCTCCGGGACGGACACGGACCCGACCGTCCTGAAGCCGCGGAACCCGAGCGGCGACCCGGTCCTCCTCGACGGGAGCGCGACCAACGGCGCCGGAGAGCCCGTCGCGATCGACCGCGAGCTCGTCACGAGCGCCGAGCGGGCGGCCGAGCTGCTCGTGGCCGAGGACGTCGCCGAGGCGGACCGCGATCGGATCCGGTCGTTCCTCGACGAGACCGACTACGACGCGGAGACGGTGTACGTGTCGCCCGCCGGCATCGAGTCGTGCGAACGACTCCACATCGAGTCCGTCTCGTGGGATCCCGGGCACGTGGAGTTCGAGTACTGCCGCGAGCTCAGGCCGCCGGACGAGGCCTGCGAGGCCGACGCGCGGGTCGCGCTCGCCCTCCTCTTCCGGCTTCCGGTCGTCCTCGACGACCGGCTCACCGGGTCCGGCTCCAGCGGTAGGTCGCCGTGTCGGACTACAGACACGGAGTACGCGGTGATCGACGGGAACGCGACCGTCCCCGGGAACGCCACGGCGACCGACGAGTGGGGTGAGCTCTGATGCCGCGGGGGCTCACCCGGCGCGGCGCGCTCGCCGCCGCCGGCGCCGCCGCGCTCGGCTCGCTCGCCGGCTGCTCGGGCCGAGGGAGCGAGCGGCGGTTCTGGGACGACCCGCCGTCGCTCGACGTCGACGCCGTTCCACGCGAGTTCGACGATTCCGTCCCGGCTCGGCCGCGGATCGTCCCCGTCGGCTTCGAGCCGGAGGTCGCCGCCGCGTTCGCGGACCGCGTCGACCGCCTGCTCAGCCCGATCCCGGACCCCCTGACCGCGGAGCGGCTCCCGCACGGCGGGTTCCGCGGGCGCATCGAGGCGGAGCGGGCGGCGGCCCGCGAGGCGCTGCCGGGACCCGACGAGCCGCTCGTTCCGCTGGAAGCGGTTGAGCGGTACTCAACGGCGCGCGATCACGCCGCGAGCGCCGTCGGCACGTGGGCGGGCGTGACCGTCGAGGGCGATCCGGGAGCGGTGGCGCCCGACGTCGGGGCGGTGCGTCAGCGCGCGTCTGAGACGCTGGACGCGCTCCCCGGTCCCGCCGCGGACCCCCTGGCGGGCGCCGCGGTCTACGGCCCGATCGAGCGGTGGTACGACGAGGCGCTCCGCCGGACGCTGGTCGGCAGCGGGAGTCCGGCCGACGAGGCGAACCCGATCCGCGCGGGAGAGGCGGTCGGAGACGTCGAGCGGGTCCAGTCGTACGTCGAGGCGGGACGGTACCTCGGCGACCGGTACGCGGCCTCGCTCGCCGACCCGCAGCCGGTCGCCGAACCGATCCGCCGCGAGATGGACCGCCTCGGCAGCGCGGTCGGCGACCGGCTCCGCGAGCTCCACGGCGAGGGGGTCGAGGACCTCAGGGAGAACCCCGGCCCGGAGGCCTTCGTCGACGAGCGCGCCGTCGCGCGGGACGCGCCGAGCGCCGACCTCCTGTCGAGCGCGGTCTACCGGAGCTTCGACGGGCTGTGGTTCGACCCGGTCGCGGTCGGCGAGTACGAGCCCGACCACCCGGCGACCGGGCTGACCCGGACCGCGCTCGTCCAGACCCGGCTCCGAGCGGTCGACGCCGTCGCCGCGCGCGTCGAGGCGGGCGACACGATGTTCCCGGACGACGCCGCGGCGATCGGCGCGGCGCGGGGCGCGGCGGTTGAGTCCGCCGCGGCGCTCGCGGAGAGCGAGAACCCGCTGGCGCGGTGGCTGGCGACGCAGTTCCTGCCGCTGTTCGCGGAGCAGGACGACGCGCTCGCGGCCGACGAGCGGAGCGCGCTCTCGGCCGCCACGGCGTACGCCGAGTACCGGTGGATCGAGATCGTCGCGGACGAGGCGGGGGCGGTGGCGGAGTCGGTCGCGACGGCGATCGATTCGTGAACGGCGACGGTCAGCGAGGAGAGGCGCGAGCGGTAGTCGAAGTCCGGCAGCGCGGCGGAGGCCGGTGCGGTGCGGGGGAGAGCGATTCGGAGCGGAGTGGTGCGGCGCGGGGGCCGGTGCGGTGCGACGACGGGCGAGACGACGGTCAGCGGAGCTCCTTGAACCGGCTTCCGCACTCCGGACAGATGCGGACGGAGAACACTTCGTCGGGGTCGTTCTCCTTTTTCAACACCTTTTCGCAGTCGGCACAGTTCAGCCGCTCGTAGGTGTCCTTCATCAGGTCGCCGTCGCGGAGTCCCTTGCGCGTGGATTTCATACTCCGCCGTTCGTCGTCGGGGCGGATAAAAACCCCGTACGACATCGGTCTGACGCGTCGAGCGAGATCGGCACCCGGCGGAGGGACGCGGCCGCAGCCCGCGAGCGGCTCCCGAGATCCGGGTGCGTGCGCTTCCGCAACGCTTGTGTCCGGGCGCGGAGAACCGCCGCCGTGTCACGGACCCGGCTGTTCGGATCGCTTTGCGCGCTGGTGTTCCTCGTCAACTTCGCGCGCGTCGTGTTCGCCCCTCTGGTGGGAGAGTTCATCGACGCGTTCGGGATCCGCGAGGGGACCGCCGGGCTCATCGTCACGCTCGCGTGGCTCGGCTCGGCCGCGCCGCGCATCCCGGCCGGCTGGGCGCTCACGCGCTTCGCGCGGCGGCGCGTCATCCTCGTCTCCGGCGCGATGCTGACCGCGGGGGCGCTCGGCGTCGCCCTCGCGCCGAGCGTGCTCGCGCTGATGGTCGCCGCCTTCGCGATCGGCTTAGCCTCCGGCGTCTACTTCGTCGCCGCGAACCCGTTCATCGCGGAGCTGTTCCCGCAGCGCGTCGGACGCGTGATGGGCGTTCACGGCATGGCCAGCCAGCTCGCCGCCGTCATCGCCGCGCCCGCCGTCACCGTCGCGCTGTGGTACGACTGGCGGTACGCCTTCTACGCGCTCGCGCTCGCCGCGGCCGCCAGCACGGTCGTGTTCGTCGCGCTCGCGCGGCGGACTGACCTCCCGGACGCCGGCGCGAGCGACACCGACTTCCTCGGGGCCGCCCGCGGCGAGTGGAAGCTGATCCTCGCGGGCATCGTGCTGATGGGCCTCACGAGCTTCGTCTGGCAGGGCCTGTTCAACTTCTACGAGCTGTACATGATCGACAAGGACCTGACGCGGTCGACCGCGCGGAACCTCTTGACGGTGATCTTCGCCGCCGGCGTGCCCGCCTTCCTCGTTTCGGGCGACCTCGCCGACCGGCTTCCCCACGTCCCGTACCTGCTCGGCATCGTCACGGCGTTCGTCGGCGGGGTCGTCCTCGTGGTCGTCGCCGAGGGGCTGGCGGCGGTGATCGCCGCGAGCGTCGTCGTGGGGTTCGCCATCCACATGCTGTTCCCCGCTGGCGACACGTACCTGCTCGCGTCGCTGCCGGACGAGTCCCGCGCGTCGGCGTACGCGATGTTCTCGGCCGGGATGATGTCAACGCAGGCGGCCGGCTCCTGGGCCGTCGGCGAGGCGATCGAGGCGGGCGCGACGTACGACGCCGTCTTCCTCTCGCTCGCCGGGGGGCTGGCGCTCCTCGTCGCGGCGTACGCGGTGCTGTACCGCCTCGGACGCGTTCCCGGGGGCGCGGCGGGCGCGACGCGGAGGGTCTGAGGCGACGCCCCGAGCGCCGACCTCGCGGCCCGGCCGACCCCCCGGTCGGGGACCGACGCCGGGTTGGGGCACCGCACCTGTTTTGGTCGTCGCTCCCGTGTGATCGGTAAATGGAGTACGTTCAGGAGCGCGTGACGACCCTCCACGCGTTGACCGACCACCGGCCCGACGCCCCCACGGACCGCGCGGCGGTCGTCGTGCCGATGACCGAGCGCGAGTACGGGACGCTCGCGGCCGAGCGCGTGCTCTCGACGCTAGAGACGGTCGACCCCGCCCGCGTGATCGTTCCGCTCCGGGCGTCGCCCGACCGCGCCGGCCCGTTCGCGGACTGGCTCGACGGGTTCGACCTCGACGTCGAGACGCTGTGGTGCGACGGCCCCGAGCTCGCCTCGCTGCTCGAAGCGCGCGGGCTCGACGGCGACCGCGGCAAGGGTCGGGACGTGTGGCTCGCCCTCGGTCGCGCGCTCGACGAGGAGTTCGTCGTCGTCCACGACGCCGACACGAAGACCTACTCGCCGGCGTTCGTGAACCGGCTGCTGTTCCCGCTCGGGGAAGGGTACGCGTTCTCGAAGGGGTACTACGCCCGCGTCGAGGACGGCTCGCTGTACGGGCGGCTGTTCAGGCTGTTCTTCCGGCCGCTCGTCCGCGCGCTCGGCGACGCCGCGCCGGGGCGGGAGCCGGACGTGCTGGCGTACCTCTCGGCGTTCCGCTACGCGCTCGCCGGCGAGTTCGCGGCGACGAGCGAGCTCGTCTCCGAGCTCCGCGTCCAGCGCGGCTGGGGGCTGGAGGTCGGCACGCTCGGCGAGGCGTTCGACCACGCCGGGTTCGCCGACAGCGCGCAGGTCGACCTGGGGAGCTACGAGCACGACCACCGCTCCGTCGAGGGGCCGACCGGCCTCGCGGACATGAGCCGGGCGGTCGGCGAGGCGACCCTGCGCGCGGTCGAAGACGCCGGCGTCGACGTCGACTACGACGGCCTCGCCGAGCGCTACCGCGAGGCCGCGGAGACGCTGGTCGACGGGTACGCGACCGACGCGGCGTTCAACGGGCTCTCGTACGACGCCGCCGACGAGCGGTCACAGGTGGCGACGTACGCCGAGGCGCTGGGGGAGCCCGGGCCGGACACTCGACTCCCGGCCTGGCGGAACGCTCCCGTCGACCCCGACGAGGTCTTCGAGGCCGCGACCGCCGACCTCGACGGGGCTCGGGGCGGGGGCACGGACGGCGGAACCGGCGCCGGCGGCAGCCCCGCGACCGACGCCGGACAGACGGGGCCCGCGCCGGGGGAGGACTGACGATGGCGCACGGGAGCGGGCCGAGCGTGGCCGCACGCGACGACCTCGCCGGCGTCGTCGACCTGTTCGAGTGGCTCACCCGCGCCGAGCTCTCGCGGGCGCTCTCAGAGCTGGCGTTCAAACAGCGGACCGAGGCCGACGAGGCCGCCATCGACGCCGCGATCGGCCTCGCGGTCGACGAGTACGCGCTCGTGCCGGCGCCGGACGGGGCGCTCTCCGGGGACGACGTGACGGGCCACACCGCCGAATCGACCGCGCTCGCGGTCGGTCCCGCCGCGTTCCCGACGCTCCCGGAGGGCGCCGAGGACCTCCCGCACATCCTCGACGTGCCCGACCGGGGCGTCGACCGCGAGGCGCTCGCGGACGCGGTCCTCGACCGGCTCCGCCGCGAGGCGGTGACGGCGATAGACGAGGGGGACGCCGAGCGACTGGAAACGCTCGCGGACGTGACCTACGACGTGGAGGCGTGGGCGCCGGTCGACGTGGGCCCGGTCCGGACGCGGATCCTCGCCGAAGTGGACGAGTGACGGCGTCGGACTCGGGAGCTTACCCCGAGAACTCTGACTCGCTCACGCGGACGACGAGCGTCTCGTCGACATCGCGGAGGTCGTACTCGGGCGTCTCGCCCTGTCGCCGCCGGACGTAGAGGGGTTCGACCGGGAGACCGTCGACGAGACCGAACACCTTCAATCGCTGGTCGGTCTCCTCGGGCGGCACGTCGCCGTCGCGGACCTCGCGGGCGAGGTCGCGGGAGAGCCACTCGTCGGACGCGACGGAGGGCTCTAACACGAGCGCCTCCTCGACGAAGCGGACGAGGTACCAGTCGAGGTCGTTGAGGAGCGAGACGGCGGCGCCGAGGCTCACGGTGTCGACGGCGACGCTGTTCTCGAACGGCTCCTCGATTCGGTAGGTCGCGAGCGCGTCGCGAGCCGTCTCGCGGGAGAGCAGCTCGTAGGAGAGCTCCACGTCGGGGTCGCCGAGGAGACACACCCGCGTCATGGTCCCACGTCGGACCGGCCGGCGCAAATCCGTTGCGGTCGGCGAGCCGTGGAGGGCGCGGCAGGGGGTCGCGACCGGCGGGCGGTGGAGGAGAGAGATCGCGACCGGCGGGCGGTGGAGGAGAGAGATCGCGACCGGCGGCGCCCGGCTCAGAACGTCGAGACGTCGCCCTCGATGACGCTGCGGGTCACGTCCGTCACGTCGGCCAGCTCGCGGTCGACGATGTCGACGACGTCGGCCTCGATGTCGCTCAGCGTGACGCCGTCCTCGGTGACGATCTGCGCGTCCGCGACGTGCGGCTCGTCGATCGGCCGGCCGATCTGCGAGAGGAGCCTGACCTGGAGGTCGCGGATCCCGTCGACCTCCTCGGTGACGGACTCGGCGACGCGGGTGGAGAGCAGGTTGTAGATCTTCCCGATGTGGTTGACGGGGTTCTTCCCGGAGGTCGCCTCCATCGACATCGGGCGGTTCGGGGTGATGAGGCCGTTGGCGCGGTTGCCGCGCCCGACGGAGCCGTCGTCGCCCTGCTCGGCGGAAGTGCCGGTGACAGTCAGGTAGACGGAGCCCTCGTCGTAGTCGTCGGCCGTGTTCACGTCGACGTTGACCTCGCGGTCGGTGTACTCGCGGGCGAGGTCGTCGACGTACTCGCGGACGGACGCGACCGCGTCGTCGTACTCGTCGAGCCCGTCGACGTAGGCGTCGACCATCGCGGCGGCGACGGTGATGTCGATCCGGTCGCCCTCGCGTTTACCCATGATCTTCACGTCGGGGCCGAGCTCGGGGTGGTCGTCGTGGTAGGTCGTGTTGAGCGCGCGCTCGGCCTCGCGGACGATCGTCTCCGTCTCGGTGAGCGGCGCGTGGCCGACGCCGAAGGAGGTGTCGTTGGCCATCGGAACCTCCTGCGTCTCCTCGCCGAACACGTCCTGGAGGTCACCGGAGCCCTCGCCGAGCTTCACGTCGACGACCACGTCGGTGCCGTACTCGAGCTCAGGGATCGCCTCGGCGAGGTAGTCGCGGGCGGCCGCGAGCGCGGTCGAGTCGACCGGGAGCTGCTCGCCGTCGTACTCCTTCGTGGCGCGGCCGACGATGAGGATGTAGACGGGCTCGACGACCTCGCCGCCGCCGAACGCGGGGGCCGCGCGGCCGGCGACCAGCTGCGTCTCGTCGGTGTTGTAGTGGAGCACCTTGCCGACGCGGTCCAAGTAGAGCTGCGAGAGCGCCCGCGAGACCGACTCCGCGACGCCGTCGCAGATCGAGTCTGGGTGACCGATCCCCTTTCGCTCGACGATTTCGACCTCCTGGTCCTCGACCGCCTGCCGGTCGAGGCGGCTGACCTGTATGTTCCGGTCCATTACGCACCGATACTGCGCCGTCGGCACTATAACTTGCGGAAACTCTCCACCGGTAGTGAATAACCTGTAGTTATTTATAGGCGGCTTCGGCGGCCCCGGCCCGGTCCGCGTCGCGCCGGGTGACACAAGCGGGCGCTTGAGTTTCGGCAAGGACTTTGCCGCGGCGAGTGCGACTGCCCCGTATGGACGAACTCGCGCCCTCCCGCCGTCGACTGCTCGCCGGTGCGCTCGCGGGCGGCATCGGCGCCGCCGCCGGCTGTCTCGGGACCGATAGCGACGACGAGTCAGACGACGGGCCGGAACTGCGGCTCTCGCTCTCGCGGGTCGAGGGCTCGCTGCGCGACCGGTACGTTCGCGACCCCGACGCCCCGCCCGAGCGGTGGGACGGGGCGGCGCTCGACGCCGCGCTGGCGGGCGAGCCGTACACGATCCGACACCGGAAGCCGTTCTTCGCGGAGCCGGACGACCCCGCGTACGCCCGCTTCGAGGGGACCTACTACCGGCTCGGGTCGGTGATCGTCGACGAGGTCGCCGAGACCTACCCGGTTCTCCGGCTCTTCGAGGCCGAGAGCGACGGAGCGTCAGCCGGCGACGGCGAGTCGCCGGTCGACGGCGGCGAAGACGGGGATCTCCCGGAGGCCGACCAGCGGGCCGTCCACATCGCGCACTTTGCTGCGCGGGCCCGCGGTGGCGTGGGCGGCTATCCCGTCGGACTGGTCGAGCGCGGCGGCTACACGTATCGGGCCGAAGCTTCGCGCGCGGAGAGCGCGCTGCTCGACGACGACGGTCCCGACTACGTGACCTACCGAGACACCACCTACCGGGTCGAAATCGAACGGGAGCGGTTTCACGAGGCCGTCCACCGACCGACCGCCGAGGCGGTCGCCGAGAGCCCCGAGCGAATGGAGTCGATCCTCCGGGCGGCGCTCGTCGGTCCGAGGGTCGAGCGGGACGAACTCTCCGCGGAGGCCGGACGGATCGTCGACCGGGCCGAGGCAGAGGAGTACGGCGAGACGCACCCGTACTCCGACGCGTACGCCGAACTGCTCCGCGCGATCGACGCGCGCCACTACCTCGACGGGAACGTTCGCAAGGATGCCGGCGTCCGCGAGACCGAAGAAGCGATGATCCGGCACGGCGACGAGTACTACGAGCGGTACCTCCGGATCGTGAACGACGGGGGGAACTGATCGGCCGAGGCGCTTCGCCGTCGCCTCAGCGGGCCGCCTCGTACGCTTCCGCCATCACGTCGAGCGCCTCGCGCAGGTCGCTCTCGTCGGTCGCGTACGAGACCCGCGCGTGACCGGCGCCGTTCTCCCCGAACGCCTCGCCGGGGACGACGACCACGCCGCGGTCGAGACACTCGTCGACGAATCCCTCGGGCACCCGCGGCATCGCGTAGAAGGCCCCCTTCGGGGTGGGACAGTCGAGGCCGATCTCCGCGAACCCCTCCAAGACGATGTCGCGGCGGCGCTCGAAGGACGCCGTCATCTCGTCGACCACGCCGCGGTCGCCCCGCAGCGCGGCCTCGGCGGCGTACTGCGCCGGCGCCGAGGCGCACGCCTGCGCGTACTGGTGGACGCGCAGCATGCGCTCGACGCGCTCCTCGGCGCCGTACACCCAGCCGAGCCGCCAGCCGGTCATCGAGAACAGCTTCGAGGCCGAGTTGACGACGACGACGTTGTCCGTCTCGGCGAACTCGATCGGCGAGTGATGTTCGCCGTCGAAGACGGTGTACTCGTACACCTCGTCGGAGAGACAGAGCACGTCGTGCTCGTCGGCGATGCGCGCGAACTCCCGGACGTCTTCCTCGGAGGAGACCGCCCCGGTCGGATTCCCTGGAGAGTTGACGACGAACGCCGCGGTGTCCTCGGTGATCGCCGCCTCGACCGCGGCCGGGTCGATCGTGAGGTCGTCGCGGAGCGGCACGGGGACGGGTTCGCCGCCGGCCAGCTTCGTCAGCGCGTCGTAGGAGACGAACCCGGGGTCCGGGATCAGCACCTCGTCGCCGGCGTCGACGTGCGCCTCCAAGGCGACGTGGAGCGCCTCGCTGCCGCCCGCGGTCGCGATGACGTTGTCGGGGTCGAGGTCGATCCCCTGATCGGCGCGGTGCTTCTCGGCGATCGCCTCCCGTAGCGCGGGGGTCCCCTTGTTCTCGGTGTACGCGTCCGCCTTTCCGGACTCGATCGCGTCGACGGCGGCTTGGCGGGCGTGGGGCGGCGTCGGGAAGTCGGGCTGTCCGAGCCCGAGGTTGATCGCGTCGTCGCCGGCCGCCTCGAACACCTCGCGGATCCCGCTTATCGAGATCCGTTCGACCCTGTCGGAGAACGTCGTCATACCGTTCTGAGGGCGCCGCCGCGAGTTAGTTCTTGTCACGTCGGATCGACGGGCCGCCTCCGACGGCGAGTCGCGGGCCCGCACTCACCGACGCTTCCGCTCCCAGACCGGCCGGCGTTCGCCGCGGCCGGCGTCGTGTCGGGTCCGCCCGTCCGCGTCGGTCGGCAGATCGAACCGCCCTTCGAGGACGCTCGGCACTTCCTCGGCGCGGGCGCGCAACAGGGCGTCGTCGACCGCGCGGAGGCGGAGCATCGGCCGCCCCGGTCCCGCCGGCACCTTGATCGACTCGATCAGCTCCCGCTCGACGAGGGCCTGCCGGTCGCCGGTGAACTCCTGTGCCGGGGCGATCCCGATGCCGTCGGCGCCGGCCCACGCCCGGAGGTCGCGGAAGAGGTGGTCGTGTCGGGCCGCGAGCGCGACGAGGAGCGACCGGTCCGACGGCTCCGTCGCGCGGCCGAACTCGCCCGGCGGAAGCGACTCCAGCACGGTCGCGAGGTCGTCGGCGAAGCGGTCGTCGAGGATCTCCCGCGCCACCGCGAGCAGTCGCCGCCGAGAAGGCATCTCGACCGGCTCGACCGTCGCGGCGTCGAACCGCGCCGCAGCGGTCGCGCGGGCGGCGCCGACCGCCTCCGGACGGGCACCGGCCGCCGTCGTCGCGAGGGAGCGGTCCCCGCGGGGACCGACCACGGCGTCGGCGCGCTCCGGGGTCGCGAAGAGCGTCCCGCCCGTCCCGTGCCCGAGCGGGTCGCCGGTCCGGACTCGTATTTCGTCGCGTTCGACCGCCTCGGCGACCGCGGTGCCGAGGACCGGCGCGCGAGCGAGCGCGTCGACGACGCCGGGGCGACACGCGACCCGCCACAGCGGTCCCGGCGATCGCTTGCGGGCCGCGAGCACCGCCGGGAGGAGTCGGAGCGGGACGCCGACCGCGACGACCCCGGAACGCCCCGCCAACGCGGCCTCGACCGACTCGGTCAGGGGGTCGTCGGGACGCGGAAGGGCGTCGGCGACCTCCGTCGCGTCGCCGACGCAGTCGGGGTCGGCAGCGGCAGGAGCACCTGCCGAGGCGGACCCGTCGCTTCCGGCGGCTGCGTCGGTCTCGGGTTCAGCGTCGTCCGCGCCCACACCGTTTCGACCGTCGCGATCCGAAAGAGCGTTGCGCCGACCGGGGTCGGGAGGAGAGAGGTGTCGGCGGCTGGGTCAGGGGGCCCGGGCGAACACGAGGTAGCCCGTGTGGCCCACGCCCGCGGTGGAGGGGCGCGAGCCGCGGTCGGAGAAGTCCATCTCGCGCTGGATCGTCTCTAACGTCTCGACCTCGGTGAAGCCGGCCTCACGGGCCGCGAGCGCCGCCTCGCGGGTCCCCTCGACGAACGGCGAGTAGACGGCGAGGCGGCCGCCGGGCGCGAGCAGGTCGTCCGCGCGCTCGACGACCGCGGGAGCGTCGCCGGTGTCGAGCGTCAGGGCGTCGAACGGCTCGCCGTCGGCGAGCGCGTCCAGCTCGTCGGTGAGGTCGCCGGTCCGGACGTCGACGCGGTCGGAGACGCCCGCCGTCGCCATGTTCTCGCGAGCGACGTCGGCGAACTCGGGGTCGATCTCGTAGGTGGTCACGTCGGCGCCGGCGCGCCCCAGGTACGCGGCGAGGATCCCGGTCCCGGTGCCGGCGTCGAGGATGCGGTCGCCGCCGGACGCGCCTGTATGCCCCATCACGAGGCCCACGTCGCGGGGCATCATCGGCGCGCCGGTGCGTTCGAGGTGGTTGAACAGGTCCGGGCCGCGGAGCGCGCGGACCTCGAAGACGGTGCCGAGGTGCGTCTCGACCTTGTCGCCGGCCGAGACGTCCTCGGGGACCTCGATCACGCCGAGGTCGGTGCCGAACTCCTCGCCCGGCTCCAGTAGGTACTCGCGGTCCGCGTGGACGAGCAGGTATGCGGCGTCCGTCACTGGAGGTCCGAGATCGCCCGCGCGGGCTCGCCGTTGGCCGCCTCCAGCGCCTCGCGGGCGTCGTCCTTCGAGACGCCAGCCTGCTCGGCGACCAGCCGGACGTCCTCCTCCGGAATGCCATCGTCTTCGTCGGCCGCGTCCTCGGCTTCGATCGCGCTCGCGTCCGCACCGCCCTCGACTGCGGCCGCGCCGCCCGCGTCGGCCACCGCGTCGGGCGACCCGACGATCTGGTACGTCTCCTGCCCTTGGGCGTCCATCTTGGTGACCTGCGCGCCGTCGAAGACGAGGTCGTCGCCGTCGGCCGTCTCGATGACGACCCGCTCGGCGTCGAGCTCCTCGACGTCGATCCCCATCTGTTTCATCATCTGTTTCATCTTCCGCGGGTTCATGCCGCCGCCTCCGAACATGGTCACCGGTTCGGCCGGACGACACAAAAAGGGTGTCGACACGGGTCGAAGCAACGGCGCGTCGCGGACGCTCGCCGGTCCCGATCGCGGCGAACCGGACCGAGAGAGCGGGGTTGATACGTGTCGCGCGCGAGGCGGTGATATGTACCTCGCGGACCGCACCTGGCCGGAGCTCGGCGACGCGCTGGCTCCCGGCTCCGTCGCGCTCGTCCCGCTCGGCTCGACCGAACAGCACGGCCCGCACCTTCCGCTCGGGACCGACCACCTGATCGCCGAGGGGCTGGCGACGGCGGCCGCGGACCGATCCGACGCGTTCCGGACGCCGACGATCAACGTCGGCGTTAGTCCCCACCACCGCCAGTTCCCGGGGACGATGTGGGTCGACCCGCCGGAGTTCCGCGACTACGTCGAGTCGTTCGCCCGGAACCTCGCGTACCACGGGATCGACCGCGTGGTGTTCGTGAACGCCCACGGCGGCAACGTCCAGCACCTCCGAGAGGTCGGCCGCCGGCTCCACGAGGACGAGGTCGCCTACGCTGTCGAGTGGATGTGGGACGAGTCGATCCCGGAGCTGGTCGACGACCTCTTCGAGCGCAACGGCCCCCACGCGGGCCCCAAGGAGACGGCGATGGTCACCCACCTCGCGCCCGACCTCGTCCGCGAGGACCGGCTCGAGGACGCGCGCGACGGCGGGCTCGTCGACCTCGAAAGCGCCGAGACAACCGTCCACGGCGCGCGAACCTTCTACGACGCGGTCGACAACTCAGCGAACGGCGCGTTCGGCGACCCGACCGACGTGACGCCGGAGAAGGCCGAGCGCCTGTTCGAGGCGGCCGCCGACCAGCTCGTCCAGCTGGCCGAGTGGATCGGCGAGCGCGACGAGAGCGATCTGTTCCCCGAGCCGCGCGTGGAGCGGTCGGACTGACGCGGGCTACTGGTCGGCCGCGTCTCGGGCGAACGCCTCGCCGAGTATCTCTCGGAGCGCCGCCTCGGCGTCCGCACGCCGCCCGTCGAGCACCGCGAACCGCTCGTCGCGGCGGCGTTCGAGCCAGCGCAGCAGTCTGGCCGCCCAGTCGAGCTTCAGCGCTTTCATCGGGTCGACCGCGGGGTCGTCGAACTCCCACCCCGGAAAGACCAGTTCGCCGGCCCCGAGGTGGTCGGCGAGGAACGCCGCGCGGTCGCCGTCGGTGAACCCGCCGGGGTTGCGGAGCGGCCCGACGGGCGCCGCCTGCGTCGTCGCCAGCGTCCACTCGTCGGCGAAGCGCGGGAGCCACTCGCGGACCGCCGGGAGGTTGTCGCCGTGGGCGTGCGCGGCGACTGGGACGCCATCGCGCGTCAGTTCCGCGGCCGTCTCCGGGTTCTTGTCGAGGTCTGTCACCATACAGTCGACCGCGACGCCGCGGTCAGCGAGCGCGTCCGCCGCGGTCGAGGCCGCGACGACGACATCGGCGTCGCGGGCGAGTTCGACCTCGTCGGCGAGACAGGGGGCCGCGCCCGCGACGGCGACCGTCTCGTCCGCCCAGTCACCGAGGCGGCCGAGCGAGAACGGAGTCGCGAGGTCGGCGGCAGTATCGCGGACGCGCTCGTCGTCGGCCCGGTCGAACCCGAAGTCGGCGAGGATCGCCTCGTAGACGGGCTCGAAGGTCGCGAAGTTCACGTGCGGGCCCCCCTCGGGACGCGCGACTGGGCGCCCGTCGATCGGCGCCGCCGCTCAGCGGGCGAGATATGGTATGGGCCGGAGTGGCACAGAGTACCCCTACCCGCGTGCCCCTCCGGCGTCCGGTCGATCGGTTGTCTACACGAGGGCATAAACTTTCTCTTAATTCACGTGTCGGTCGATACCGTCGATCGCGGCGTCAAGCGCCCGTGAAGCGCCGGATACCGCCTCTCTAACCGAGTCGAGCGCCGCGGGCGTCGCGATCAGGAGCCCGCGGCGGCCGTCAGCGGGGTCGTCGCCGCCTGACGACGCCCCGCCGGTGCCGCCGTCGGTCGCGGACGGGGTCGCCGCGGCCGCCCGGTTCGGATCGCCCAGCGCGAACGTCGCGCCGGTCGCGTCGTCGCCGACGGTCGCGGCGCGGAGGGCACCGACGGCGGGGTCGTCGAGCCCGGTGAGTTTGTAGGTACGAACGACGGCGGTGTCGGCGGCGCCGCGGTCGCCCTGAGCGGCCTCCGGCGCGCCGATCCGGTCGAGGTGACGCTCGGCCTCGCGGACCGTCGTCACGTCGAGCTCCTCGACTCCGACCGCGTCGGAGTCGCCGCGAGAGTCGTGTCGGTCGCGGGCGAACTCGGCGCCGACGAGCGCCGCGTCGCGCGTCTCGGCCACGTCGTGGGTGCGGATCACGTGCGCGCCGCGCTCGACCGCCATCGACGTGGCGGCGAGCGAGACCGGCAGCGCCTCCTCGGTGCTGCGGCCCGCGATGGTCTTGAGGAAGCTCTTGCGGTTGATCGAGACGAGCAGCGGGCGGCCGTACCCCCGGAACTCCCGGAGCCGGTGGAACGTCTCCCGGTCGTCCTCGTGGGTCTTGGCCTCGGACCAGCCGCCGAACGCGGGGTCGAGGATCGTCTTGTCGGTGAGGCCGTTCATCGAGAGCGCCTCGTAGATGTCGTCGACGTCCTCGACCGCGCCCGGGCGTTCGAGGTCCGGCGGCGAGGCCATCTTCGACACCGCCACGTCGTGTTCGCGACAGACGCGGGGCATCTCGGGGTCGGCGAACCCGCAGATGTCGTTGACCATGTCGAACCCGCGCGAGAGCGCCTCGTCCGCGACCTCGTGATAGCGCGTCTCGATCGACCAGACGGCGTCGCCGGAGGTCGATTCGAGGGTCTCGACCGCGGTGTCGAGGCGGTCGAGTTCCTGTTCGGCCGAGAGCACGTCGAGGTCCTTGTTCGCCGACTCAAGCCCCACGTCCACGATGTCGGCGCCCTCGCCGATCAGTTCCTCGTCGACGTACGCGGCGGCCTCGCCGGGGTCGTCGTACACGCTGGGGTCGTACGGCGACTCCTCTGAGACGTTGAGCACGCCCATGATCCGGGGCGGATGGTCGTCGCCGATCCCGAGCCCCGCGGCGTCCACGTTTCGCATACGATCACCACGGGCGCGAGCGACATAAACGGGGCGAGTACCCGAGGCGCTCGCCGGAGAACTGCCCTCGCAATCGCTTATAAATGGTCGGCGGGCGGTGGTGCGTGCGACCGAGCGGCCGGAGCGAAGCGGAGGCCGCGAGGGGCACGCGCGAAGGAGTCGCGAACGCCCGAAAGGCGTGAGCGACGAGGCTGGGGAGGCGTGAGGTGCGGTCGCGGTCGGGTGGGACTCGAAGGGGCAGTCGCGAGGGGGCGCAGGCGACGCAAGCACCGCAGGGAGCGAACGGAGTGAGCGACCGAGGAGCACAACGAGCGTGCGCCCCCTCGCGACTGGGGGTTTGGAGGTGTTCGTCGCAGGGCCACGATCGGCTGGTTATAACTGATCGCACACGCCTCCGAACCCCATTTATAGATTAAACCGCACCGAGTCGCCGACCGCGACCTCGTGGCGGTCGGTCCACTCGTAGGGGACCTCCA
This sequence comes from Halorubrum sp. CGM4_25_10-8A, assembly GCF_005435025.1. NCBI lineage: Archaea > Methanobacteriati > Methanobacteriota > Halobacteria > Halobacteriales > Haloferacaceae > Halorubrum > Halorubrum sp. CGM4_25_10-8A. The sequence goes on along the minus strand of NZ_SGTX01000012.1, from coordinate 87,828 downwards.
GCACGTACTGCCCGGAGCCGGAATACCGTTGATCTTCACCGTCCTCGTTCGGTCCCGGTTCGGGCGCGTTGTGGATCGAGGTGATCTCTCGGTCGCCGTCGACGTAGACGATGTCGATGCCGAAGTCCATTTCGCGCATCACGTACGTCAGGGGGCCGGGCGAGTCGTGTACGAATAACATCCCGCCCCCGTTGGGCAGCGATTCGGCGCCGCTGAGGCCGAGGATTCGTTTGTCACGGGTGTCCGCGATTGCCGCCGTCACCGACCCCCGAGCTCCCCCGTCCGGACCTTCGACGGTCACGGTCGTCGTCTCGTAGTCGGCGTACGTTCCGGTCGGCCAGTCTGCGTCGTCGGCTCCGCCGTTCGCGCCGTCCGGCCCGCCACCCGCGTCGCCGTCGGTCGAATCGCCGCCGTCGCTCGTCGCGTCGTCGCCCCCGAGACAGCCCGCCGCGGCGCCCGTCGTCGCGGCCGCGGCCAGCCCGAGGAGTCGCCGCCGTCTCATGTCTGCGCCGAGGGGGGCCGGAGTGATAAACGGCGGCGTCGGCGTCGCGCCGTCACGGGTCCGGGGAGGGACATGTCACTCGGTGCGCCCACGACCCGTATGAACTCTCCGTCCACTCACCGTCGCGGTCTGGCTCTCGCTCGCGGCCGCCGCTTCGACCTCGCCGCGGCGTAGCGACCCCTCGTGCCGGGAAGGACGCGCTTTTATCGCCGCCGGAGCGTAGCGTGAGACATGGCGAAAGTGAGCATCGGCCTCCGCGGGTGGCGCTTCGAGGAGGACGAGATATTCACCGACGACGAGGAGCTGAAGCCCCTCGACGAGATCCCCGAAGATCCGCGAGAGCGACTCGTGCGGCTCGTCACCCTCGTCGAAGAGCCCTGCGACGTCTGTTACCTCGAGCACGGCGACGAGGAGATCAACCGCTGTAGGCAGGCGGAGATCGTGTACGGCGAACCGGAGGGCGAGGTGCTGCTCTGCGCCGAGCACGAACCCGACCTGCTCTACTGGTTCCGCGAGGCGGGCGGCAGCGAGTACAAGGGGTCCGTCGAGTTCGCCGACCGGTTCCACGAGTGGGTCGCCGCCGGCAACGAGGCGCCGGAGGGGTACGGCTCGGTCGAGCACGTCGACGAGGACCCCGACGGCCTCCCGGACCTGCCCGATCAGCAGGAGGTCCAGGAGCGGCTCGAAGAGGACTTCCAGGGCGAGCGGATCGACATCGTCGAACTCGCCGGCAAGGAGCGCTCGGACGAGGAGCTGACGGAAGAGGAGCTCGCCGAGTCCGACCTCGACCTCTCGACCGACTACCCGTCGGACCGATGAGCGACGAGGAGTCGGACGTCGACGCAGTCGAAACGCCCGCGAGCGGTCGACGGAAGCCCGTGGTCGTCGTCGTCGAGCCCGAGACGCCGGGCAACGTCGGCACCATCGCGAGGGCGATGAAGAACTTCGGGCTCACGGACCTCAAGCTCGTGAACCCGCCGGAGATCGCGGAGGACGGCGAAGCGTACGGCTTCGCCGGACACGCCCGCGAGGACGTGCTTCCGAACGCCGACGAGGTCACATTCGACGAGGTCGTCGCGAACTACCACACGGTCGGCACGACCGCGATCACCGGCGAGGACGACCGTAGCCACGAGCGGTTCCCGTTCAAGACCCCGGTCGAGCTGCGCGAGTCGCTGAAGACGGTCGACGCGCCCACCGCGATCGTCTTCGGCCGCGAGGGACGGGGGCTCAACAACGAGGAGCTCTCGCGGCTCGACGAGGTGTGCTCGATCCCGGCCGACGACGACTACCCCGTCTTGAACCTCGGGCAGGCCGCGACGGTCCTCTTGTACGAGCTTCGCGATCTCACGGTCGAGGAGACGCAGCTGCCCGACACGGAGGTGACCCGTGCTCCGGAGGCCGACCTCGAGCGCTTCCACGAGTTCTTCGACGAGTTCCTCGCGGCGACGGGGCAGCGCGACCACGTCCGCGAGAAGAACGCGCTGCTGATGCGCCGGCTGCTCGGGCGCGCGCACCCGACCGAGCGTGAGATCCACTCGCTGCTCGGCGCCTTCCGGAAGGCGAACGCGAAGCTGGACCACGCCGACCACCTCGCGGCGAAGTACGACGAGCCGCCGTACCCGCGGGAGGAGTAGCCGTGGGCGGGGGCGTCTTCGACGAGGACCTATTAGCCGGCGTGCGCGACGTCTCGCCGCTCATGCTCGGCGTCGCGCCGTTCGCCCTCGTCGCAGGGATCGCGGCGGTCGACGCCGGGCTCGGTCTCGCCGAGGCGGTCGGGATGTCCGTGATCGTGTTCGCCGGCGCCTCCCAGCTCGCGGCGCTCGAACTGCTCGGCGAAAACGCGCCCCTCGCCGTCGTCGTCGGGACGGCGGCCGTGATCAACCTCCGGATGCTGATGTACTCCGCCTCCATCGCGCCGCACTTCGCCGACTACGGTCGCCGGCTCCGCGCGGGGCTCGCCTACCTCCTCACCGACCAGGCGTACGCCCTCTCGGTCGCTGAGTTCGATGAGAACCCGGACCGGAGCCGGTGGCGCTACTACCTCGGCGCGGCCGCGTCGCTGTGGATCGTCTGGCAGATCGGGACGGTCGTCGGCGTCGTCCTCGGCGCGGGCGTCCCCGACGCGTGGGGGCTCACCTTCGCGGTGCCGCTCGTCTTCCTCGCGCTCCTCGTCCCCGCGATGAAGGACCGACCGACCACCGTCGCGGGCGTCGCGGGCGGCGCGGTCGCGGTCGTCGCGGCCGGGCTCCCGCTCAACCTCGGCCTGCTCGTCGGCGCGCTGTGCGGGGTCGCGGCCGGCCTCGTGACGGAGGTGAGGGTGTCGTGAGCAGTGGTCTCGGCGCCCTCGCCGCCTCCCCGCGCGCTTGGGTCGCAATCGCGGTCATCGGCGTCATCACCTACGGGATCCGGCTCTCCTTCATCCACCTGTTCGGGCGGATCGACGGCGTCCCGACGCGCCTCCAGCGGCCGCTCCGGTACGTCCCGCCGGCCGTCCTCGCGGCGCTCGTCCTCCCCGATTTGGTGACGCTCGGGCCGTCCGTCACCGCGACCTTCCTCGACGAGCGGCTGATCGCGGGCGCCGTCGCCGGCGCGGTCGCGTGGCGGACCGAAAACGTGTTCGCGACCATCGCGACCGGGATGGGAACGCTGTGGGTCTTCCGGTTCGTCGTGTTCGCGTGAGCGGGCAGTAATAGAGACGAGCGAGGCCGCCGTCAGCGATCGCGCTCGGTCGCGCGCTCCGACCGGCGCTCGCTCCCGTCCGGGCTCTCACGGTCGACGGGGCGGCCGGACCGGGCGTCGCGGTCGACCTCGCGCTCGCGGGCGGCGGCGATCCGCTGGGCAGCGTCGGCGAGCGAGTCGAGCGCGGCGAACAGCCGGTACGAGAGGTACGGTCCCACGGTGAGGACGAGGACGGTCCAGACGCCGAGCAGTATCTGTCCGAGGATCAGCAGCGAGTAGACGAACACGAACAGGCTCACGGCGGCGAGCGTGATGCCGACGCGCGTGCGGAGGGCCTCGGAGGGCGAGAGCGGGTCGTGTGCCATACGCGGAGCTTCCGGCGGAGCTCACTTAAAAATAAACACGAAGCGGCGAGAGGCGTCGACGCGCGAGCGCTCTCGCCCTCGCTCGGGACGCGTTCCCGCTCAGTCGTCGGCGGGGGCCGCGGAGTCGCCGGCGGAGACGCCGGTGCCGGGGCCGACGTCGATGCCGAGGTCGGCGAGCTTCTCGTCCGGGACGACGCCGTCGACCCAGCCGCGGCTCTCGTAGTACTCGGCCTTCAGCTGGTCGAGTTCGACGAGTTCGCCCTCGCTGGCGCCCGTGCCGGGGATGGCGTCCGGGTGGCCCTCGATGAACCGGTTCGGCAGCGTGTCGTCCGCGCCTTCGAAGCCGGCGAGGTTGTTGTAGTAGCGCTCGAGGTTGTAGATGCGCTCGCCGGCCTCGAACAGCTCGTCCTCCGAGAGGTCTTGGCCGGTCACACCGTTGTACTGGAGCACGTACTCCTCGATCCCCTCAGCGAACGCGCTGAACTTACAGATATCGAACGAGTCCGACACCGCGTGGAGGTCCTGGAAGGTGGCGGTGAGCTCGCCTTTCCCCTCCCACTCGTACGGATCGACCTTCTCCGGGATCCCGAGGATCTCGGCGGCCGGCGTGTAGCCGCGCAGGTGGCACGCGCCGCGGTTCGAGGTGGCGTACGCGATCGCCATCCCCTTCATACAGCGCGGGTCGTAGGCGGCCATCGTCTGGCCCTTCACGGAGAGCTTGTTGTCGTGCGCGTCCTTCGCGTCGGCGACGCGCTCGGGACCCTCCGCGAGGAGGTCGCCGAGGTCGGACGAGCGGTGACCGATCTCCTCGATGAGGTCGATCATCGTCTCCGAGTCGCCCCAGTCGAGGTGGCCGACGCCGTCGAGTTTGCCCTCCTCGCTCATCTCCATCGCCATCGCCATCATGTTGCCGGCCTCGATGGTGTCGAGACCGAGGTCGTTACACTGCTCCAACATGCGGGCGATCTCGTCGCGGTCGGAGTGGCCCGAGTTCGGGCCGAGCGCCCACGCGGACTCGTACTCGTACGACTCCGTGCGGACATTCATCTCCTGGCCCTTGTGGGTGACGTTGACGTCGACTTCCTTCTTACACGCCACGGGACAGGAGTGGCACGTCGGTTCGTCGACGAGGATGTTCTCGCGGACGTTCTCGCCGGAGACCTGCTCCGCCTCGATGTCCGCGCCCTCCGCGTCGTGGTACGCCTCGGTCGAGGTGTACTTCGCGTTCTTCGTCGGGAGGCCGTCCATCTCCTCGGTCGCGTTCATCAGGACGTTCGTCCCGTACATCGAGAGGCCGCCCTCGTTGGGCGCGGTCACGTCGGACTCGCGGATGACCTCCATCGCCTGCTGGTACCCCTCTTGGAACGTCTCGGGGTCGGCGGGCTTCGGCATGTTGGTGCCCGACTTCACGACGACCGCCTTCACGTTCTTCGCGCCCATCACGGCGCCGGTGCCGCCGCGGCCCGAGGCGCGGTCGTCCTCGTTGATGACGCAGCCGTAGCGGACCTGATTCTCGCCGCCCTGCCCGATCGCCATCACGGAGACGTCGCGGCCGACCTTCCCGTCGACCTCCTCGCCGATCTGGTCGATCGTGTCGTGGACGCCCTGTCCCCAGAGGTGGGAGGCGTCGCGCACCTCCACGTCGCCGTCCTCAACGAACAGGTAGACCGGCTCGTCGCTCTCTCCGTCGAGGAGGACGCCGTCGAGTCCGGCCCACTTGAGCCGGGCGCCGGACCAGCCGCCGTGGTGCGAGTCGGTGACGGTCCCCGTCAGCGGGGACTTCGTCACCAAGGCGATCCGGCCGCTCATCACGGTCTGGGTACCCGTGAGCGGTCCGGTCATGAACGCCAGTCGGTTCTCCGGTCCCAGCGGGTCCACGTCGGGCCCCTTATCGAAGACGTATTTAACGCCGAGTCCGCGCGCGCCGATGTACTTCTCCGCGTCCTCGTCATCGATCCCGTGGTAGTTGACCTCCTCGCCGCTGAGGTCGACCTGTGCCACACGGTCGCGGTAGCCGCCCATTTCAGTCATGTAATGCTCTATCATTATAGAAGGACCACAGCGTGTTAGTTGTTGACCTCCGTACGAAACCGTAAAGCGTTACAAAAGTGAACGCCTCGGAGGTGCGACGTTTATCAGTAGCCCGAGCGTTCACCGCGCGAATATCCGGAGACTGCGGCGCGGTGTGAGAGATTCACAGCGTCCGGTAGCGGCGTAGTGTAAACGACCGGTTTCGGTCGGTCTTACGGGTCGGGCGCCGAATATCGCGAAGACGCAGTCCATAATTGCCGGCGACTCGAAGCACGACCGTGACCGACCGAGGCGGACGGGGAGAGGCGACCGCTCGGCGTCCGGGGGAGATCAGGCGCCGCTTAGGGTCGATCAGGCGTGAGCGAGCGAGGGCGTTCGGGTTCGCGCTCGCCGTGTTCGTCGCGTCGGTGGTCCCGGTGCCCGGATCGTCCGGCGGGGGCGAGAGCGCGCTCGGCGGCGTCCTCGACGCTCTCCCCGCCGAAATCGGACTCACCGATCCGTTCCACGTAGTCGGGTACGCGGTCCTCGCCGGCCTCCTCGTTCCGACGACGGGGAGACGGCGGGTCGACCCCTTCCTCGCGGCCGCCGCCGCGGTCGCGTTCGGGTTCGGCATCGAACTCGTCCAGGCGCCGATCCCGTGGCGCTCCTTCGCGTGGGGGGACGCCGCGGTCAACGCGGTCGGCGCGGTCATCGGAGCGGCGATCGCGGTCGCCTGGGGGCGCGGACCGGAGACGGCGGGCGACCGCGACGACGAGCGCTAAACCCGCCTGCGTTCAGCGTCCCGGCGGACCGGCGCTGCCGAGGCCCCGACCGCGGCGGCGCACGGTCGCCGACACGTCCGCGTTCAGCCGAGAGCGTTCGAAGTAGATGTGGTCGTACTCGCTAGACTCGTACTCGGCGTAGATGTCGAGCGCGACCTCGTCGCCGTCGTCCGCGTCCTCTATCGTGTCCGCCAAGTTGCTGTCGTCGACCCGGACGACGAGAGTCTCGTCCTCCTCGTCGAAGACGACCTTCTCCGCGTCGACGTGGTCACCTTCCGGCGTCCACACGGCGACGGTGTCCTCGGCGACCGACTGGACGTCGTCGGGCGCGTCGAACTGAGAGACCACCTTGCCGTTCCCGTCGACGGTGACGGCGGCGTCGGGCAGGTCGCGGTCGACGCGCTGCATCCGCCCCTCGACGGTCGGAGCGATGGTATCTTTCTCCTCTAAGTAGTTCACGACCGTCGTCGCCTGGAGTTCGCCGGTGTCCTCGACGGGCTTGTCGTCGAGCGGGTAGCTGCTCCCGCCGTTTGCGATGAAGCTGTTGACGGCCACTTCGTACGTCTCCTCGGGGTCGAGCGGCTCGCCGTCGACGTACACGTCGCGGATCGGTTCGTCGGCGTCGTTGTGGGGGACCCACTCGAAGCGCAGGCCGCTGGTCTGCTGAGAGATCTCTTCGCCGAAGTTCTGCCCGGTGTCGCTCTCCAGCGTGACGACCTGGCTCTCCAAAGTCTCGACGAGCTCCTCGCCAGTGAGCTCAAGCGAGACGACGGTGTTCGGGAACGGAAGCGTGTTGAAGATGTCTCCGCCGGTGATCTCGCCGGGCCCGTACACCGAGTCGGAGCGGATGCCGCCGGCGTTCGTGATCGCGACGTCGGCGTCGACGCGCTCGCGCATCGCGTCGGTGACCACGTTTCCGTAGTTCGTCTCGCGGTGGTAGTTCGAGCCGAACGTGGCGTCGAGCGGCGTCTCCGTCTCCACGATCACCGAGTCCAGGCTCACCTCTCCGCGGTACTCGTTGATGATGTCGGACGCGGTCGGGTCCTTCTCGATGTCGTCGGTGACCTCGATCAGCTCCCCGTCGAACGCGGTGACCTCGCCGCCGTCGATCGTCAGTTCGATTTCGCTGAGGTAACGGGCGCGGGCCCGAGCCTCGGAGACGATCGATCCGTCGACCTCCTCGGGCGGATAGAACTGCTCGTCGTCGCCGACGACGATCGCGTCGATGTCGTCGTCCGCGTCGGCCTCGGCGAGCGCCTCCGCGTCGCCGATGCCCGTGTGCGCGAGGGCGACGACGGCGTCGACGCCCTCGTCCTCCTTGAGCCGCTTCGCTTCGGCGGGGCCGGTTTCGGTGTACTCTTCGAGGGTCAATCCTTCTTCGTTGAATTTGATGTTCGTCTTTCCGAACGTCGCGCCCTCGTCGACGAGTCCGATCAGACCGACCTTGACACCGCCTCGCTCGACGATTCGGACGGACTCCGTTCCGTCGAACGCTTCGCCGGTCTCGCTGTCGACGAGGTTCGTCGCGAGCCACGGGAACTCGGAGTCGGCCGTCACGTCCGAGATAGGGTCGAGCCCGTAGTCGAACTCGTGGTTCCCGATCACGTCGGCGTCCGGCTCGACCTCGTTGAGCACGTCCACCGGCGCGCGCCACTGCGAGACGGGGCTCAGCGCGTGCGGCCCCACCTCGTCGCCGCCGCCGACCACGACGACGGGCCCGTCGGCCGCCGCCCGGCGCTGTTCGATGAGCGTCACCAGCCGCGGGAACTTCTTGTCCTCCGCCGCAGCCGTCTGAATGTCGTTGTACGACAGGACTGTGAGCGTCGTCGCGCCGTCGCCGTCGGCGGCCGTCGCCGACCCCGAGACGAGCGACCCGCCGAGTACGATTCCACCCGCTCGCAACACGTCACGCCGTCCGTAGTCACGGTCCCGTGACATCGAATTATTTCACTTAGTGATATGTATAAAATCTTTCTATGAAATAGTATATATTTATCAATTCGCGATGTTTGAGAATCTTTCACAAACAACCCTTCTGAGACGGGTCGGCGAGGGACTCGACCGCGGTGGGCGCGCGGAAGAGTGTCCCCGCGGGCCAGACGCGATCACACCCGCAGCGACGCGCCGGCCGTTCCCGCGATGACGACACCGCTTTACGCGCTCGCCCGCTTCCACCGACAATGAGCCAGCCGAGCCCCGACGCGTACGAGCAGGGGCGCGGGATGGACGCGCACAACGCCGTGATGCGCGACATCCGCGCCGAGCGCTCGGAGACGTACGACCCGACGGAGCCCACCCGCGTCTGGATCGACGAGGACAACACGCCCGACGGCGTCGTGAACTCCCTCACGATCATCCTGAACACCGGCGGCTGTCGGTGGGCGCGCGCCGGGGGCTGTACGATGTGCGGGTACGTCGCGGAGTCGGTCGAGGGCGGCAGCGTCGCGCACGAGGACCTCATGACCCAGATCGACGCGTGCCTCGATCACGAGGCCGAGGAGGCCGACGAGCCGGCCGAGCTGATCAAGATCTACACCTCCGGCTCCTTCCTCGACGAGCGCGAGGTCCCCGCGGAGACGCGGCGGGCGATCGCCGAGACGTTCGCGGACCGCGACCGGATCGTCGTCGAATCGCTGCCGGACTTCGTCGACCGCGAGAAGATCGCCGACTTCGCGGACCACGAGATCGCCACCGACGTGGCGGTCGGGCTGGAGACGGCGACCGACCGCGTCCGTCACGACTGCGTGAACAAGTACTTCGACTTCGCCGACTTCGAGGACGCCTGCGCCGAGGCGGCCGCGGCCGACGGCGAGTTCGCCGCCGACGTGGGGATCAAAGCGTACCTCCTGATGAAGCCGCCCTTCCTCGCGGAGCCCGAGGCCGCCGCCGACATGATCAATTCGATCCGGCGCTGCGCGGCCGTCGACGGCTGTCACACGGTCTCGATGAACCCGACGAACGTCCAGCGGTACACGATGGTCGACGAGCTGTTCTTCGAGGGGGGCTACCGGCCGCCGTGGCTCTGGTCGGTCGCGCACGTACTGGAGGAGACCGCCGACGTCGACGCCATCGTCGTCTCCGATCCCGTGGGGCACGGCTCCGACCGCGGCGCGCACAACTGCGGCGAGTGCGACGACCGCGTCCAGACCGCGATCAAGGACTTCGACAGGCGGCAGGACCCGAGCGTGTTCGAGCAGGTGTCCTGCGAGTGCGAGGCCACCTGGGAGTACGTGATGGACGAGGAGACGAGCTACAACATGCCGCTGGCGCGGTAAGCGCGGTCGGCGCGTCGACCCAGAGCGGGCAGGGGAGCGCCCTCGCGCGAGCACAGCCCCCGCCAAACCCCCGGACGCGACCCGCCGATCCCGCGCCGGTCTCCGCGGAACAATTGTGAACAATGCCGATCAATATTTTCCTCATTTAGTAAACATACGGCCTAGAATATTCGGAAACGGGTCACAAATCGGCGTGGCAAAGTCGATCATACTGAACGATCAGGTCGAACAAGGCCCTTATACCTCGGACCCGTACAGTAGAACATGAACGCAGACGCCAGCGGTTCCCCGCCCTCCCGCGGGAAGTCGGTCCTCTTCTGTTCGGAGTGTCGCTTCGAAAGCCCCCTGTCGGACGGGTGGCTCGTCGTCAGCGACGGCGACGAGCGGACGCTCGTCTGTCCGAAGTGCGGCCACGTCGCCGACCACCGGTCGGCGCGATCAGCACCGACGCCGCAGCACGCCGACTGATTCCCGCGGCGAGGGTCGCAGCCGTCGTTATCCTTCTTCCGGCGCCCGTTCCGCGAGAACCGGTATCTCGGACAGCTTCTCCGCGTCGAGCGCGTCCCAGTCGACGCCGTCGGGTCGCGCGTACGGCGTCTCCGTTCGGAGCGCTCGCTCCGGTGTGACGACGAGGTCGAGCGGCACGTCGTGAGCGTCGGGCTCCTGGAGGTCGACATCGGCTCCGACCGCCGACTCGGGTCCGTCGAGGACGGAGAGCTCGTGAACCGTCGTCGCGACCGTCGTGTCGTCATCCACGACGTCGAGTTCGCGGAGCACCGCCCACTCCAGGTCGCTGTACCCCTCGCCCTTGCCGACCCGGGCGCCGCCCGTCGTGACGCCAACGGAGCCGACGACGATCAGGTCGACGCGCGCGACGCCATCGGGCGCTGTCGGCGTCCCGTACTCGGAGATGCCGGAGACGGTCGTCGCGTCGTCGATCTCGTCGGGCGAGATCTCGGCCGGATCGAGGCGGAGGAACGGGTTCGGGTCGCGGAGCCGCGGCTGCGCGACGTAGACGGTCTTCCCGGCGCGGAGCGCGGCCCGACGGACCGGCAGCTGCGGCGCGTCGGGGTTGGCCTTCAGCGTCGCGGCCGACTCCCACGCCTCGGTCTCCGCGAGCCGCGTCGCCGCGGCGTCCGCGCCGGCGAAGTTCGGGATCCGGTCGTGCGGCGGGAACGGGAACCGCGCCTGATCGCCCTCGTCGAACGCGTCCCACACCGCCTCGCGGACAGCCTCTTTGTCCATGGGAGTCGGTCGGCCCTCGCGGACAAGTAGTCGGCGACGCGGCGAACGGCGGGGAGTTATATACCCGATCGCCGTCATCACGGCGTATGATCGAAGACGGACTCTCCTATCCCGTGCGCGGCGACTGGGTCGGGCGGATGGTCGTCGGCGGCGTATTGGGGCTGCTCTCGGTGTTGGTGATCCCGACGTTCCTCGTGTTCGGATATCTCGTGCGGGTGCTGGAGCGCACCGTCGCGGGGGACGACGAGCCGCCGGAGTTCGACGACTGGGGCGACCTGCTGGCGAAGGGCGTCGTCGGGACGCTGATCGCGCTCGCGTACTCGGTCGTCCCGGTCGTCCTCTACGTGGTCCTCGTCACCGTCGTCGCCGGGATCGGGTCGGGCGTCGGCGGCGATCTGGGTGCGCTCATCGGGGTGACCGGCGCGCTGCTCGCGCTGGCGTTTCTCCCGGTGCTGCTGTTCGTCTACTACGCGGTCCCGGCGGCCCTCACGGCGTACGCGGTCCGCGGCAGGGCGGGCGCGGCGTTCGACGTCGACCTGCTCAAACCCACGCTTTTCAGCGCCGACTACCTCCTCGCAGTACTGGCACCGATTCTCGTCGCGATCGGGGTGTTCGTCGTCTCCGTCGTGCTCCTCGTGACCGTCGTCGGGTCGGTGCTCGTCCCGTTCGTCCAGTTCTACGGACAGGTCGCCGTGTTCCGGATGTTCGGCGCGGCGTTCGCGGACCGGACCGACGGGATCGACGCCGGGAGGGAGAGCGTCGGCGACGCCGCGACCGCCTGAGACCGCGCCGCCGCGACGCGCCTTTTAAACCGCTCTACCGACCACGTACGCGTATGTTCGAAGACCGGCCGGACCGCGACGCCGAGGTCGTCCTCGTGGGGCGCTCGAACGTCGGCAAGTCCACGCTGATGCGCGAACTGACGGGCCACGACTTCTCGACCGGCGGCAAACCGGGCGTCACCCGCCAGCCGAACCACTTCGACTGGGCCAGCGAGAGCTTCATGTTCACGGACCTACCCGGCTTCGGCTTCATGTCCGGCGTCGAGGAGGAGCACCGCGAGCAGATCAAGACCGACATCGTCCGCTACCTAGAGGACAACGCGGACTCCATTCTCGCTGGCGTCGTCGTGATGGACGGGAAGGCCGCGGTCGACATCATCGACCGTCACGCCGAGCGGGGGAATATTCCGCACGACGTGGAGATGTTCGGGTTCCTCGAAGACGTGGGAGTCGAGCCGATCATCGCCGTCAACAAGACCGACAAGATCGACGACCTCGACGAGCGGCTCGACGCGATCTGCGACCGGCTCGACCTCTACCCGCCGTGGCAGCAGTGGTCCGACCGCGTGGCTCCGATCTGCGCGAAGCGCGGCGACATCGAGGCGCTGGAGGAGTGTCTCCGAACGCGCTTCCACGACCACAACCGCGACGACCTACTGAAATTCGTCTCTTAAGTATCGGTGTGAGACGGTGGGGTCGGTTGCGCAGAGATTTCAGCCGAATTGGTACAATCGGCCAGCTGTGGATCGGCGGAAAACACCTCCAGACCCCAGTCGCTCGGCTGTACCTGACTGACGAACGATCGACGGTGAACAGCTCCAAAGACTCAGTCGCGAGGGTTCGGTGCGCTCGCTGTCGTTCGAGACGCCGGAGGCGTCTCGTGATAACGAGAGAGCTTTGCTCTCTCGAACCACGCTCCTCGTCGCTCGCTCCACTCGCTCCTGCGGTGCTCGCGTCGCGCGCCTTCGCCCTCGCAACTGTCTATTTGAGTCCCACCCCGCAACCGCACCTCACGCCTCCCCAGCCTCGTCGGCCTCCCTCCGCTTCGCTCCGGTCGACCGACTCCCTCGCGCGTGCTGCTCGGCCGCGGAGCGGCCTCGCAGGCACGCGCCGCCGCGAATTTGTTTATAAACTACCGCGTCAGTGCCCGGCTCGAATCCCTCGCTTCAGAACTCGAAGCCGACCGCGTCATCGCTCGGGCGGAGCGGGCTCCTCGGGTACGGCGGCTCGGCGTCGGGGTCGTTGTACGCGCGCGGCGCCACGTCGTTCGGCCCGTCCGAGTAACAGAGCGCGGCGAGCGTCTGGATCGCGGTGCGGCCGCTGGCGAGTTCGAACTGGCCGCCCCCGTACATCCGGATCCCCTCGCGCTCGCAGTATGCGATCGTCTCGAACAGCGATTCGAGGGTGCCGAACCGCGAGGGTTTGATATTACACCACCCCGGCTCGACGGGGAGCGATTCGAGACTCTCGACGCCGTCGACCGGGTAGTCGAACGAGAGGCGGTCAGCCTGCGGCTCGACGAGTGCGCTGGTCGCGGGCGTGAACGCGGGGTCCTCCACGACCGCCGCCGGGAACGCCGCGAACACGTCGCGGTACAGCTCCGGGTCGGGCTCGACGTCGACCTCGGTCCCCTCGTACCACCCCTTGAGGTCGAGGACGCGCACGGCGTCGGTTTTCCGGAGAGTTTCGAACGCCGACTGCGGCCACTCCGCGGTGGGGTCGAGCTTGAACTCCAAGTCGGCGTTGCGCGCGAGCAGTTCCTCGACCCGGTCGGTCGACGGGGGATCACCGAGGCGAGTGGAGACGACAAACCGAACCGAATCGGGGTCGACGCCGAGCCGGTCGCCCAGCGTCTCCTCGCGTTGCCGGAGCGCCAGGTCGAGCGCCGCGCTCTCGACCGCCCAGCGCCGGTAGTTGCGTGCGGTCTCGTTCTCGGGCGGCGTTCCGTGGAAGAGGTCGATCTCGTCGAGTCGGTCGGAGAGCGCGTCGATCGTCCACTCGCCCTCGATGTCGATCGGGTCGGTCCCGGCGAGCGCGTCGTGGTCGGCGGTCTCGTAGGTCACGTCCTCGCCGCGCCCCACGACGCCGTCGCCGGAGAGCCGGTACTCCGTCGTCGTCCGCTCGAAGCCGCTCGTCGTGTCGGCGACGTACCGCCGGCGGGCGACGGACTCGATCGTCACCGACATGTCGGCGATCCGCTCGTAGTGGCTCATAGCACAGTCGAAGCGGGCCGATCACTTAAATCGGTGAGCGGGAGGTGGCGTCGGACTGGCTACGTCCCGAGGTCGCCCGCGCGGCGTCGGAGCGTCGCGATACGGGTTCCGAGCGTCCAGAACAGCGGGATCACGGTAAGTACGACCGCGCCGGCGGCCGCGACCTGAAGCACGGTCGTCGTGAACCACGGCTCGCCGTCGGCGTACGGCAGCGCGGTGTGTGTCACGTCGCCGATCACGGGGACAAAGTAGTCCATCAGCAGGTCGACGGTGTACCACGCGGTCGCGATCGCCACCGCGCGGAGCGGGAAGTCGGTGATGCGGTAGAGGACGAACGCCTGAACGACCATCGCGAGGTGGCTCACGAGCAGGAACGCGTACAGCCCGGGGCCGTTGACCGCGAGGAACTCCGGCCAGAAGACGACGAGGACGTACGGGGTCCACAGCCCGAGCTTGACGTTGCCGAAGAAGGCGAGCGCGGCGAGGGTGTCGCTCGACCGCCCGAGCGCCCACGCGCCGAGCGCGAGCGCGATGAGCAGCGTCGCGCCGGGGCTGTCGGGGATGAAGAGCCACATCTCCGTCGGGAGGGCGCGGAACTGGAACCGGTAGTACCAGAAGCCGAACGCGGTGCCGACGAGGTTGATGACGACGATGACCCACGCGAACCGGAAGGCGACGTCCTCCAGCCGTTTCGGGAGCGGCGCGACCCACCGCGGCAGCGACTCGCGGTCCGGCGGGTCGCGTCCGAGCGCGCCGACGATGTCCATACCGCGGGCTCGGACCGGGCGGGCAAAGCGGTGGCGGTCGCGGTGGACGCGACCGGCGATGCGGGCGACCGCGACGAAAAGGGCTATGCGTGCCCGGCGGGAAGGCGGGGGTATGCGCCCGCGAACGCTGCTCGCGCTGCTGCTCGTCGTCCCCCTCGTGGACGCGCTGTTCCTGATCGTGGTCGCGACGCGGCTCGGGTGGGCCGTCACGGTCGCGCTCGTCGTGTTGACGGCCGTCCTCGGCATGCTCCTGCTGCGCGCCGAGGGACGCGCGACGCTCGCGCGCATCCAACGCAAACTGGCCCGGGGCTCGCCGCCGACCGACGAACTGCTCGACGGCGGGCTGCTCATCGCCGCGGGTGCGTTCCTGCTCACGCCGGGGCTCGTCACCGACGCCGTCGGGTTCCTGCTTGCCCTCCCGCTCTCGCGGGTTCCGATCCGAATGGCCCTGAAGAAGTACGTCGTCGTCCCGTACCTCGAACGCGAGACGGACGGCTTCTTCTCGGGGAACGTCTACGTCGGCGGCTTCCCGGGCGACGGTGAGGGCGGGTTCTCGATGGGCGGCGGCTTCCCCGGTGGTCCCGGGGGCGACCCCGACGGGTTCGACGGCGGCAGCGGCACGGACGCCGACGAGAGCGTCGCAGGGAACGCGGGCTCCGGTGGCGCGTCGACGGACGACGACGTCGTCGACGTGGACTTCACCGTCGAAGAGGAGGAGCGGAAGGGAAGCGACTGACGGCGCCGGGGTCGCGATCCCCCGTGAAACCGCCACACGGCGGGGCGGCCTTCGAAAGGAAACCCTTAAAATCCTACCCGCGCAACGACTGAATGCGCTCACCTGGGCCAATAGCTCAGTCAGGTTGAGCGCTCGGCTGATAACCGGGAGGTCCACGGTTCAAATCCGTGTTGGCCCACCTACAACGCCCACGGTCTTCGGCCGTGGCGTGTTAGGGGCCGGGAACTCCCCAGCCACCTAATTCCGTCCTAACTCTCGATAATTAGAGCCTTCTGTACCAGTAGAATTCGACCGTCGTGTCCACGGATACCGCGACGTGGTCAGCCCCATCGTAGCCTAGCCGTAGCGCACGGCGCCACGTTCGTGGACCTCCGACCGCGTCAACGAGCGCGGACCGGTGACGGTATCGATCGAGTTGCGATCGACGACGGTGAAACTGGAAGCCGTCCCGAAGCAAGCGAGGAGAGATATGCGCGGGTCTGCCTCTGACGTGGTGTTCCGGTTACACCGACCTGCTAGAGGGACTAGAGGCGGAAAAGTTTGCTGAAATATGTTGTCGTCCCTTCGCTGAGAGCCCTCTGGCAGAGGCCATTGACAACGACCCACACGGCTCTGACTGTGGGTTCGGGCCGATACGCGAACGGTCCGACGACGAGAGGAGACCGGCCGTGAGCGAGGGCAGCGATATCGGCCCACTCCGAGACCGATCAACGCTCGGTGAGCGCCTCACTCGGCGTCGACGTCGATGTTGAGGACGTCTTCGATGATATCGTCGTCCCGAAAGTCGGTCGCGAGGTCGAAGTCGACGTTCAGCGCGTCGTAGTGAGCGCGGGCGCACTCGATCTTCGTCGCCTCGGACGGCCGGAGGTCGTCTTCGGTGCCGAACTTCGTCTCCCTGATGAGGTACAGTCGGCGGTCTTCCGCGTCCGCGCGGACCGCCGTCTCCTTGTCGAAGAGGACGGCCCAGTCCGGGTTGTACGGCCCTATCGGCGTGGGGAGCTGATACTCGCGCGGGAGCTTGATGAACAGCGCGACGGAGTCGTCCCGGTCGAGGCGGCGCGCGAACCGCCGCTCACCCTCGCTGTCGCAGATAACCTTATCGTAGACGCTCTTGTCCACGCTGACAGTATTTTCGGCGTAGGTCTCGACCTCGCTGAGGATGTCCGTCGGGTGCGCATCGCCGATCCGCTCGTAGTCGATGTGTTCGACCACGTACTCGGTTTTGACCGCGTCGATCGTCTCGCGGGCCGCGACCCGATACGCGTGGGGGTTCTTCAGTAGCTGGTCGACCGTCTCGGATTCGAGGATGATCTCTGCGACTGTTTGCTTCGTCAGCCCCGTCTCGGCGGCGATATGACTGACGACATCCGGGAGCGGGCCGTCGCGGTCGACGGACTCCACCTGCGAGGCGATGCCCACCGTCTCGATGTCGGCGCCGTCGTCCATCGATAGCTCTCCGCGGGAGACGCGGAGCCGCGGCTCGTCGACCGTGACGCCGGCGAGTTCGGCCGCCGCGCTCTCGACGAGCGCCGGCGAATCGATCGTCGTCGTGTACGTCGTTTTCGGCGCGATCCGCTCCCACAGCCTCGCGAACGCCGGGGACTCGTCGACGACCTCTGTCCGCGGCGTGACGACGGTCCGGTCCCGGTGATCATTCGTCTGCGCGCGCATGTCGTCGCCGTAGTCAGTCGCCGAACTGTACTCCGCCTGGAGGTCGTCGGCGTAGTCGGCGTAGCTCTCGTTGGCGATCACCGTGAGGCGATTGCGCCGGTCGCCCGGCGGCAGGCGCGTCCCGTCCTGATAGACGGGGAGTCGAACGCCGCGTCCGATCTCCTGGCGTTTCTTCACCGAACTGACCGTATTGTTGAGCGTACAGATCTGGAAGACGTTGGGGTTGTCCCACCCCTCCTGGAGCGCGCTGTGCGAGAAGATGAACTGCGTCGGCTCGTCGGCGGAGAGCAGCGTTTCCTTATCTCGCATGATGAGCTCGTACGACTCCACGTCGTCCCGGATCGAGCTCTCTCGCACCTTGATGTCGCCGCTCGTCGTCGTGGCGAAGTACGCGCCGGCGACGTCCTCCGGCGACTGATCGGGGAACAGATCGCTGTACCGGTCTTCGGCCTTCAGCTCGGTGAACGCCTCGCAGAAGGCTTCCCAGAGGTGGCCGGTCTCGTCGCCGCTCCTGCCGCGGAAGTTGTCGATCCGATCGATGAAAAAGAGGCTCAAGACTTTGATCCCGTCTCGGCGGTAGTCGAGCGCCTTCTCGAAGTGCTCGCGGACCGTCTCCCGGATCTGCCGGTGCTGGATCGTCTCGATGTCGGTGTCCGTGGACTCCCCGCTGTGGAGCCGCGTCCCGTCGCTGAGCTCGATGACTTCGTGGCGGGCGTCGATCGACGCCACCTCGACACCCTCGTACGGCGGTAAGCCGTTGCTCGCCGCGTAGAGGCTGTCCCCGGCGCGGACCGTCTTCTTTCCAAGTTGGGCCCCGGTCGACCGGTCCTTGTACAGCTCTATCCGTGCCTTCGGACCGGCGTCGAACGACAGCGGTCGAACGTATCGCTTGTCGAAGTCCTCGTCTTGGACGACGGAGAGCACTTCGATGGTTTTCACCAACCCCTTCTCGTGCGCGTCGACGGGCGAGAGCTCGTACACCTTGTTTCTGATCCGTCGGTGCGTCGCCGAGTACCGAAGCGTACAGAGGGGGTCCAACGCCGAGATGGCCGCTTTGCTCTTCTCGCCCTCCATGTTCTGCGGCTCGTCCAAGACGGCGATCGGATTGGTCGCCGCGATGCGGTCGACCGGGCGGTCGCCGTTGAGCTTGTCGTGAGGCCGGAACATGACGTTCTCGTCGCTCCGGTTGATGCTCTGGAGCGTCATGACCATGACCTCGATCTGGCTGCTGCTGCCGAACCGGATCACGTCGCTCAGCGTCGACGAGTCGTACTCGGTCCAGTTGAACGGCGGCCGCGAATACAGCGAGTCGAAGTGGGCTCGCGTCTGCTGTATCGTTTTCACGACGCCCTCGCGGATCGCCACGCTCGGAACGACGATGAGGAACTTTCGCCAGCCGTACCGCCGGTAGAGCTCGTGGATCGTCCGGAGGTAGACGTACGTCTTGCCCGTCCCGGTCTCCATGTCGACGCTGAAGCTCAACAGGTCGGTCGTCTCGCCGTCGGCCGCCCGATAGAGGTCGTCGCTCTGTGCGAGGTCGTGACGCCGCTGGACCTTTCGCGTGTTGGCCGTGAGCTGCTCCTCGGAGAGTGCTAACTCGTTCGGAACGGTCGTCCCGTGCGTCCCGAACGCGGGCTGCTCGCCGACGTTCGGCTGGCCGTCGAAGATGTCGGTGACCGCGTCGACGGCCTCCTGCTGATACTCGAGGTCGGGATCGAATTCGAATTCCATGGTCAGATCGTTCGGAGCGAGAGGTCGCGGTTGAGGCGTTCCTTGTCCGTATCGGAGAGGCTCCCGTCCAAGCAGACGTACTGCGTGTCCGCCGGGAGATCGAACTCGGTGAGCGTCTCGTACGTCACCGATTCCGCGAAGGTGACCAGCGCGTCGCGGTCGTCTTCGGACAGGTGATAGGTGTGGTCCGCGAGGGCCTCGACGGCGGCGTCCAGCGAGAACCCGAGCAGGAGCTGTACCTCGACCAGCGCGGCGTCCGGATCGGTCAGATCGACGGCCGAGCCGGCGCCGGCCGCGTATCGTTCGAGCGCGGCGCGGGCTTCCGACTCCGTGTCGGGGCGTCCCCACCGCTCGAAGCGCGACTCCCCAAGCGTGTACTTGTCGAAGCCGAGCCCCGGAGCGGCGTCCGGCAGGTCGTGGTCGTCGGCGACCTGCTCGCTCGCCAGCCGCAGGCGCCGCTCGCAGACCTCCGCGTGGGTCGTCTCTTCCCCCCGCGGCTCGTCGAGTTCGTCGTCCAGTTGGACGAGCATGAACCGGACGGGGTCGTCGAACTCCTCGGTCGCGTTGAGCTGCATGACCGCGTGGCCCGTCGTCCCCGATCCCGCGAAGAAGTCCAAGACGATGTCGCCGCCGTCCACGCTGTGGCGGATCAGCTTCCGGATCAGGTCCGTCGACTTGGGGAAGTCGTACGCCTTGTAGCCGAACAGCGATTTCAGCTCGCGCGTCGCCGTGCCGGTCATCCCCGTCTGGAGGACGGTGCGGTCGAAGGCGTCCTCGAACAGCTCGATGTCCTCGTCGGTCGTCGTCGTTTCGATCCACGACGAGAGCGGCTTGTACCGGCTCTCGATCTCGTTTTGGAAGCGTTTGAACTTGGGCACGCCCTCGCCGTCGTCGGGGAAGAGGATCCGACCCTCCTCGATGTACTGCCGCATCGTCTCCTCGCCGAGGCGCCAGACGCTGTTCGGGTCCGGCTGATAGGTGTGGCCGGTCTCGGGGTCCGTGATCTCGTAGAACATCGTCGGCCGCTCGTCTTTCGTCCGCGAGTTCTTCAGATCGCCGGCGACCCACGGGCCGCGGGGATCGTCGTCCGGGTTCGTGTAGTTGTCGAACGACTTCTCGACGCCCCGCATCTCGAACGCGTCGGACCGCTGGTACACCACGACGTACTCGTGGTCGATGGACATCCCGCCCGAGTTCCGTGCGTCGGGGGTCCGGCGCTTCCAGACGAAGGTGCCGACGTAGTTGTCCTCGCCGTAGATCTCGTCCATGAGGTGGCGGAGGTTGTGGTACTCGTTGTGATCGATGCTCACGAAGATCGCCCCGTCGTTCCGGAGGAGATTCCGCCCGAGGAACAGCCGGGGATACATCATCGACAGCCAGTCGCTGTGGTACCGCCCGTTCGTCTCCGGGTTGCTCACCAGCTTGTCGCCGTCCGCCGTCCGCTGGCCGGTCTCCCGCTCGTAGTCGGCGGCCGCGGTCGAGTAGTCGTCCTTGTAGATGAAATCCGACCCGGTGTTGTACGGCGGGTCGAGGTAGATCATCTTTATTCGCTGCTGGTAGGACCGCTGGAGCGTCTTCAGGGTCGCGAGGTTCTCGCCCTCGATGAAGTGGTTGCCCGACTCCCCGTAGTCGACGCTCTCGTCGGGACGCGGGACCAGCGTCTGCTCCGTCGCCGCCTGGGCGCGTGCGGTGGCCTCGCCCTTTCCGGCCCACGAGAGCTCGTACCGCTCCGCCCCCGACGACTCACCGTCGGCGTCGAGCAGCGATTCGAGCTTCGCCGCGTCGAGCTCTCCCTCGGAGAACGCGCTCGGCACAATCTCACGAAGTTTCGCCCGTATGGCGGCCGCGTTGGACGGTTTCTCCAGTCGGTCACGCTCATCGCTCATATACACCCGGAGAGAACCGACACGGGGTTAAACCATCGTACTGGGGACCGAGATCGGGCCCGAGCCTCGTTGAGAGCCCGGTCGACGACGCCGGTTCGCGTCGCGGGCGGGGCTCGCCGAGTCAGGGCGGCGTCGTCGCGAGTTCGAACAGCCGTTCTTCGCCCCGCTCCGCGGGCGACCGGCGCCCGCCGAGGAGCTCGATCAGCTTCGAATACGTGAGACAGCGGAACGGGTTGTCGTCGGTCAACTCGTCGAGGGCGGGCTGCGTGACGGCCTTCTCCCATCGATCGTATCGGTTGTCGGGGACGACGGACACGGCCCGGGGCGTCGCGCCGGTTTCCGCGTACGCGTTCCCCATGCGAACGATTCCGTCCTGCGGGTCCGTCGAGTGCTCCACCTCGAACATCGCGACCGGCGTCTCGCCGTCGAACCAGATCAGGTCGACGTTCCTGAGCCGCTCGCGAACGGTGTCGGAGAAGTCGCCGGGTATCCGCAGCCGCGTCTGCGTATCGCGGAGGACCTCGCTGCGATCGGTCTCCGGGTCCCCGATCCACGCGTCGTAGCCGACGGACTTGCCGAACTCGGCGAGTCGGTTGATGATCCGGTCGTGGTCCAGTTCCAGCTGCTCGCGCTGCGTTTCCGTGTCGACCAGGCCCTCCTCCTCGGCCAAGGTGTTTCCGGCGAGCGTCTGCTGGTACGAGTCGCGTCGCCGCCAGTAGACGACGCCGTCTTTCTCGACCGGCTCAGCGGTCGACTGTAACACGTCCAATATCTCTTGGTTCTCCGGCGTCTGCGCGTCCTTGAGGCTCGTGAAGATCCGCGAGAGGATCTCGTCGAGCGTGGCGGCGGACCCCTCCTTCCCCGCGTAGACGGATTCGATCAGCCACCTGATGCGGCGCTGGAGCGGGATGTACTCGACCTCGTCGGTCGCCGCCCAGTCGGCGGTCGTCCACGCGTCGCCGTCGGGGGTGCGTTCGAGGTAATCGTCGAAGAGGCGGCGATAGTCGAAGTCGCGCACCTGTTCGGAGTGCATCCTGTTGTCCTCGATGAGCCGCAGCGTCACCCCGCGGACCAGCTGATCGTACGTCGCGCGGCCGTCGTGGAGCCGGATGACGCGCTTCGCCTCCTCCAAGATGGACTCCCGGACCGCCTGAATGTCACCGAAGTCCAGTTCGGGCTGTTCCCGGGTCTCCGGTCGCCGGAACGTGATGTAGATGTCGCCGTTCATCGTCCCCGGCTTCCGGCGGTTGATCCAGTTCGTGTACTCCTGTGCGGGAACCTGATAGACCGCGTCGACGTAGTCGAACCCGGCCTGCTGGATCGCGTGTATCAGGGAGTTCCAGTATTTGAGTTCGCTGCTGTGGAACGTGACCGTCAGATGTCCGCCGCTTTCGAGCACTCGGAACACCTCCTCGAACGCCGCCGCGAGCATCTCCTCGTAGCGCTCCCGCGGCTTCTCTTGGCGCGGATTGACGACGATTTCGTCCTCCCAGTTGACGCTGCTGTCCAGCCAGCTGTTCGCCATGTAGCTGAGCTCGAAGTACTGGACGGCGTCGCCGTACTCGGGATCGGTGAACACGTACTGTACCGACTGGTCGTCGACCGGGAGGTCGCGCGCGTCTCCCTGGATGAACCTCCCTCGGTCTCCCACGGGGTCGCCCCCGTTCAGTTCGTCGTTCGCCTCGCGCATGCCGTCGAGCACGGTCGAGAACCGGTTCCGGAACGCGTGCGCGACGTTGAGTTCGAGGTTCTCCGGGTGGATGACGTAGTTCTTCGCCGCCCAGCCCTTCTTGTTCGGCCGCTGCATCCGGCTCACGTGTTCGAGAATGGCGACGAAAGTGAGCAGGAGGGCGTCAACGACGGTCCGGTCAAATTCCTGTGTTTCCAGCCGGTGTATCTCGTGCCGGAGGATAGACAGCGCGATCAGATTCCGGTCGGTGAACAGCTTGTCGACGCGCTCGGTCCCCGGACGACTCGTGTAGAAGTCCTGTCCGTTGGGGTACACCAGCTCGTTGTCGGGGTAGTAATAGGGGGGCGAGAGCTCGCCGATCCGGTCGAGTTTGGCCTCGTCCGCCTCGTCCAGCGGGACCGTTTCACTCGCGTCGCACTCCGGACAGACGTACTTGAGCTCGTTCGGAACGTCCTCCTCGATCCGGATGTACCCGTTTTCGAACAGCCGCTGGTTGATCGCCCGCGTTATCTCCGACTTGCGCGCGTCGCCGAACTCGTCTAAGTCGATGCGCTCCACCAACGCGTCGTGCGAGAGGCGCTCGGCCTCGCTGAGCTGATCGTAGATTTCCGTCGCAAGGGCATCGAGCGTCCCGTCGCCGGATATCGGCTCGCTCGCTTGCCCCGGACTGGGTGAGTACACCCGAGTCGCGGTCGTTTCGAGCGTCCGCGCCCGTTCGTGGCCGCAGTTCCGGCACGTCGTCTCGTAGAGCCACCGGAATGACCGCTGCGCGTCGCCGTCGGCGCCGCCGACCTCGTGGCGCCGGTACCGGAGGTTCTCCATCACGGTGTCGAACCCGTCTTCGAGTTCGTCCAAGTCCACGTGAGCGGCGGTCGTGCGGGCGATGTGGCGGAACAGCGGGTTCAGGTCGTTGTAGATACCGCGACGGTCCGCCCGGAGCGCCTCCAAGGCGGTGACGCCGCTCCCGGAGAACGGGTCCAGCACCGTCTCTCCCTCGTCGGTGAACTGCTCGATGTAGCTCGTGACGAGGTTCTGTGGCTTCCGCCCCCAGAACCGAACCATGTTGTACATCGGTGTGTTCGGCGAGGAGACGGCGTGTTCGGGGGGCTCCGTGATATCGTCCGCAGGCATATCGATCGGTTACCGGGGGGAGGTAGCTGCCGGGGATAAGGGCACCGCCTCACGACCGGCGATATCTCTATAAGATAGCTGACTGTTTAGACGGAACGTCGATGGACATCACGACGGAAACGATAGACTGCGACGGGCACGGCGGCTTCGACTGCGTTCGGTATCGGTTCGACTACGGCGGCGAGGACCGCGCGCTGCTCGACGAGCTACGAGACGACGGGGAGCGTCTCGCTGAGGGCTCCGACGGACGGATGGCCCGGGACAGCTCCCGCGGCAGGTCGGCCGACACGCAGAGCGTCGACGGTATCTCGGGAGTGCTGGCGGAGTGGGTGTGGAAAGACTGGCTCACCCGAACGGCCGAGCGGCGCGACACGGGCGCGGACGTGTTCCAAGACGACGAGTGGGACACCCCACAGGAACAGGTCGACATCACCGTCGACCGCGGCCGCGGCGAGAGCGCCGCCGTGGAGGTCCGGTCGTCGTTCCCCTACACGGGCGCGGAGAAGGCGGTGTGTACCCACTTCGACGTGATTGGCTGGTACAACAACGAGGTGAAGAAACGCGAGATACGGAAGGACTACTACGTCCGCGTGTTGTTCCCGTTCCACAAGAGTAACTTCTGGACGGAGTTCGAGTCGAACTCCTTCGACGTCTACCTGGCCGGGGGTGCGCCCCGAGCGATGCTAGAAGACAGCCCGCACGCCGAAGACAAGCCGTTCACGCCTCACTGGGACGACTCCTCCGACGGTGGCCAACGGGGGACGTACCGGGTGATCAGCCCGATCGCGAACGCGATGGACACGCCGGCGATCACCGACGAGATCGTCGCGTAGGCGGGGCGAACGTCGAACCGAGCGCCACGGCCGCCGGAGCGACGGCGATCTGTACCCCAAGCGATCCGAGTCAGAGGTCGATCGGAGAACCGTTCGCGGCGCTCTCCGACAGCGCGTCGAGGATCCGCATGTTCGCAACGGCCGACGCGCCGTCGGTCACGGGGGTCGCGTCGCCGGCGACGCGGTCGGCGAAGTGCTCGACCTGAAGCCGGTACTGATCGACCGCCGGGAACGTCTCGACCCCGCGACGGCCGTCGATCTCGTACTCCAGTTCCAGCCGCTCGTCGGCCGGGGCGTCGAAGGCGTTCTCGACCGCGACCCACCCGTTCGTCGCGTCCACGCGGTACCGCTCGACGTGGCGGGTGTCGAACCCGGAGGCGACCCGGGCCGACCGGCCGTCGCCGTACGCAAGCACGCCCGCGAGTTCGGTGTCGACGCCCGCGTCGCGGGTGTCCCCCGTGTGGGCGTACGCCCGGTCGGGAGCGCCGAGGACGGTGCGAGCCAGCGAGACGGGGTAGCAGCCGACGTCCATCAGCGACCCGCCGGCGAGCTCCGGGTCGAGTCGAACGTCGTTCGGGCGGTCGGACAGCGGGAACCGGAACGTCGCGGTCACCGTGCGCACGTCATCGAGTTCCGTCGCGGCGAGCTCGACGGCGCGCTCGGTCCGGGGGTGGTACCGGTACATGAACGCCTCCATCAGGGTGACGCCGCGGCGGTCGCAGTGGTCGGCGACCGCTCGCGCCTCGGCGGCGTCGGCGGCCAGCGGCTTCTCGCAGAGGACGGCGAGCCCGGCGTCCGCGGCGCGTTTCGTCCACTCACCGTGGAGCCCGTTGGGGAGCGGGACGTACACCGCGTCGATGGCGTCGTCGTCGAGCAGTGCCTCGTAGGTGCCGTAACTGCGGGGGATCGAGTGGCGGGCGGCGAACGACGCCGCGCGGTCGGCGTCCCGGGACGCGACCGCGCCGACGGCGTGGTCGCTCGCGGCGATCGCCGGGACGACGGCCTTGTCGGCGATTCCCGCGGTCCCGAGGACGCCGAATTCGAGGCGGGCCGGTTCGGTCGAGTGAGCGCTCATGTCCGCCGCGACGCGGCCCCACCTCAAGTGGTTTGGGTCCCGGCCGAACGAGACGCTCGACGTGGGGCGGCGCGCAATGTATCCGTCTGCGAGCCCGAGACACGGGCGATGCGGTCCGACCCGCGAACCGCGCTCCGGCGGCTCTACAGACAGGTGGCACCCATGGAACTCACACGGACACAGGTACGCGAGTACGACCGCCGCGCGGCCGACGCCGGCGAGACCGAGACGGCGACGTTCGGCGTCGGCTGCTTCTGGGGCCCGGACGCGCAGTTCGGCGCGGTGGAGGGCGTCGTCCGCACCCGCGCGGGGTACGCGGGTGGGACCAAACGTGACCCGACGTACCACTCGCTGGGCGACCACACGGAGGTGGTTCAGGTCGATTTCGACCCCGAAACGATATCGTACCGGGATGTGCTGGAACGGGTGTTCGCGGCG
The DNA here is from genome assembly GCF_005435025.1 of Halorubrum sp. CGM4_25_10-8A. NCBI lineage: Archaea > Methanobacteriati > Methanobacteriota > Halobacteria > Halobacteriales > Haloferacaceae > Halorubrum > Halorubrum sp. CGM4_25_10-8A. Next base: position 62,014 of record NZ_SGTX01000012.1, on the reverse strand, counting down.
CACGACCCGCGGCGGCAGTCCCGGAAGACGCAGTACCAGAACGTCGTCCTCGTCGAGCGCGCGGCCCAGCGGGAGGCCCTCGACGAGTTCCTCTCGGCGCGGGGACTCACCGCCGACGGGATCGACACGCGCGTCGAGCGGCTGTCGCGGTTCTCTCCCGCGGAGGACTACCACCAGAAGTACAGGCTCAGGTCCGCCTCGTCACTAATTGAGCCGTTCGACGCGGCCGGATACGACGGCGCCGAGCTGCGAGAGTCGCCGCTCGCCGCCAAGCTGAACGGGTACGTCGCCGGACACGACGTGAACGTCGCCGAGGAGCTCCCGGCGCCCGAGTGAGTCCGTCGAGGCTCGCCCGCTCGAACTCGATCGGCGACCAGCGTTCGCCATGGAACTCGCGCCGGGCGTACGCGCACTCCCGCTACACGTATCGCTGGACGGCCGGGAAGCGACACTCACTCCCACCGCGGTCGAGACCCCGCAGGGACTCCTCCTGATCGACGTGGGCCTGCCCGACGAGGTCGGCGTCCTCGGAGACGCGCTCGCGGACAAGGGGTTGTCCCTCGACGACGCGCGGGGCGTCCTCGTCACGCATTAGGAGCTCGACCTCGCCGCCTGTCTGGCGGCCGTGGTCGACCGGACCGGCGCCGCCGTGTTCGCCCACGAGGCAGAGGCCCCGTACCTGGAGGGCGACGAGGAGCTCGTCAAGTCGAGCGAGGAGCGGCCGACGGCGATCGAACCGGCGACCGTCGACGTCCGCCTGACCGGGGGCGAGACGTTCGCGACGGCGGCCGGTCCGACGGAGGTCGTCCCGACCCCCGGCCACGGCCCGGGGCACGTGTCGGCGTACTTCCCCGGCGCCGAGCTGCTCGTCAGCGCCGACGCGCTCACCGTCGCCGACGGCGAACTCGCCGGGCTCAGCCCGGAGATGACCCCGGACCTCGACACCGCGCTGGAGAGCGTCGCGGTCCTCGCCGACCGGGACGTGGCGGAGACGGTCTGCTTCCACGGGGGCCACGTCGAGGCCGGGACGGAGCGCCTCGAAGAGATCGCTGGCGGTGAGTAGGGTCGACGCGCTGAGCGCGGACGCGTCGAGCGCGGATGTGCGGTAACGTCGACGCTCCGAGAGCGAGCGCGCCCCCCGCGATCCGTGTCTTCAAGCCGGACGCGCCGTCACGGTTCGTCGTGGACGCGAACGAACTCTCGCTCCGGTCGTACGATCCGCGGGACGACGCGGCCGTGTGGGCGCTTCACGAGTGGGCGATGCGGGAGACCGGGGTCGACCCGTCCGACATCCCCGGCACCGACGACCTGCGGTCCGTGGCGGCGTCGTACCTCGACGCGGGGGGCGCGTTCGTCGTCGGCGTCGTCGACGCCGTCGACGCCGACCAGTCGCCGGACGATCCGTCGCCGGAGCGGCAGTCGGTGGATTCGGCGGCGTCACGGGCCCCGGACCAACTGGCGACCCACGACGGGACGCTCGCCGCGATGGGCGGCTACGTGCCCAACGAGGCCGGGCACGGCGACGAGCGCGACCGCCCCGGCGCCGCGGAGCTCCACCGGATGCGCGTCGCGCCGCCGTATCAGCGGCGCGGCTACGGACGGGCGCTGCTCGACGAGCTGGAGCGGCGGGCGGCCTCCGGTGGGTTCGAGACGCTCCTCGCGACGACCTCGACGCGCCAGCCCGCGGCGCTCGACTTCTACGCGAGTCGGGGATACGAGCGGACGGACACCTCGACCGCCGGCGCGTACGAACTCGTCCACTTCGAGAAGGAGCTCTGAGCGCCGCGCCGGAAGGGGTCAATCGGGCGGGAGAGTCTCGCCCGGAGAGGTGACCTCACCCGGAGAGATCGAAGTGCTCCGCCGCCGTCTGCATGTCCTTGTCGCCGCGCCCGCAGAGGTTGACCAACAGCGTGTCGTGTCGGTCCTCCTCGGCGAGCTTGGCGGTCAGCGCGAGGGCGTGGGCCGGCTCCAGCGCCGGGATGATCCCCTCGGCCTCGCTCAGTTCGCGGAACGCGGCCAGCGCCTCGTCGTCGGAGACCGCGTGGTACTCCGCGCGGCCCATCTCCTGGAGCGCGGCGTGCTCCGGCCCGATGGCGGGGTAGTCGAGCCCGGCGGAGACGGAGTGGTTCTCGGTGTCGTCGCCGATCGTCTTCGTCTTCATCCCCTGGAAGATCCGCGGCTCCTCCTGTTTCGTCTTCGAGAGCGGGGCCGAGTGGTTCGCGTCGTCGGTGCCGCCCGGCTCGGCGCCGTAGAACATCACGTCGTCATCCTTGAACGCGTGCCAGAGGCCGATCGAGTTCGACCCGCCGCCCACGCAGGCGACGCACGCGTCGGGGAGGTCGCCGTGGCGCTCTTGGATCTGCTCGCGGGCCTCGGTCCCGATGACGGACTGGAACTCGCGGACCATCCGCGGGAACGGGTCGGGCCCCACGACGCTGCCGACGAGGTAGTGCGTCGAGTCGACGTTCTCGGCGAAGTCCTCTAACGCGGCGTCGACCGCCTCCGCGAGCCCCTCGTTGCCGCGGTCGACCGGCTCCACGTCCGCGCCCATGAGGCGCATCCGGAACACGTTCATCTCCTGTCGCTGCATGTCGTGCCGGCCCATGTACACGGTCGTGTCGAGGTCCAGCAGGGCGCCGACCATCGCCGTCGCGGTGCCGTGCTGCCCCGCCCCGGTCTCCGCGATCAGGCGGTCCTTCCCGGCCCGCTTGGCCAGCAGCGCCTGCCCGAGCGTGTTGTTGAGCTTGTGCGCCCCGCCGTGGAGGAGGTCCTCGTGTTTGAGGTAGATGTCCGCGCCGTACCGCTCGCTGAGCGTCTCCGCGTAGAAGACGGGCGTCGGCCGCCCCGCGAAGTGTTCGAGCAGGTCACGGAACTCCGCCATGAACTCGTCGTCGGCGACGGCCTCCTCGTAGGCCGCCGCCAGCTCCGCCAACGGTTCCTCCAGCGGTTCCGGGACGTGTCGGCCGCCGAACTCGCCGAACTCGCCTGGCGTACCCATGCGTGACCGGTGTGGCCGCGACTCAAAAAAGACGAGGGAACCCCCGGGCGCTGCCGCGGTCGCGGCGCCCGCCCGTGACCAACGATTTGTGTCGCGACCGAGACCGTGGCGTATGGAACGACTGGTCTGTTACGACTGCGGCGAGACGTACCCCGCCGGCGAGGCGGCCCGCTGCGCGTGCGGCGAGCCGCTCTGGTTCGACACGCACGGGACCGGGTTCTCGTGGCCCGAGGCGAGCGGCGGCGGTGGCGTGCGGCTCGGGCGAGACTCCCTCTGGCGGTACGAGCCCGTCCTACCCGCGGCGACCGTTCCGAGCGGCCTCGCCGCGGCCGCCGGGGGCACGCCGCTGTTCCGCGCGCCGTCGATCGAGCCGGCGGACGGGCCGCGGGTCCACCTCAAGGTCGAGGGGACCAACCCGACGGGGAGCTTCAAGGACCGGGGGACGGCCGTCGGGATGGCCCGCATCGACGGCCCGGTCGGGACGGTCTCGCACGGCAACATGGCACTGAGCGTCGCCGCGCACGCGGCGGCGCTGGACCGGGAGGCCGCGATCCTCGTCGCCGAGGACACGCCGGACTCGCGGCTCGCGATGATCGCCCAGCACGACCCGCACCTGTTCCGGGTCCGGGGGGAGTACGGGCGGCTCTACGAGGACACGCTCGACCACGACCTCGGGGTCGCCTTCCTCAATTCCGACGCCCCGCTCCGGGTCGCCGGCCAGAAGACGGTGGCGTACGAGATCTGCGAGGCGTTCGCTCCCGACGCGCCCGACGCGATCGTCCTGCCGGTCAGCAGCGGCGGACAGGCGAGCGGCGTCTGGAAGGCGCTCCGAGAGCTGGACGCGGCGGGAGTGCTCCCGTCGATCCCGCGGATCTACCTCGCGCAGGCCGCCCGCTGTGACCCGATCGCGCGGGCGTTCCGGCGGGGAGACTCCCGCGTCGAACCCGTCGCGGGCGAGCCGACCGCGGCCGTCTCGATCAACAACGCCGACCCGCCGAGCGGGAACCGCGCGCTGGCCGCCGTCCGGGCGACAGACGGCGGCGTCGTCTCCGTCTCGGAGGAGTCGATGCTGGCCGAGACTGACCGGCTCGCGGCCGACGCCGGAGTCTCCGTCGAGCCGTCGTGCGCGGTGGCGACGGCCGCCGTGCGAGAGCTCGCCGCGGTGGGCGAGTTCGGCCCCGACGACGACGTGGCCGCGATCCTGACGGGGTCGGGGTACAAGTACGGAGCGACCGAGGTCGAGGGCTCGTCCGTTCGGGAGGTCGACCGGGCCGACGTTCCCGACGCGGTCCGCGATATCGTATCGTGACCGGCCGGACGCACGGAGGTCGTTCGGAAGAGCGGCCAGCGGGGTCGGCGGCCTCGTCGGAGCGGCTACGGCGCGGCCTGCTTCGTCGAGACCAGTTCGATCACGTCGCGGTGGGAGAGCTCGCGGTCGGTGCCCACCTGCCGGCCGCTCCGGCAGTCGGTGCCGTGGAGCAGCCCCTCGCCGATGTCCGAGTGGATGTGGTACGCGAAGTCCTCCGTCGTCGACCCCTCGGGGAGGATGAAGCAGTCGCGGAAGACTCCCTTCTCGTCTTTGCTCCCGTTCGCGGAGCCGGGGAAGACGGCGATACAGCCCAGCACGTCGAAGACGGCGGACTCGAGCGCGCCCTGGACGCCCGTGCCGTCGTACTCGTCGACGAACTCGGAGATCTGGTCGAGGCCGGCCTTCTGCTCCCCGGAGACGTCGCCGACGACCTCGAACGCGTCGTCGCCGGGCGTGTAGTCGACGACGCCGGCGTCGTCGGCGTTCTTCAGCGCCTTCTCCGCGTGGGCGCTCGCGGGGACGAACGAGAGGTGGTCGTAGTCGGGGTCGCTCGTGATCTCCGCCCAGTTCGCCTGCGCCTCGGGGGTGTCCATCTTGTTGGCGGCGATCACCATCGGCTTCGTGCGCTTGCGGATCTCGCGGGCCAGTTCGACCTTGTCCGTCTCGTCCCACGTCTCGGGGTCGAGTTCGAGGTCCTGCGCGAGGATGGTGCGTTTCATCCGGTCTTTGTCGGTCCCGAACGCGGACATCTGGTCGGCGAGCTCCGCCTCGATGGCCGCGTCGGCGCCGTGATACCGCGTCTCGAACTTCTCTAAGCCCTTCTCCAACACGTCGAGGTACCACGCGTCGAGCTCCTCCTCTAAGAAGTCGATGTCCTCACGGGGGTCGTGGCTCTCGGTCGCCTCGCCCTCGATGTCGGTCTTCCCCGAGAAGTCGACGACGTGGATCAGCACGTCGGTCTCGTTGAGGTCGGTGAGGAACTGGTTGCCGAGCCCGCGGCCCTCGTGGGCGCCCGGGACGAGCCCGGCCACGTCGACCAGCTTCACGGGGACGAACCGCGTCCCTTCGCGGCAGACGCCGACGCTCGGCGTACAGGTCTCGTCGAACTCGGGCGCGGCGCAGTCGACGCGGACGTACGCCTCGCCGACGGTCGGGTCGATGGTTGTGAACGGGTACGCCCCCTCCGGTACGTCGTTCATCGTCGCGGCGTTGAAGAACGTCGACTTGCCCACCGAGGGCTTGCCGACGAGACCGATCCGATAGCTCATTACCACCGCTGCGCGGCGCGGCGGCAAAAGCGATGCGAGACGCGCCGTGGCGTGGGGATCGGTGACGAGGGAGGGGCCCGGCCGCGAGCCGTCGCGGGAGGCCCGATCTACGCGTCGCCGTCGGACTGCCCGGGCTCCCCGAGCGCCTCGATCGGGAGGACATTCTGGAGCGCGGCGTGCGCGTTGGCGGCGCCCTCGAACCTCGCCTGGTCGACCTCGGCCAGGAGGTCGCCGAGGTCGGCGTCGCCGTCGGCGAACAACACCGTCGTGCCTGCGACCGAGTCGGCGAGCGCTCCGCGGTCGGCGGGGTACGCGCGGTCGGCGAGCGTCGATTCGAGGCGGGAGCGGTTGATCTCGTCGGACATACCGACCCGTCGTGCGAGAGAGCATAAGCGTGCGCTCGGCCCGGACGCCACCGGACTGCGGCGAGAAACCGGCAAGAACAAAGGGTTATCCCTCCCGGTCGTCATGCTACACGTGAACATGCCCCTATACGACCGGATTCTGGTCCCGACCGACGGCTCCTCGGAGGGGGAGTTAGCGGTGTGTCACGCGCTCGACCTCGCCGCGGTCCACGGGGCGTCGGTGCGCGCGATATACGTGGTCGACACCGCGCGGTACGCCGGGATGCCGATGGAGACGACGTGGGAGGGGGTGGGCGACCTGCTGTACGACGACGGCGAGGCGGCGCTCGAGACGGTGTGCGAACTCGCCGCCGACCGCGGCGTCGACGTCGAGACGTCCGTCGTCGACGGCTCGCCGAGCCGCGAGATCATCACCCACGCCGAACGGACGGGCTGCGACCTCGTCGTGATGGGGACCCACGGGCGCGGCGGGATCGACCGCCTCCTCCTCGGTAGCGTCGCCGAGAAGGTGGTCCGGGGGTCGTCGGTGCCGGTGTTGACCGTCCGGATCGGCGACGACGAGGACGCGGCGACCGCGGGCGAGACCGCGACCGCGGGCGAGACGGGCGCCGCCGGGGCCGACGCGGACGGGTCCGTCTCCGACGCGACGGAGACGGGGTAGCGAGCCGCGGCGCGTCGGCTGGGAGTCAGGCCGCGTCGCGGAGGTCAGGCCGCGTCGCGGAGGTGTTCGCAGTCGCCCGCGTGGACGCGCCGCCGGCCCTCGTCGGTGTCGACCACGAGCGCACCCGGCTCCGTCACGTCGACCGCGGTGCCCTCCACGACCCCCTCGGCGGTGTCGACCCGGACGCGCCGGCCGAGCGTGCTCGCCCGCTCGCGCCACGCGGGGAGGACCTCGTCGAGCGCGCCGGGCGAGGCGGTCAGTTCCGCGTAACGTTCGAGCAACGTCGCGGCGAACCGCCGCCGGTCGATCGGGCCGCCGCGCTCCGCCGACAGCGACGTCGCGCCCGCGGGCAGCGTCTCGGGGTCGAGGTTGGCGTTGACGCCGACGCCGACGACGAGCCAGCCGACCCGGTCGGCCTCCCCCTCCATCTCCGTCAAGATCCCCGCCAGCTTCGGGCCGCCGCGGCCGGGGGCGGCGGGATCTGGCACTTCGGAGCCGCTTCCGTCACCCCCGACGAGCACGTCGTTCGGCCACTTGATCCGCGCGTCCACGCCGGCCTCGCGGGCGGCGTCAGTCGTCGCCACCGCGGCCGCGAGGGTGAAGAGCGGCGCCCGCGCGGTCGGCACGTCCGGCCGGGTGAGGACCGACAGCCAGACCCCGCCGCTCGGCGCGACCCACTCCCGGTCGAGGCGGCCGCGGCTCCCGGTCTGTTCGTCGGCGACTACGGCGACGTCGGTCTCCCCTTCCGCCGCGAGCTCCCGGGCCCGCTCGTTCGTCGACGCGATCCGGTCGTGATACTCCACGGAGTAGGGTGCGTCGAGGCCGAACGCGATCCCCGGTCCGGAGTACCCCGGCTCGTCGGGGGCGACGTACCCCGCCGCGGTCGACTTGACCGCGAACCCGTCCTCGCGGAGCCCCTCGACCGCCTTCCAGACGGCCGCCCGGGAGACGCCGAGCGACTCGGCGAGGGCGGGCCCGGAGACGGGGCCGTCGTCGGCAGCGAGGGCGTCGAGCAGCGCGCGCCGCGTGTCCATGTCGCCCGTTCCGACGCCCGGGCCGAAAGCCGTTCCGGGTCCGGGACGCTTTGTGTGCGGCGCGCGAAGGGACGCCGATGACCGAGGACGAACCCGACGAGGACGCCGGCGGACGGTCAGGGAGCGGGTCCGAGACGGTCCCGCTCGTCGTCGTCGACGGCGACGACCGCGTCGAACTCGCCGTGGAGCGCGGTCGCAACCTCCGGCGGGTCATGCTCGACGCCGGCCTGTCGCCGTACGCGTCCGCGACGCGCCGGCTCAACTGCGGGGGGCGGGGGATCTGCGCCACCTGCGGCGTCCGCGTCCGAGAGGGGCCGCCGGCCGACCAGTGGCACGACCGCCTCGCCGACCGGTTCGGCTACCCGCGGCTCTCCTGTCAGATCGCGGTCGACCGCCCGATGACGGTCGCGCTCGTCGACAAGCGCGTGTGGGGCGGGCGGCGGTCGGGCGGCGACGGGTAGCGGCCGCGACCGCGCCGGGCCACACCGCGTTTCCGGTGAAACGGCGAACGGTAGCGCGTGGCACGCGACCGCGCGCGGAAAGCGTGACGACACCGCTCGCGGCACAAAAGCCAAGTCCGCGGGCCCGAACGGTCCGGTATGCAACCCTCCAAGGAGCGCGAGTCGTCCGACGACCCGATGGACGACCTCGACGACCTCCTCGACGACGACCTCGCGGGCGGCGAGGGAGAGTCAGAGGCCGACGCCGGCGGGGCCGCGAGCGCCGAGCCGACGGCGGGGAGCGAGGCCGGCTCCGGGGACGCCGGCCGGGTCGGCGTCTCGGGGCGGTGGTTCTCGGCGAAGGCGTTCGGTCTCGCGCTCGTCGCGGTCGCGGTCGGCGTGTTCGTCGGCGGCCTGATCCCGCTCATCGGCGGGACGGTCGGGACCGCGGGCGGCGTGTTCGTCGCCGCGTTCCTGCTCGGCCTTGTGCTGTCGGCGCGCCGCTACGTCGAGACCGGGACCGCCGGCGCCGCCGCGGGCGCCGCGAGCGCGGTGACAAGCGTCCTCGGCGTCGGCTTCCTCCCGATCGGGATCGACTACCTCTCGCAGTGGGGGCTCCCGCTCGTCGCGGTCGGCGGGGGCGTCGGGCTGGTGCTCGCGCTGCTCGGCCACTACTTCGGCCGCGACCTCCGCGCGGGGCTGAGCCGAGACGTGGAGGGGTGAGTCGCCGAAATCCGCGAGGGGTGAACGACCGGAACCCGCGAGAGGCGTCTCCGTGAGCCGCTACTCTCGCAACCGGTCGACGCCGACGTAGTCGGCGATCTCGCGGCGCTCTAAGACGAGGAAGCCGGCGAGGATCGCGACGAACCCGATCAGCGCCTCGGCGTCGACGAGGTGACCGAGCAGGGCCCAGCTACCGACCGCGGCGACGACGGGCTCGGCGTAGCCGACGAGGTGGAGCTGCGACGGGCCGACCGCGTCGAGCAGCGCGAAGTACAGGAGGAACGCGACCACGCCGGAGAGCAGCGTCAGATACGCGAGCGAGGCGATCGCCGTCTGGTTCCAGGCGATCGCGGCGGGCGACTCGCCGATCGCGGCGGCCGCGACGAGCAGCTGCCCGGCTCCGATCACCATCGCCCAGCCCTGAAGCGCGGCGATCGGGAGGTCGGTGCGGAGCGGGCGCAGCAGGACGGCGCCCAGAGAGAAGGCGGCCGCGCCGGCGAACGCGAGCGCGACGCCGACGACCGCCGCGCTGCCCAGCCCGGCCGCGGCCGGGTCGGCGATCACGGCCACGCCGATGACGCCGAGCGCGAACCCGCCGATTTCGACGGGGCCGAGGCGTTCGTTCGGGAGGAGCGCGGCCGCGAAGACGGCAGTCAACACCGGCGAGAGGCTCACGACGACCGCGGCGACCGCGCCGGAGATCCGGATCTCGCCGAGGTAGAGGAACCCGTGATACGCCGCGATCACGAACGTGCCCGCGACGGCGACGCCGAGCCACTCGTCGCGGCCCCGCGGGATCCACCGGTCCGCGGCGACCGCGGCGTAGCCCAGCACGACCGCGCCGGCGACGACGTACCTGACGCCGGCGAACAACAGCGGCGGGAAGTAGTGGAGGCCGGCCTCGATCGCGACGAAGGACGTGCCCCAGAGCGTTGCGAGCAGCAGGAACGCGGCGACGACCGCTTCCGGAGTAGAGAGGAGGTTTCTGAGATTCACTGGTTATGAATTCGAAAGACGCAGACGTAGTTAAACTATTCTCTCGGATAGTGCGTTATTCGAAACGAAGAATCAGACATACGAATTAGATCCGATTCGAGCCCCGAACGGCGCCGACATCTTGGAGTATCCTCCAACCCTGTCGGTCGACATATACAACCGGTCGGGGGTCGATCCGGGGGTATGGACGAGCGCGACGTGCGGCTGTTGAAGGCGATATCCGATCTCGGTACCGGGAGCCCGGAGCGGCTCCACGAGGAGACCGGGATTCCGGTGTCGACGATCCACTACCGACTGAACAACCTCCGGGAGGACGGCGTCATCGAGAACGACCTGTACGACCTCGACCACGAGGCGCTCGGGCTCGGCGTCACCGTCATCGTCGAGGTGCTCGCGAGCTACGAGGGCCCGTACGAGGAGTTCGCGGACGAGCTGCTGGCGGTGGAGGGCGTCACGGAGGCGTTCTTCACGATGGGCGAGACGGACTTCGTCGTCCTCGCGCGACTCTCCTCGTCGGACACCGTCGAGCGGCTCATCAGCGACTTCGAGGCGATCCCCGAGGTCGAGCGCACGAACTCGACGTTCACCATCGCGGCGCTGCGCGACGAGCCGCGCGCGCCGGCGACGTACGACCTCGACACGTTGATCGAGGAGCTGACCGAGTGACGGCGGCTCACTCGGGCGTCAGCGAGGCGCCGACAGAGCGCTCGACGTACAACAGCAGCACGAGCCCGAGCATTACGGTCCCGTAGGAGACGGCGGCGAACAGCGCGTCCTGCGTCGAGGGGTACTCGGTGGTGCGGAAGATGATCACCTTCCGGACCATCGCGATGACACCGGTGTAGATCACCAGCCTGACGATCCGCCTGGTGTCGCTCTGTTCGATGTACGCGACGACCGTCTGGTACACCTCGACGATGATGAGCAGCAGGAGGCCCGTCTCGATGAAGCCGATGACCACTTCCGGGTTCGTGATCTCTCCCGTCGGGACGGACTCAACGATCTGGATCGCGAGGTCGACGACGCCGATACCGAACAGGAGCGCGAACAGCGCCGCGGCGGCGAGTTCGACGGCGTGAACGAAGCGGTTCGTCACCTCCGAGACGCGGCCGCTGACCGTCTGCGTCTCGGCCGGGTCGGGCGCGCGGTCCGACGCGGACGAATCGTCCGACTGGTCGACCACAGGCGAGTCTGCCATCAGATGACCCTCAATTCCGATAACGGACTCGCGCCACGTAAAGAGGGGGCCTAACCGGTGTGGGACGCGCGGAACGCGTTACGAGCGCTTGCCGATCTCCTCGCGAAGCACGTCGGAGACGACCTCCCCGTCGGCCTTCCCGCGGAGCGCGCCCATCGCCTCGCCCATCAGCCCGGAGAACGCCCCCATCCCCTCGGCCTCGATCTGGTCCGCATTGCGCTCGACGACCTCGACGACCGCCTCGCGGACCTCCGCCTCGCTCACGCCCGAGAGGCCCGCCGCCTCGACGGCCTCGCTCGCCGTCAGATCGGGGTCCTCGGCGAGCGTCGTCAGCACCTCGGGGACGCCCTCCTTCGCGAGGTCGCCCGACTCGACGAGGTCGAACAGCGCGAGGAAGTGGTCGTCGGTGAGGTGCTCGACGGGCGCGCCGTCGCGCCGGATCTCCGTCGTCGTCGACTCCAGCGTCGTCGCAGCGAAGGTGGGGTCGACGCCGCGGTCGACCGCCGCCTCGAACAGCGGGAACCGCTGGCCGAACGCGACCTGCTCGGCGAGCCCGGCGTCGAGGCCGAACTCGTCGGCGTACCGTTCGGCCTTCTCGTCGAGGAGTTCCGGCGTCTCCACGTCCGAGGGGTCCGGTTCCACCGGCGGCACGTCCGTCTCGGGGTACATCCGCGCGGCGCCCGGGAGCGGGCGGAGGTAGCGGGTCGTGCCGTCGTCGTTCGCGCCGCGGGTCTCCTCGGGGACGCCCTCCATCGCGGCCTCGGCGCGCTCCGCGGCCGCCTCGATCGCGAGGTCGGCGGTCTCCGGGTCGGCCGCGACGATGGCGACCGCGTCCGCCTCGCCCGCGCCGACCGCATCGCGTAGCGCGTCGACCTCCGCCTCGGTGACGCCGTACGCCGGCAGTTCGTCGGTGTGGAAGATGCCGCCCGCGCCGTGGCGCTTCGCGTGGTCCGACAGCTCCGTGCCGAGCCGGCGGTCGGGCTGGAGTTCGCGGCCAACGAGGCCGTCGAACCCGAACAGCGGGACCGCGGTGACCTTCCCGCCAGAGTCGAGCGCGCCGCGGATGACGCCCGACTCGGTGTCGGCGAAGACGTCGGTCGCGTCCGTCACGTCGCCGACGCTCGCGTCGCGTTCGCGGAGTTCGTCGCGGATTTCGAGCAGCTCCGCCTGTCGGCCCACCTCGCCGCGGACGATGTCCTCGATCCCTTGGAGGTCCTGAACGCCCTTCACCTCGACGCGCGCGCCGTCGGCGATGGAGACGTTCACGTCCTGCCGGATGGTGCCGAGCCCGCGCTTGACCGCACCCGTCGAGCGAAGCAGCATCCCGATGCGCTCGGCGGCCTGCCGCGCGCCCTCCGGGCTGCGGATGTCCGGGCCCGTCCCGATCTCGACGAGGGGGACGCCGAGCCGGTCGAGCGAGTAGACGACGCCGTCGTCCGTCTCTTCGACGCGCTTCGCGGACTCCTCTTCGAGCATGAGGTCGACGACCGACACCGACCCGGACTCCGTCTCGATCTCGCCGTCCTGCCCGAGGAGGATCGAGCGCTGGAAGCCGGAGGTGTTCGAGCCGTCGATGACGAGCTTCCGCATGACGTGCGCCTGGTCGACGACCGAGAGGTCGAGCAGGTCGGCGATCTGGAGCGCCACGGAGAGCGCCTCGCCGTCGACGCGGCGGGGCGGTTCGTCGTCCTCCTCGACGAGGCAGGTCGTGTCGTACGCGAGGTAGGTGAACTCGCGGTCGACGCGGCTCTCTTCCATCGCGGCGTCGTCCAGCTCGCCCAGTTCGCTCTTCGTCGGGTGGAGCTGTCGGGTGATCGACCGGTCGGACTCGTCGGGGTCGCGCTCGACGGTCGGGGAGTCGCAGAACAGCTTGGTCTCGGTGTCGAGCTGCTGGTGGATCTCCAGCCCGGCGACGAGCCCCAGTTCCTCGTAGTCGTACTCGGGGGTCGCGTCCGTACTCATTACGCCACACTCCGACGGCGCGCGACTAAAAGGGTGGCAGTTCGCGCGGGCGAGGCGACAATCAGCAACAAACAGCCGATGCGGTGGCGCGTGCCTGCGATCGACCGCCCCCGGCGGCCGCGAAGCCAGCACGCGCGAGGGAGTCGGTGGTCCTCCGCTTCGCTCCGGACCACCGACAGGGCGAGAGCCCCGCTCTCGCTTACAACCGGGCGTCGTCCGGTGACGAGGCTGGGGAGGCGTGAGGCGCGGTGCTGTGCTGGGCGGGACTCAAAAGGGCAGTCGCGAGGGCGGCGCAGGCGACGTAAACACCGTAGTGAGTGAGCGCAGCGAGCGAACGAGGAGCGCAGCGAGCGTGCGCCGCCCTCGCGACTGGGGCTTTGGAGGTGGTCGCCGCCGGTCCACGAGTAACGATTTATAACCGAGCGGCCGGGGCTGTGGGGCAGTTCGCGACCGCAGCATTCGGATCGTAGTCGTCACTTCTCACGTAGCATCGAAAGGAATTGTGCGTGGGTGCTGTCGTAGAGACAACACCGGCATCGGTGGGGGTGTGCCCCGAGCGATGCGTGGGACCGGATTTGAACCGGCGGACCTCTACAGGACAGCGCCCTCAACGCTGCGCCGTTGGCCTGGCTTGGCTACCCACGCTCGCGGTGTTCTGTCGCGTCTCCACGTACCCTGTCCCCAATTAAAAGCCCTTCCATTCGAGGGAGCCGTGCCGGGGTTTCGCAGACCGGCGGGCGGCGCGCCGCCGTCCCGATCCGGCGACCGCGACCGGAACGCGTCGACCGCAACCGGCACGCGTTTGGGGGTCGCGTCCCTCCGTCCTGGCATGTCCGACTGGGCCCGCGAGAACGTCTCCGTGTTGACCGCCGTCGCCTCCGGCGTCGCGCTCGCGCTCGTCTTCGGCGCGGTGGGCGGCGTGATCCCGAGTTCGCTGCTCCCGCGCGCGAGCGACGCCGTCCTCGCCGCGATCCCGCACTTCAACGCCGCCGTCTCCGCGACGGCGATCGCAACGATCCTGCTCGGCTGGCGGGCGATCTCCCGCGGGAACGTGACGCGTCATCGGAACTTCATGGTGACCTCGTTCGCGCTGTTCGCCGCGTTCCTCGGGGCGTACCTCTACCGACTGATCCACGTCGGCAGCACCGAGTTCCCCGGGCCGGAGCTCGTCTACTCGTACGTGTACCTCCCCTTCCTCGCGATCCACATCCTGCTCGCGATCGTCTGCGTCCCCTTCGTCTTCCACGCGCTGTTCCTCGCGGCGACGCGCCCGTACGCGGACCTCTATCAGACGCGGCACTCGCAGGTCGGGTTCGTCGGCGCCGTCCTCTGGCTGATCTCCTTCACGATGGGGATCGGCGTGTACCTGCTGCTGTACCACATCTACTGAGGAAAGACGCGAGAAGAGGACTACGCGTTCCGCTCTGCCTTCTTGTGTGCCGCGTAGAACAGCGGGACGAGCAGCGCGCCGGCGAAGCCGAACCCGAGCGCCAGCGTTCCGATGTCGCTCGCGGAGAGACCGCCGTCGGACCCGCCCGAGTCGCCGCTCCCGGAGCCACCGTCGCCGCCGTCGCCACCAGAGCCACCGCCGCTGCCGGAGCCGCCCTCGGCCTGCGGGTCGACGGGGTCGTCGTCGACGGACCCGACCGCCACGACGCCCTTCATTCCGACCGCCCGGTGGGGTTCACAGAGGTAATTGAACGTGTCGCCGTCGCTCGCGTCCTCGAAGGTGTACTCGAAGGTCGTGCCCTCCTCCGAGACGGGCGAGCCGCTGTCGAACGTGCCATCGTCCGCGACGACGTTGTGACCGCCGCCCTGTCCGGTCCACTCCCAGACGACGGTCGCGCCCGGGTCGATGAGGATGGCGGCGGGGCCGAAGCGGAGCCCGTTCTCGCCCGCGCCGACCGAGACGGTGACCTCGTCCTGCCCGCGGTAGTCGTGAGTACCGTCGTAGTTGCTGACGCCCTCGAGCCACCCGTCGTACTGGGCGGCGGCGGTCCCGCTTCCGGCCGCGACCCCCGCCGCGACCGCCGCTCCGGCGGCCCCGGCGCGGAAGAATCCGCGGCGGCTCATCGACGCGGCGTCGCCCTCGGCGGCGTCGGTGTTCCCTGTCATGCTCGCACCTCTGACCGTGATCGTATTTAAGCCCCCGATACGTTCCGAGCGGGCGGCCCGGCGGCGAACGTGTGCGGGGCCGGCGCCGAGTCGGAAGGGTCAGTCGTCCGCCGGCGTCGGGTCCGATACCGGCGCGTCGACATCACGGTCGGTCGCCTCGCCCTCGACATCGAAGGGGTACTCGCCGGTGACACAGCCGAGACAGAGGTCCGCGCGGCTCTCGCCGAGCGCCTCCGCGACCGCGTCGATGGAGAGGTACGAGAGCGAGTCGGCGCCCACCTCCTCGCGGATCTCCTCGGTCGAGGCGTCGGCGGCGATGAGTTCGTCGCGCGTGGCCATGTCGATGCCGAAGTAGCAGGGGGCGAGGATCGGCGGCGCGCCGATCCGGAGGTGGACCTCCTCGGCGCCGGCCTCGCGGACCAGCTCGACGAGCTGCGTCGATGTCGTCCCGCGGACGATGGAGTCGTCGATGATGGTGACCGACTTCCCCTCCACAGTCGACCGAATCGGGTTCAGCTTCAGCCGGACGGCGCGCTCGCGCTCGTCCTGCGTCGGCATGATGAACGTCCGGCCCACGTACCGGTTCTTCATCAGCCCCTCGGCGAACTCCACGCCGCCGTCGTCCGCCGGCCGCGGTTCGCCGGCGGCCGTGGTCTCGCCCGCCGCGTCCGCGTAGCCGGAGGCGAAGGCGCGCCCGGAGTCGGGGACGGGCATCACCACGTCGGACTCGACGCCGGACTCCTCCCAGAGCTTCCGGCCGAGCTTCCGGCGCACCTCGTACACGAGGCTCTCGTCGATGACGGAGTCGGGGCGCGCGAAGTAGACGTGTTCGAAGAAACAGTGGGCGGTCGCGTCGCGCTCGACCAACTGATACGTGTCGTAGCCGGTGCCGTCGGGGTCGAGGACGACGAGCTCGCCGGGTCGGACGTCGCGGATCAGCTCCCCGTCGAGCGTGTCGATGGCGGCCGACTCGCTGGCGAGGACGTAGCCGCCGTCGATCTTCCCGAGACACAGCGGGCGGTTGCCAAGCGGGTCGCGGACGCCCAGCACGGTGTCGTCGTGGGTGATCGCCAGCGAGTAGGAGCCGTGGATGCGGTTCATCGTGTGTTTGACCGCCCGCACGAGGTCCTCTTCGAGGAGGTTCCGCGCGAGGTCGTGGGCGATCACCTCGGTGTCGCCGTCGGAGGTGAACGCGTGGCCCGCGGCCGCGAGCTCCTCGCGCACTTCGTCGGCGTTGACGAGGTTCCCGTTGTGGGAGAGCCCGAGCGAGCCGGACTTGAACGACACCGAGAAGGGCTGCGCACAGCTCTTGTCAAGGCTCCCGGCGGTCGGGTAGCGGACGTGGCCGATGCCCGTGCCGCCCGACAGCGACGCGAGGTCCCCCTCCTCGAAGGCGTCGCCGACGAGGCCGCGCTCGACGTGGCTGTGCTGCTGGAACCCGTCGTGCGTGACGATGCCGGCCGACTCCTGGCCGCGGTGTTGGAGCGCGTACAGCGCGTAGTACAGCGGTCGCGCGGCCTCCCGGTCCTCGAGCGAGACGCCGACGACGCCGCACTTCTCTCGCGGTTCGTCGCCGCCGTAGTCCCCACCGGCGTTCATGTACGCGAGGGTGAGGCGGGCGGCGATAAAAATCCTCGTGTTCGTGGCGTATCGCTCCGCTAATCGTGCGATGATATACGCGATCGTGGATAAAGCTCGGCTCGCCGGCGCGTCGTTACGCCTCCTCTTCAGCACCGACGAACTCGTCGAGGCGCGCGAAGTACGCCTCGCGGGGCACCTGATACGCGTCCCGGTAATCAATCTCGCCCGCGACGAACCGTTCCGCGACATCGACCGCGCCGGCCGCACCCGCCTCGCGGCTCTCGTGCGTCTCCGCGACCGCCTCGATTTCGGGCTCCAAGAAGAGGACGACGTGCCACTCGTCAGTCGCGTACTGGCCCGAGCCGGGCCGCGCGTTGCGGGAGCCGTTCGTCAGGTAGATCGTCGGGAGACACTCGTCCGGGAGGTCGCCGCTCCCGAAGACGTCGGGGCGGTAGACGAGGATCGCCCGGCCGCTGGGCTCCTCGTTCCACACCCGCCACCCCTCCGGCAGCGATTCGAAGGTCATAGCCTCGCCTCGGTCGCGGAGGCTTGAAAACGTCGCGCTCGGGGAGAAGAATCGTTCCGCGGTCGACGGGGGGCCTCAGTCGACGATGTCCGACCCGCCTGGCGGGAGGAACTCCTGTAGCTGGTCCGCGCTCGCGACCTTCCGCACGAACGACTGGTCCGCGAACCGCTCTTTCAGATTCCGGTACGCCATCATCGCGGCGTCGTTCTGCGCGTACATCCCCGGTTCGAAGGTGAGGTGCGCGGCCGCGCGGTCGACGACGGCCGACGGCGGGCCGCCGATGGCGCGGGTGACCGGCTCGCACTGGACGCCGACGGCGATCCGGCAGGGGACGTCCTCAAAGTACGTCCGGTCGCCGCGGATCACGAAGCTCCCCTTCTCGATGTACTCGCCGCTCTCGGGGGTCTTCGACACCTGGTCGGGGTCGACCATGTACGCGTCGCCCGCGCCGCGGCCATCCTTCCAGTCAGACGAGTAGGAGACGGCGAACTGCGCGGCCTCCCGCAGGGTCTCCTCCGAGAAGTCGACCGGATCGGCCGACTCCGACGGGCCCGAGGCCTTGAGGATCGTCACCGGCCCCCCGTGCGCCTGCGTGTGGAAGAACCGATCGTGTTTACCCATGTACTTCTTCACCAACTCCTCGTTCTGGTCGGCGTTGCGCCCGCCGATGACGAGGTAGCCGGTCGAGGTGCGGAACCAGCGGAACCGCTCGAACCAGTCGTCCGGGCTGCGGATCGGGATCGAAGAGCGGGAGAGCCAGTCGGTCTCGTACGCCTCGTCGTCGTCCTCGTCGTCGCCCTCTTCCTCGCCGCCGTCGTCGGCCGCCTGCTGTTCCTCCCACTCCGCCTTCCGTTCCTTGACCGCCTCCAGCTCCTCGCGGGTGGACTCGATCGCCGCCATCGCCCCCTCCTTCTTCTCCTCGACGCGTTTCGCCTCCCGGTAGAGGCGGTCGGCGTTGACCTCGACGCCCTCGCTCGCGTCGACCTCGACGCGGACGGGGTCGCCGTCATCGTCCTCGAGTTCCACCGTTACCGTCCCCTCGCCGCCGTCGACGTCGACGACGGCCTCCGCGGCCGGAATCCCCCGCTCCGCGCCGGCGTCGAGCGTCTCCGCGATCTCGTCCCACGGCACCTCGTTCTCGCGGGCCTCCCGCACCGTCGAGATCACCTCGTCGACGAGGTCGTAGTTCGCGTACAGCAGCTCCGCGCGCTCGCGCTCCGCCTGCGCCTGTTCCTCGAACCCCTCGATCGCGCCGCGCTGCTGTTCGATGATCCGCTCCTGTTTGGCGATCTCCTCCTCGAAGTCCGGGCGGGAGGCGCTCGCGTCGGCGGGGGCCTCGCCGTCGCCGGTCTCCTCGCTCCCCAGCCGGTGGAAGTACTCGTCGACGGCGGCGTTGAAGGAGTCGAACCCCACGCTCGGCAGGTCCTCGTGCTCCGCGAGCGGGAAGGGGGTCACGTCGACCACGCGGGGGTCGGCGTCACCGGCGCCGCCGTCGCTCCCGTCGCCGTCGATCGATTCCTCGTACACTCGGGGGTCGATGTCGCCCGAGCGGAGCCGTTCGTCGATCCGGGAGAGGGCGTCGTGGAGCGCCCCGAGTTGGTCGTCCGTCGCCTCCTCGATGGGCGTCTCCTTCGGCACGCCGGCGCGGGTGCACACCTCCTCGGCGTAGAGGCCGCCGAGGTTCAACTGCGTGGCGAGGGTGCGCACCACGTCGCTGTCCGACTCGCGCATGTGCCGGTCGAACCCGCCGCGGCTCACGTCAAGGGGGTTGAGCCGCGAGGCAGGGTACTCGTACTGCGAGCCGGGCGCCACCGTCCGGGACTTCAGCCGGACCGTCGACAGCGCCCCGATCACCTCGCCCGTCTCGTCGAGCGCGGCGACGTTGCCCTGCCCGAACAGCTCGGCGACGAGCGTCGTGTTCTGGTCCTCGCGCTCAAACTCGAAGGTGAGGATGCGGTCGAACTCGTACTGCTCGACGCCCGCGAAGTCCGCGCCGGACAGCCGGTTCCGGAGCATCTTCGCGAAGTTCGGCGGGCGGCCCGGCGCGTCCGCGACGTGGTCTGGGTCGGCGGCGTGCGCGCGTTTGATCTCTCCGACCTCGATCATGAGCTCAACGCGGCCGCGGTCGAAGTCGCGCAGCTTCAGCCGGAGCAGGTCGTCGTCGTAGAGGTACGCCTTGTCGACCTTCGCGCCCTCGTACCGATTCAGCTCGGTGACGAGGGCCGCGAGGTCGATGCTCGACAGCTCCCGCTTCTGGTCCATACCTGATAGAGACCGCCGGGGCGGAAAAAGGCGTGTCGTTGTGGGATTCAGCGCGACGGTCGGCTCCCCACGCGTCAGTTACCGTTGCCTTTCCCCTTGCCGCTGGCGAGGCGCTCGACGGTGTTGAGCGCGTTGATGATCCCGGCACCGAACTCCGAGTCGCTCTTGCCGTTCGCCCCCTCGGCGCCCTTCTGGATCGCCTGCTCGATCCGGCTCGCATTCGCGTTCGGTTCGAGTTCGCGGACGAGTGCAGCGAGGCCGGCGACCTGCGGGGCTGCCATGGAAGTGCCGGCCTTGTACCCGTACGCTCCCTGTTCGACGGGGATTGTCGACAGCACGAGGTTCGTCGGGAATGGCCACTCGACGGCGTCGGGGTCTTCGACCAGCGTCTTCTCCAGCGTTTCGTACCCACCGCCCGGCGCGGCGATGTCGATGTCGCTCGTGCCGAAGTTCGAGTAGAAGGAGAGCGTGTCCGCGGGCGAGGTCGCACTGACGGTGAACGCCGCCGGGACGCTGTTCGGCAGGGTGAAGCCGCTCCCCTGAAGGCTCCCCGAGTCGTTGCCGGCGCTCCCCGTGATCACGGTCCCACGCCGGACCGCGCTCTGGAACACGGTCTGGACCTCCGCCTTGAGCTTGTTTAGCTCCGATCCCGGCTGCTGAACGCCCGGGATTCCGAGGCTGAAGTTCGCCGCGTCGGCGCCGATCTCTGCCGCGTAGTCGATGCCAGCGAGGATGTCACCGAACGTCGCGCCGCCCTCTGCGGGGAACACGCGAACCGGGATCAGCTCCGTGTCCGGGGCGGTACCGACGACGCCGGATTCGCCCGTGGCGCCGACGGTTCCGGCGACGTGCGTGCCGTGAGATCCAGAGTCGTCGGGCCCGATCTCCGGTACGTCGTCGTCGGCGACGAAGGCTTGGCCGAGCTCCTCGTTGACGTTTCCGAGGTCCGGGTGGTTCAGGTCAATCCCGGTGTCGACGATCGCGACGCGCGTTCCCTCCCCGGTCGCGTACTCGTGGGCCTCGAAGACGTCGGTGATCTCCTTGTCCCACTGGAGGTCGGACAGCGCGGCGCCCTCGCTCGGCGGGGTCTCGTCGGCCGCCTCGGTGTTGACTTCCGGCTCGTCGAGTTCGAGCTTCAGGTCCGGATTCGCCGCTTTGACGCCCTTGACCGACTCGATGTCGGCGGCTGCGTCGCTCGGACCGACCGCGACCAGCACGTCACCGTCGGCGAGCTCGTGACGGACCTCGAACCCCGCGTCCGTGACGGCGTCGGCGACGCCGTTCCCGTTCGCACCGACGATATACTGCGTCTGTCCGTCCGCGGCCGACGCAGTTCCTGTGATCGTCGCCGTCGCGGCGAGCCCGGCAACCCCCTTCACGAAAGTTCGTCGTTCGAAATTCATGTGAGTAGTCCTCGTGTGACGAGGTACCG
This sequence comes from Halorubrum sp. CGM4_25_10-8A, assembly GCF_005435025.1. NCBI lineage: Archaea > Methanobacteriati > Methanobacteriota > Halobacteria > Halobacteriales > Haloferacaceae > Halorubrum > Halorubrum sp. CGM4_25_10-8A. The sequence goes on along the minus strand of NZ_SGTX01000012.1, from coordinate 41,144 downwards.
ATATTGTATCCTGATAGAGTATAAATGTTCATCAATGAATGACTCTGTACTAATCTAAATCCAAGTAAACAGAAAGGCGGTGGTCGCCAGAAACGTCAGTCGACGACGGTACGCGACGGGGGAGCGACTCCCGACGGAAGCGGGCGTGGGTTCGGTCGGCCGAGGGCCTACAGCCGCTTCGACACGTACGGCCCGTCCTGCCGGTAGCCGAGCTTGTTGCGGTAGTACTCGCGGGCGCCGATGCCGGAGATGACCGCGACCTTGTCGTAGCCCGCGTCGCGAGAGAGCTCCTCGGCGCGTTCGAGCAGCTTCGTCCCGTACCCCTTATGCTGCCAGTCGCCGTCGCCGCCGATGCCGACCTCGGTGCCGTACACGTGGAGCTCGCGGATCAGCGCGGCGTCTTCGAGCTCCGGCCGGATCGGGTCGCTCTCGGTTCCCGGCGCGCCCGGCTGGTCGGGGGCGAACGAGGGGAACCGAAGCCGACAGAAGCCGACGAGCAGGTCGCGCACGGGGTCCTCGAAGGCGATGAAGTGTTCCGTGCCGCCGCCGGCCTCGTAGGTGGTGACCGAGAGTTCCACGTCGTCCGGGTCAGGGTCGGCGTCGTTGTGGCCGACTTCGCGGGCGCGGATGTCGCGCTGGACGATCCCCTTCTCCTCGGCGCGCTGGGCGGCGAGCTGTCGGAGGTTCGACTTCTGGACGCCCGCGTCGATGAAGTCGGCCGGGATGTCGCGCTGGACGCGCTGGAGCCGCGTGTACTTCGGGATCAGGTCCATCACGTCGGCGACGAGGTCGGCCGCCTCCTCGCTCGTGAGCGGGTCAAAGTCGTCGCGCCGCCACCGGTCGTACACCCGCGTCCCCTCGACGACGAGCGTGGGGTAGATCTTCAGGTAGTCGGGGCGCCAGTCGGGGTTCTCGAACAGCTGCCGGAAGTCCTCCAGACACATCTCGCGGGTCATCCCGGGCTGGCCCGGCATCATGTGGAAGCCGACTTTGAACGCGGCGTCGCGCAGGCGGCGATTGGCGTTCCGGCTCGCCTCGTTGCCGTGGCCGCGGTGCATCTCGCGGTTGATCCGCTCGTAGGTGGTCTGGACGCCGACCTCGACCTTCGTGCCGCCGAGGTCGAGCATCCGGTCGATCTGCTCCGGGTCGCACCAGTCGGGCTTCGTCTCGAAGGTGGTGCCGATGTTGCGGATCGGATTCGTCTCGTTCTCGGCGATCACGTCTTCGAGGTACTCGAACTCGGTCTCCTCGGGCGCGGGCGCGAACGACTCGCCCTCCGCGGGCTCCGGCTCCTTGTCGAGGTCGTAGTCGTTCATCGCCTGGAGCGCGCGCTTGACGAACCACTCCTGGTAGTCGTGCGAGCGCGCGGTCATCGTCCCGCCCATGAGGATGAGCTCCACCTTGTCGACAGGGTGGCCGATCTTGCGGAGCTGTTCGAGCCGGAGCGTGACCTGCCCGTACGGGTCGTAGTCGTTCTGCTCGCCGCGGGCCGCCGCGGGCTCGTGGCCCGTGTACGACTGCGCGGAGGAGAACTCTGAGGCCGGGCCGCCCGGGCAGTAGAGGCACTTCCCGTGCGGGCACAGTTCGGGGGAAGTCATGATCGCCACGGGGGAGACCCCGGACGCGGTCCGGACGGGCTTGCGCTGGACCACCTCGATCACGTCGTCGCGGTGCTCCGTCGGTGCGTGGTCGAGGATCTCGGTGTTCTTCGGCACCTTGGGGGAGCCGAACTCCGAGCAGGCGTCGAGCTTGGCGCGTTCGAGGTCGTCGCGCTCGATCTCGCCGTCGAGGATCCTGTCGACGAGGTGTTCGCAGGTGCGGACGAACGCCTCGGAGTCGGTGGGGTCCCCGGAAGCGGCGTCGTCGGACTCGGCGTCGCCCGCCGCGTCGGTACTCATTACTCTCCGATCCGCGAGTTTCGGGGTTAAGCGTGTCGCACCCGGGCGCCGACTCGGTGCGCCGAGCCGTTTACCACAGAATATATTAGTTAGTGGTATTACCGAGTGATTATGCCAGCGACACAGATGGAGCGGGCGCGACGCGGCGAGGTCACCTCCGCGATCGAACGCGCGGCGGCGCGCGAGAACCGCGATCCGGAGTTCGTTCGCGAGGCGGTCGCCGAGGGGCGCGCGGTGATTCCGAACAACCACGCGCACGGCGCGCTCGACCCGATGGTCATCGGCCGGGCGTTCGCCACGAAGGTCAACGCGAACATCGGGAACAGCGAGACGACGAGCGGCCGGGAGGAGGAGCTCGAAAAGCTCCACGCGGCGGTCCACTACGGCGCCGACACGGTGATGGACCTCTCGACGGGCAACGAGCTGGACGCGACCCGCGAGGCCAACGTCGCGCACTCGCCGGTGCCGGTCGGGACGGTCCCGATCTACGAGGCGGTCAAGCGGGCCGAGTCCGCCGAGGCGATCACCCGCGAGCTCCTGCTCGACGTCATCGAGAAACAGGCGCGGCAGGGCGTCGACTACATGACGGTCCACGCGGGGATACTGATGGAACACCTCCCGCTGACCGACGGCCGGAAGACGGGGATCGTCTCGCGAGGGGGGTCGATCCTCGCGCAGTGGATGGAGGAGAACGGGTCGCAGAACCCGCTGTACGCGAATTTCGAGGCGATATGTGAGATATTCGCCGAACACGACGTGACGGTCTCGCTCGGGGACGGCCTCCGGCCGGGCTGTGTGGCCGACGCGAGCGACGAGGCGCAGTTCGCCGAGCTCGACACCCTCGGAGACCTCACGCGGACCGCGTGGGACCACGGCGTCCAGGTAATGGTGGAGGGCCCCGGCCACGTCCCGCTGGACGATATCGCGGAGAACGTCGAGCGGCAGCAGGCGGTGTGCGACGGAGCGCCGTTCTACGTCCTCGGCCCGCTGGTGACGGACGTGGCGCCGGGGTACGACCACATCACGAGCGCGATCGGCGCGACCGAGGCCGCGCGGGCCGGCGCGGCCATGCTGTGCTATGTGACGCCGAAGGAGCACCTCGGACTGCCGGAGCCCGAGGACGTGCGGGACGGTCTCGCCGCGTATCGGATCGCGGCGCACGCGGCCGACGTGGCGAACGACCTCCCCGGCGCGCGCGACTGGGACGACGCGCTCTCTGAGGCGCGGTACGAGTTCGACTGGCGGCGCCAGTTCGACCTCGCGCTCGACCCCGAGCGCGCGCGGTCGTACCACGACCAGACGCTTCCGGGAGACAACTACAAGGAGGCCCGCTTCTGCTCGATGTGCGGCGCGGAGTTCTGCTCGATGCGGATCGATCAGGACGCCCGAGACGCGGACGGCGAGATGGCGTCGATAGCGGGATCAGAGGGGACGGACCTCGACGCGTCGCCGGCCGCGAGCGTGAACCTCCCGCCGGTCGGGACCCACGACACGAGCCGCGTGCCGGAGCGGATCGAGGTCGAGGGAGTGACGTTCACCCCGGAGACCACGGACGACGACTGATGCGGGCGGAGGGGCCGATGCGGGCGAGCCGCGGCCACAAGCGCGCGTCGGCGCGGGAGCGTCGAACCCGGCCGGTTTTAGGCCGCCACGCCCGTAGCCGCCGCCGTGCTACGGAAGGACCTCCTGCGCGTCTCCCGGGCGGGCGGCGGCTACCGCCCGCAGTTCACCGGGCGGGAACATCGGCCGCTCGCGGCGCGCGTCCTCGGGGCGTTCGAGTCGCACGTCGGCGAGCGCCGCGGCGACCTCGACGACGCGCTGGCGGACTTGGAGGCCGACGCGGCCGCGCGGAACGGCGACTTCAAGCTCGTCCGCGGGCTGGCGGCGCTCGTCGAGCGCGAGTGCGAGTTCGAGACGCGCGCGGCCGTCCCGCCGCGTCGCGTCCGGCGGGCCGCGTTCGAGGCCGCGGAGGCGGTCGGCGTCGCGAGCGAGGCGGAGCGAGAGACCGCGGTCGACCGCGCGGCCGACGCGCTTGGGATCGACTCGAGGGACGTGTCGGCGTCGCTGTACGCCGACCGCGACGTGAATCGGGTACTCGTCGACGCCGACGTGCGCTGGGACCCCGACACGCTGCTGGAGCAGTACGACCTCTCTCTGGCCCAGACTACGCTGTTCGACGCCACCGAGGTCAGAGTGCGGTCGAACGACCCGAAGCGGCTCGTCTCGGCGGTGAAGCGCCTGCGGCTGATGTACGAACTGGAGCAGACTCCCGAGGGCCGGGAGCTCGTCGTCACCGGGCCTGACGCGCTGTTCTCGCGCACCCGACGGTACGGGACCGCCTTCGCGAGACTGCTCCGGACCGCCGCGGAGTCCGCCGAGTGGTCGCTGGAGGCGACGATCGACGACCGCGGCCGCGAGCGAACGATGCGGCTCTCGGACGGCGACGTGACCGTGCCCGACGTGGAGCCGGTGGCGGAGCCCGACTTCGACAGCGGGGTCGAAGCGGACTTCGCCGGTCGGTTCCGCGGGCTCGACCTCGACTGGACCCTCGTCCGCGAGCCGGAACCCCTCGAAACCGGCGCGAGCGTCATGATCCCGGACTTCGCGTTCGACTACGATCACGCCGACTTCCGGCTGTTCTTCGAGGTGATGGGCTTCTGGACCCCAGAGTACGTCGAGAAGAAGCTCGGCCAACTCGCTGACGTGGAGGACGTGGACCTGCTCGTCGCGGTCGACGAGAGCCTTGGCGTCGGCGAGGAGGTAGCCGCACGCGACCACCGCGTCGTCACCTACTCGGGCGCGGTCCGCGTGAAGGACGTGGTCGACGTGCTCCGCGAGTACGAGGCCGAGTTCGTCGCGGACGCCGCCGCCGCCCTCCCGGACGCCTTCGAACCGGCGGACGACGTGCTCCCCCTGCGGGACCTCGCCGACCGACACGGCGTGAGCGAGGCGGCGGTGGAGGGCGGGCCGTTCCCCGCCCACGAGCTCGTCGGCCGCACGCTGGTCAGACCGGCGGTGTTGGAGCGAATCGACGACGATATCGACGACGGGGCGGCGCTGTCCACGGTGGAGGCGACGCTGGACGAGTACGGCGTCGACGACGCGAGCGCAACCCTCTCGACGCTCGGCTACCGAGTTGAGTGGGAGGGGCTCGGCGGCGGAACGGTGAGACGGAAGGAGTAGTCCGCGGTTCGCGAATTACTCGTCGGTGACATTGGAGATAGGTTTATATATCCTAACCGAACATTTTCGCAACCGAGGTTACGCATGGTCACGAACATCCAAACGCAGCTGCTGGGCAGAGACGTATCGTTCCCGGTCGAGGAGTCGCGCTTCGCCTACTGGCTCGTCGTCTTGCGTCTGATCGTCGGGTGGTGGTTCCTCCACGCGGGACTCGACAAGTTCCTCGCGTGGCCGTTCGACGCGAGCTGGTTCGTCGGCGGCGCGGCGGCGCAGACGAGCCTCGGCCCGGTGGTCACGCTGTTCTCCGACGGGATCCTGTTGTCGTTCACGAACATCATGGTCCCCTTGGGACAGACGCTGATCGGGTTGGGGCTGATCGTCGGCGCGCTGACGCGGCTGGCGGCGTTCTTCGGCGCGTTCCTGATGACGTTCTTCTACTTCATCAACGGCGAGACCGGCGGCTGGGCCCACGGCGTGATCACCGGCGACCTGCTCGGGCTGCTGATCTTCGCGATGATCGCCACGCTCGGGGCCGGGCGCGTGCTCGGCGTCGACGCCTACCTCGCGAAGACGTCGTTCGTCAGGGACCACCCGCGGCTGCGGTACTTAATCGGCTAACGAGGTGACGACGCATGAGCCAACTCACTACCATGGAACGAGTCGGACTGTACGGCGGCGGCGCGCTCATCCTGATCGGCACGGTCGGGATGGGGCTGCTCGAGATAATCGCGGGGGCGCCGCACCCGGTGTCGGGAGAGGGACAGGTCGTCCACGAGACGCTGATAAGCCTCAGCGTCCGGTCGTACACCATCCTGCTGGGGCTGCTGCTACTGGCGGCGTACGGAATCACCAACCTCGCCACCAAACCGCCGGAGGACACGTCGATCTGACCCGCACGACCCGCTGGAGCGCCGTCGAACCGCGGCGCTCCGACGACTAACTTTTTACCGAACGCCGGGAGGGCCGCTCACTCCACGACCGGCAGGTCCGCCCGGCTCCCCTTCGGGACCACGGAGCGCAGCTCGTCGTAGAGGTACAGCCCAACCCCGATCGGGACCGACTCGCCCGCGACCTCGTGGGTCGCGATCAGGTAGCCCCAGTCGCCGTCCCACTCGGGGAGGTCTTGGTCGTCACCCGCCGCGAACCGGGACGCCTGCGCCGGGTCCAGTTCGATCGCGTTCTTGGTCGCGAGGCGACCGAACCGCGAGACCGCCCGGCCGGTCGGCTTCCAGTGGTCCTGTCGCGTGCGCAGGAAGGTCATCCCGATCGCCTCGACCTCGCTGGGGTCGGTCGCCTCGCCGTTGAAGATCCAGATCTTCCCCGCGCCCTTCTCCCAGAAGGAGTACTCCGCGAACACCTCGGGGTCGATCCCGAACCGCTCCTCCCACCAGTCGAGGACCTCCGCGCGGCTCGCACGGCCCTCGACCTCGCGGTCCGCAGGGGTCGCGGGGAGCCGGTCGAACCGCTGGCCGTCGTTGGTGGGGGCGTCGCCCGCCTCTCCGCCGGTCTCGTCGCTCACGCGTCCACCACCCCGTCGGCGGCGGCCGCGCTATCGGTCTCATCGCCCGCCGCGCCGCCGACTCGAAGCTTCGCGCAGAAGAAGCCGCCCGTGTCGTTGCGGTGGGGGTAGATCCGCTGCGCGCGCGTCACCGACTCGTCGTACGTCTCCCCCTCCCACTCGGTCACGCCGGGGTCGGCGTCGAGCGGCAGGTCGAACTCGACCAGTTCGCAGTCCTCGTTCGCGAGGACGTGGTCGAGGACGGCCTCGTTCTCCTCGGGCGCGAACGTACACGTGGAGTAGACGACGACGCCGCCGGGGCGGGTCGCCTGGACGGCCCTCGCCAGGACGCCCTTCTGGATGCCGGCGACCGCGTGGACGTGGTCGAGCGTCCACTGGTCGAGGACGTCCGGGTTCTTCCGGCACGTACCCTCACAGGAGCAGGGCGCGTCGACCAACGCGCGGTCGAACTCGTCGAACGCCAGCGGCTTCGTCGAGAAGTTGCGGGCGTCCTGGTTCGTGACGATCGCGTTCGTGATCCCGAGGCGCTCGGCGTTGTGCCGGAGCGCGGAGAGGCGCCCGAGGTTGTTGTCGTTGGCGACGACGGTCCCCTCGTCGTCCATCGCGTCGGCGATCTGGGTGGTCTTGCTGCCGGGCGCCGCGCAGGCGTCCCAGACGCGCTCGCCGGGTCGCGGGTCGAGGGCGAGCGTCGGCAGCACGGACACCTCCTCCTGCCCGTGAGTCCAGCCGTGGACGTACGGCCAGTTGCCGCCGGGGTTGCCGTCTGGGAGCCGGAAGAGGCCGTCGTGCCAGTCGACGGGCTCGTAAGCGACGCCCGACTCGTCGAACGCCTCGCGGACGCGGGCCGGCGTCGCCGCGATCCCGTTCGTGCGCACGACCGAGGGGAGGGGCCGGTCGCACGCCGCCCGGAACGCGTCGACGTCGTCGACGAGCGACTCGTATCGGTCGAGCGGATTCATGGCCCCCCTTTCGCGTCGGGCCGTTAGACCGTTTCGGGACGCGCGAGGTGCCTCCCGCCGCCGCACCTTTAGGTCGACCCCGGGCGTACGGCCGCACATGGCACGTATCTCCGTCCTCGACGACGGCGTCTCGCTGGACGAGCCGACGCTGATAGAGGGGTTCCCCGGCGTCGGGCTCGTCGGGAAAATCGCGACGGACCACCTGATCGACGCCCACGGGATGACCCACTACGCGAACGTCCACTGCGACGGGCTCCCGCCGGTGACCGTCTACCGCGAGTCCGAGACGGCCGCGACGACCCCGGTCCGGCTGTACGCCGACTCCGAGCTGGATCTCGTCGCGCTGCGCAGCGACGTCCCCGTGAACCCGGGGGCGGCGACGGAGGTCGCGGCCTGCCTCGGCTCGTGGTTCGACGAGATCGACCTGTTCCCGGTGTTCCTCTCCGGCCTCGGCCGCGAGAAGGACGAGGAGCCCCCGGAGCTGTACGGGATCGCGACCGGGAACGGCGCCGAGGCGCTGGACCGCGCCGAGGTGTCGGAGCCGTCGGAGTCCGGGCTCGTCTCCGGGCCAACGGGCGCGATGCTGGCGGCCGCGCTGGAGGACGACCGCGACGCGGTCGGGCTCGTCGTCGAGTCCGACCCGCAGTTCCCCGACCCCGAGGCGGCGCGGGCGCTCATCGTCGACGGCATCGACCCGATCGCGGGGATCGAGACGCCGACCGACGGGCTCGTGGAGCAGGCGACGGAGATCCGGAACGCGAAGCGCCAGCTCGCAGAGCAGATGCGACAGGCGACCGAGGAAAGCACGCAGGCCGAGCCGCTGAAGATGTTCCAGTAGGCGGGGTCAATCCGCTGCGTCGCCCTCCAGCTCGTCGAGGATCGGCCGGTACTTCAGCTGGACCTCGTCCCACTCGCGGTCGGGGTCGGAGTCGGAGACGACGCCGACGCCGGCGAACAGCGTGGCTCGACGGCGGGTTCCGACCGCGGACCGGATCGCGACCGCGAACGCGCCGTTGCCGGCGGCGTCGATCCAGCCCACCGGCGCGGCGTACCAGCCGCGGTCGAACGGCTCCGTCTCGCGGATCGTCGCCAGCGCGCGGTCCGGCGGGAGCCCGCCGACCGCCGGGGTGGGGTGGAGCGCCTCGACGAGTTCGAGGACGTGTCGGTCCGCGTCGAGCTCGGCGGTGATCGGCGTGTGGAGGTGTTGGACGGTCGCGAGTCGTCGAACCCGACGCTCGCCCGCGGAGACCGACGCGGCGAACGGCTCAAGCTGGTCGCGGACCGTCTCCGCGACCAGCTCGTGCTCGTGGACGTTCTTCTCGTCGTCGAGGAGCTCGCGCGCGAGCCACTCGTCCTCGCTCGGCGTCTCGCCGCGGCCGGTCGTCCCGGCGAGCGCGTCGGTCTCGACGGTCCGCCCCCGCAGCGAGACGAGTCGCTCCGGCGTGGCGCCGAAGAAGGCGCTCTCCCCCGCGGCGGGCTCGAACCAGTAGCGGTGGCAGTCGGGGTACTTCTCGGCGAGGCGTTCGAGGGTGGCCGCCCGCGGGAAGTCGGCCGCGAGGTCGGCCTCCAGCGCCTGCGCCAACACCACCTTCTGAAGGTCGCCGTCGGCGATCCTGTCGACCGCGGCGCCGACGCTCTCGCGCCACGCGTCGCGGCTCGTCGTCCGGCGGCTCTCGCGGATCCCCGGGCGAGGGGGCCGGGAGCCGGCGGCCGCGGTCGGCGACCCGGCGTCGACGGCGTCGAGGGCGGCGAACCGGTCGACCTCGCGGGCGAGCCGGTCCTCGACGGCGTCGACGCCGGCGTCCGGCCCGACCGCGTTGACCGTGAGCCACGCGCCGTTGTCGGCGTAGGTCAGCTGGACCCGCGGCAGGACGAACCGGGCCTCCGGAAACGGCGCCCACGGCTCGCCGTCGCAGGCGCCCTCGTGGAAGGCGAACCCGCCGAACACGCGGGGGCGGGCCGCCTCGGTGCCGGCGTGGACGTCGCCGGACTCGAACAGCTCCGTCGCCGACTCGCGGATCGCCGCGAACCGGTCGCCCCCGGACGCGGTCAGCGTCGCGGCCTCGCCGCCGCCGATCACCAGCGCGTCGTCCGGCGCGCTCCACGTCGTGCGCGGGGTGGGAAGCGCCTCGAACGCCGCCGCGAACGCCGGCTCGACGACCTCGGTGGTCCGGCTGACCAGCGGCGACGACGACCGCGAACGCGCCTGTTCCATGCGTATCGAGTCGGGGACGTGGACCCTTTATCCTGACTATCGGGGCGGAGGACCGGGGGAACTCGGGCGACGACGCGGACGGGCCGAGCGCGACCCCGGGGGGCGCTCAGCTGTAGCGCTCCTCGTTCCAAGGGTTCGCCGTGTCGCTGTACCCCCGCTTCTCCCAGTAGCCGAGTTCGGGCTCGGTGAGGAACTCGACGCCCGAGACCCACTTCGCGCCCTTGTACGCGTACTTGTGCGGCGTGACGACGCGGATGGGGCCGCCGTGGTCGGCCGGGAGGTCGTCGCCGTCGTAGCCGTAGGTGAGCTGGACGCCCGGCTTCGTACACTCGTCGAGCGGGAGGTCGGTCGTGTACCCGTCGAGCGCGTGGAACATGACGTGTTCGGCGTCGTCGCGGACGCCGGCGCGCTCGGCGAGGTCGGCGAAGGAGACGCCCGTGAACTCGCAGTCGAACTTACTCCAGCCGGTCACGCAGTGGAAGTCTTGTCGCTGGGTGACCGACGGGAGGTCGCGGAACTCGTCGAGCGAGAGGGAGAGCGGCTCCTCGACTGCGCCCCACACCTCGAACTCGAACGTCTCCGGGTCCCACGAGGGCGTCCCGCTCTTCGAGAGGACCGGGAAGCCGTCCGTCTCGCGCTGGCCCGGAGGGAGTCTGTCGTCGCCGTACTCGCGGTAGAGGTCGGTGAGGTCCTCGGCCGCGTCGACGCCGGAATCGGTCATGAACCGCCGTTCGGCCCGGACCGACGTATGAATGTCGCTCTCAGAGGACGCGCTGGGGACCCGCGAGTGTCGCCCTCGAACGGCACGGACGCCCGGCGGCGAGACGCCGGTACCGCTCGGCGGGGGATTCGCACAAACCTAACCGACCTTCAGAAGATAAAAAATGAACTTTCGAGTCTCTGCTTTGAGTTTTCATATCTCCGGATCTGCGACGCCAATTTTATATACGCCATGCCACAAGACCCGGACAGCAAATGCCACAAGTGAAGATAACCGTGCCGGAGCATCTGGAGATGCAGATTGCCCAGATGGTCGAGGAAGGAGAGTTCCTCAACCGCGAGGAGGCGGTCGAGGAGCTGTTGTCGACCGGCATCAAGGCGTACAAGACGAGCGGCCCGCGAGACGACGACGACTCCAACGGGTTCGAGGACGAGGGGATGATGGGCCACGAAGACGAGTACGTCTTCTGACCGCGCGGCTCCCTCGGTCGAGGTCTCCGCGGCGCAGAACCGTGCGTACCCCCCTCAACAACGCTTAAAGGGCCTACGACCCGTATCCGTGGGTATGCACAAGGACGAGCTGCTTGAGCTTCACGAACAGATGGTGACGATCATGGAGCACTTCCGCGCGCAGGAGACGGTCGACGGGTCGCTGTTCGACCCCTACGACGAGCTCGAAGTCGACCCCTCCCACGTCCACAAATCGAAGAGCGAACACAAACACGCCGTGTTCGTCCTCGGTAACGCCTTAGCGAACGCGATGAGCGAAGACGAGTTCTCGCCCGCCGGCCGCGTCGGCAAGCGGATGGAGGAGCTGGCCGACGACGCCGAGAACAAGATCTGACCCGTCGGACGCTTTCGCCCGCCCGCTCGACCTCGCATTACGCCCGACCCCGTACCGCGTTCGACCCCCGTTATTGATGTGTGCGCGGCCCCGTCGAACCTGACATGGTCGCGGACGCGCTGGCGTCGGACGCCGTCCACCTCGCCGCCGGCGGCGTCGCCGTCGCCGTCGCGCTCGCCGCGGTGTTCCTCGCGGATCGACGAGGGGCCGACTGGACGCGGACGCTCCGCTCGCGGCTCCTGCTCGGTGTCCCGTGGGGGACGCTCCTCGTTGTCGCCGGCGTGATCGGAGTGTACCTGTTCGTCCAGTCCGGAATCGACGACCCGAACCGACCGGTCGTGATCCCGTTCCGGTCGTGGTCGTACTTCTACCCGGAGGGGCTCGTCTGGTCCAGCTTCGCGCACGCGGGCCGCGGACACATCACCGGGAACCTCCTCTCCGCGCTCGTCGCGGGGAGCCTCGCGGAGTACGCGTACGGCCACTTCCCCGAGGGACGCGAGGTCGGCGACCGGGAGCGGGCCGCCGTCCGGTCCCGCCGACTCCCGGATCGCCTGCGAGGTCTCCCGGGTCGAGTCCGTGAGATGCCGAGTCGGGCCCGACGGCTACCGAGCCGGATCCGCGCCGTCGAATCCCCCGGCGAGAACCCCTACGTCCGTGCGTTCCTGATCGTCCCCGGCGCGGCGGTCGCGTTCGGCCTCGTCTCCGCGCTGTTCGCGTTGGGGCCCGTGATCGGCTTCTCCGTCGTCGTGTTCGCGTACTGGGGGTTCGCGCTCGTCACGCGTCCCGTCGCCGCGGTCGTCGCCACGACGGGAACGGCGCTCGTCGGTGTCGTCTACGACGCCCTCCGGACGCCGGTGGCGTTCGCCGAGGCGTCCCCATCCTACGGCGCCCCGGGGTGGGCGAACGTCGCGATCCAAGGGCATGCGCTCGGGCTCATCGGCGGCGCCCTCGTCGCCGTCGTACTCCTGCGGCGGCGGCGGACTCGAGGGGGGGACGACGGAAAACGCAGCGAGGACCGCGACGCGGGCGCGACCCCCGGTCGGTGGCGGTTCCATCCGAATACCGCGCCGGACCACGACGGGTCGCGCGCGGACGCGTCGGAGCGCACCGCGCTCGTCGTCTTCGGGGCGCTCCTGCTGTTCGGCGCCTCGCGTCGGCTGTGGGCGGTGTACTGGTACCTCGGCAACGAGCGGTACGAGCTGTACCGCGCGGTCGGCGTTGGGCTGCTCGCCCTGCTGGCCGCGATCGTCGCCGTCGCGGCCGCCTCGCGCGACGACCCGCTCTGGCCGTCCCGAGCGGTGCCGAAGCCCGAGACGCTCCGAGACGGGATCCGGTCGTCGACGCCGGCGGCGGTCGGACTGGTCCTGCTCACGGCGGCGCTGGCGGCCGTCGCGGGGCCGGCCGTCGTGCCGAACCTCGTCACGGTCGAGGACGGCGACCTCCCGGGCGACCCGATCGAGGTCGAGGGGTATCAGGTGACCTACGCGGAGAACGTCGAGGACCGACTCGTGGGCGTCGTCGACGTGGAAGCGTTCGGGCGCTCGACGTCGGTCAACACGTCGGGGGTGATCGTCAGCGACCCCGACCGCGAGATATGGACGACCGCCGTCTCGAAGGGGAACCTCGCGTTCTGGGGGTACCGCGCGGTCGACGTGGGGGGCACCGGCTGGCGGGAGACCGTCTGGGTTCAGCGGGTCGGCTGGGTCGCTGCGAACGGCGGTCCGGCGTACCGGGTCGACGCGGTCAGGAACGAGACGAGACGGACGCTGTTCACGAGCGACCCCGCCCGGGCTGAGCCCCGGATCGACGGGCGGAACGTCGTCATCGCGGCCACGCCCGACGGGTTCGAACTGACGGTTGCCGGCGGCAGCGGGAACAACGTCACGGCGCCGCTCCCGGCCGCGAACGAGACCGAGACCGTCCGCGGGATCACGTTCGTTCGCGAGGGCAACGCCGTGTTCGCGCAGCGCGGCGAGACGCGAGTGCGGATCGCACAGCGGGAGCGGTACGAGGGACGGCGGTAGCCCGCGCCGGCGGGCCGGGAAGAGAGCGTCCGGCCCCCTACGACCACTCGATCCGGTACACTTCGGTGTCGATGTCGCGCGCCTCGTCGGTGTGGTGATCAAACTGTGCGTCGATCCGGAACTCGGCCGCGAACGCGTGCGTCACCTCGCCGCCCTCGTCGGCGGCGAACGCCTCGACGAACTTCCGGCTACCGGCGTTGTGGACCGAGTAAGAGACTTCGGCGAGGTCGCTCGCGACCGCGAGGAACTCCCGATCGGCGTTGCGGTTTCCGTCCTGTGCGCCGAACGGCGGGTTCATGACGACGGTCGCGGGCTCGGAGACCGCGAGCGGCGGGCGGGTCGCGTCGCCACGAACCCAGTGGACCGGCGCGCTGGCGGCGACGCGGCGCTCGTTCCCTCGGGCGGTCGCGAGCGCGCCCCCGTCGAGTTCGAGGCCGACGACGCGGGCGGGGCCGCGAAGCGCCGCCGCCAGCGCGAGCATCCCCGTGCCGGCGCCGAGGTCGAGCACGGTCCGCCCCTCGACGTCGCCGTGGAGGTCCGCCAGGTGGACGACGTGGGCGGCCAGCTCCGGCGGCGTCGGGTACTGTTCGAGGGCGGCGTCGGGGCGCTCGAAGCCGGCGACGACGCCGAGCTTGGTCGCGAGCGAGCGCTTCGTCGCCATCGGTCAGGCGCCGCCGGCGTCCGCGCCCACCCGGACGAGTTCGACGCCCTCGCGGTCGGCCCGCTCGGCGAGCGCTGCGAGCGCCGTGCGGGCCTCTTCGCGAACTTCGCCGGTGACGCTGACCTCGATCCGGCCGGCGCCGAGGAACGCCGCGGCGCGGAGGAGCCCGCGCAGTCGGTCGACCTCGCGCTGTCGCTCGAGGGTGCTCTCGGCGTCGAACTCGGCTTCGGCGGCGACCGCGGCGGGCTGGTAGCCGCGGGCCGCGAGCCCCCGCTTGAGGTCGCGGAGGTGCTCGGGCGCGGTGCTGTCGAGGTCCGCCGCGTCGATGACGACGGGATCGACGTCGGCCGGGCGACAGCCGCGAAGCGTGCGTTCGACGCCGGGCGGGGAAGTCGTACTCATACACGCCTATTGGTATAGGTTATACAAAAATCTTCTTGAATGTTTAGGAGTAATAAGCTTGGGCACCGGGGGTAAGACCGACGGAGCTGGCGAGAGGTGGGCGTCAAACGACGCCCGAGGCTCGACCGGGGCTCCGTCCACGGTCACGTTTCGTGCGTCTCGGTGCGGGTGGCCGGGCGACGGTAGGGCAGCCAACGATGTGTATTCTGTTCGCTAATCTGCTATTAATCCCTCTCTAACGTCCGAAAACGCGATTTTACGTCGGTTCGAGAACCGTCAGGATCGATGATAGGGGTGGACAAGGCTTAAATGCGCGACTGACCAGAAACCTTTTAATGGAACGTCCGAGTCGCCAGCGGCAACAGGAGCGGGACACGGAGCAGGAAACGGACGAATCGACGGTCTCCTGTCCGGAGTGTGACTCGGAGAACATCGTCACCGACGCCGATCAAGAGCTCGTCTGCGAGGACTGCGGGCTCGTCTTGGACGAGCGGAACATCGACCGCGGGCCGGAGTGGCGCGCGTTCAACCACAACGAGCGGCAGTCGAAGTCCCGGGTCGGCGCGCCGATCACGGAGACGATGCACGATAAGGGGCTGACGACGACGATCGACTGGAAAGACAAGGACGCGTACGGGCGGTCGCTCTCCTCCGAGAAGCGCTCGCAGATGCACCGACTGCGGAAGTGGCAGGAGCGGATCCGGACCAAGGACGCGGGCGAGCGCAACCTCCAGTTCGCGCTCTCTGAGATCGACCGCATGGCGAGCGCGCTCGGCGTTCCCCGGTCGGTACGGGAGGTCGCTTCCGTCATCTATCGACGCGCGCTCAACGAGGACCTCATCCGCGGCCGCTCCATCGAGGGCGTCTCCACCGCCGCCCTCTACGCCGCCTGCCGGCAGGAGGGGATTCCCCGGAGCCTCGACGAGGTCGCAGACGTGTCGCGGGTTCCGCAGAAGGAGATCGGCCGGACGTACCGCTACATCTCCCAGGAGCTCGGCCTAGAGCTGAAGCCGGTCGATCCCAAACAGTTCGTCCCCCGGTTCGCGTCCGCGCTCCAGCTCTCCGAGGAGGTCCAGTCGAAGGCGACCGAGATCATCGATGTCTCAGCCGAGCAGGGGCTGCTCTCCGGGAAGTCCCCCACCGGTTTCGCGGCCGCCGCCATCTACGCCGCGTCGCTGCTCTGTAACGAGAAGAAGACCCAGCGCGAGGTCGCCGACGTGGCGCAGGTCACCGAGGTCACCATCCGAAATCGGTACCAAGAGCAGATCGAAGCGATGGGCTTCCGTTAGGCGGTCGGCCGGTCGAGACCCCGGAGTTCGTCCCGTCTCGGGATCTGGACAGTTGGATCGGGTTTTTAATCGCTACCCGCTGTAGCGGGGAGTGTGATGTACTCGGATGTCCTCGTTCCGACCGACGGCAGCCCGGCGTCGGACGCCGCGATCGAACACGCGATCGACCTCGCAGACCGGTACGACGCTCGCCTCCACGCGCTGTACGTCGTCGACGGCGCGGCGTACTCCAGCCTGGAAGCGGGCGCGGAGATCGTCGTCGAGGCGCTCGAATCGGAGGGCGAGGAGGCGACGGGACGCGTGGCGGACGCCGCCGCGGACGCGGGCGTGGAGTGCGTCACCACCGTCGCGTCCGGCACCGCCTACCAGTCGATCCACGACTACGTCGACGAGAACGACATCGACGTGGTGGTGATGGGGACCCACGGCCGGAAGGGGCTCGACCGTTACCTGCTCGGGAGCGTCACCGAGCGGGTCGTCCGCACCTCGGACGTTCCGGTGTTGACCGTGCGACAGCCGGCGGATGAGTAGCCGCACGGCCTCGGGCGAACGGGGGTGACACCGATGCGCGACTGGCTCTCTCACCGCGTGGTCTCGTCGCCGGACGGGACCGCCCTCGTCCGCGCCGAGGACGGCGAGGCGTGGAGCTACACAGACCTCGACCGGCTCGTCGCCGAGACGGCGGGGCGACTCGTCGCGCACGGACTGGGCGAGGGCGACCGGGTCGGCGTGCTCACGCCCCCGTACGTGGGCACCGTCGGCCTCGTCCACGCGACGATGCGGATCGGCGCCACGTTCGTCCCGCTCGGCGAGGAGCTGACCGCCCGCGAGATCGCCGCGCGGATCGACCGGACCGACCTCGACGCCGTCGTCTGCGCCGAGCCGACCGAATCGACCGCGACCGCCGCGGTGTCCGAGATCGAGGGCGTCCCCGTTTACTCCGTGGACGACCCGGCGGACGCGGACGTAACTGGGATCCACGACGTCGATCCGGCGTCGCTCGATCCCCCGGAGTGGTCGTTCGAGGACCCGCTCTGCGTGCTGTTCACCTCGGGGACCACCGGCGAACCCAAGCCTGTCCCGCTGACCGCGGGCAACGTGTACAGCTCCGCGGTCGCCTCCGCGTTCCGCCTCGGGGTCGAGGCCGACGACCGCTGGCTGGTGTCGCTGTCGCTCCACCACATGGGCGGGCTCGCGCCGGTGTACCGGTCGGTGCTGTACGGGACGACCCTCGTGTTACGCGAGGGGTTCGACGCGGGCGGCACCGCCGACGACATCGACGCCTACGACGTGACCGGCGTCTCGCTCGTCCCGACGATGCTCCGGCGGATGCTCAACCGGCGGGGGACGCTGTCGGACTCGCTTCGGGTGGTCCTGCTCGGGGGCGCGCCAGCGCCGGCGGAGCTGTTGGAACGGTGCCGCGACTACTCGATCCCCGTTTACCCGACGTACGGAATGACGGAGGCCGCGTCGCAGATCACGACCGCGACGCCCCGACAGACCAGAGACCGGATCGGCACGGTGGGAAAACCCCTGTTCGGCACCGACGTGACCGTCGTCGACGGCGGCGACCCGGTCGACCCCGGCGAGACCGGCGAGATCGTCGTCAGCGGGCCGACGATCACTCCGGGGTACCTCGTCGAGGACGGCGGCGACCCGGACGCGGTCGACGGTGCGGGCGCGTCAACCACCGATGCGGTCGAGGGGGGCGACGCGTCCTCCACCGGGTCGGTCGGCGTGAACGGGATCGAAACAGCGGACCTCGACCGCTCCGATTTCGGCCCGTACGGACTCCGAACCGGCGACGTCGGGCGGTTCGACGAGGACGGCTACCTCCACGTGCTCAACCGCGTCGACGACCGGATCATCAGCGGCGGCGAGAACGTCGAACCCGGGGAGGTCGCGGACGTGCTCCGGGAGTACGACGACGTCGACGACGTGGCGGTGGTCGGGCTCGACGACGAGGTGTGGGGCGAGCGCGTCGCCGCGCTCGTCGCCGTCGGCGACCAGTTCCGGTCGGCGGCCGCCGACCCGGCCGTCGACGACGCGGTCCCAGAGATCGATCCCTCGGTGACCGACGGGGAAGGCGACGGCGCGGACGGGGGCGACGCGGAGAGCGAGGCCGCGATGTCGGCCACCGGGGCCGGATCCGTCGGTCCCGCGCCGATCGACGAGGCGGCGTTCGTCGAGTTCGCCCGCGAGCGGCTGGCGCGGTTCAAGATCCCCAAGACGATCGCGTACACTGCGGAGCTGCCGCGGACGGTCTCGGGGACGGTCGACAGGGAGGCGACGCGCGCGCTCCTCCGCGAACACGGGACGGACCCGCGCGGGAACCCCGACCTCGAGACCGCGGGGTTCGAGCCAGCCGACCCCGCGGAACCGCCCGCGGAGTCGGACGCGGCGGGGAACGAGTCGGACGCCGCGGAGCCTGACTCGGACGACCGGCCAGCGGGGGGCGGCGAGGCGGACGACGCTGCGGGAGGAGCGAACGACGCGGGCGCGCTCGAAGGCGGCACGGTGGCCGACGGAGAGCCTTCGTCGGATGCGACCGAGGGAGACGAGGTCGCGGCCGGATCGGAGGGAGTCACGCGACGCGACGCGGAGGTGGGCGGCGACGAGGACGGCGACGTGGAGACAAGCGGCGACGAGGACGGCGACGCGAGGGCGGGCGCTGACGGAGAACGCAGCGACACGGACGCGGTCGACGACGCGTGAACTCGCCCGGAGTTCTTCGTTGTTCCACGAAGGTTTTGTCCACGGGGTCCACAGGGTCGGTATGGAGTTGCTCGACGACAGCATCGTGCCGGAGCGCGCGCGAGACGTCAAACAGGAGGCCCGCGAGTTCGCCGACGAGTACATCGCACCGAACGCCGAGTCGTACTACGACACCGGCGAGTACCCGTGGGAGGTGCTCGAAGCCGGGATGGACGCCGGGCTCGTCGCGCAGGACATCGGCGAGGAGTACGGCGGGAAAGGGTTCGACCTCGCGCAGGTGCTCGCCATCGCGGAGGAGTTCTACCGCGCGGACGCGGGCATCGCGCTCACCCTCCAGCTCGCCAGCTTCGGCGCGGAGATGGTCGAGGACTACGGCACGGAGGAGCAGAAGGAGAAGTACCTCCGGCCGGTGGCCGAGAACGAACAGCTCTCGGGGCTCGCGGTGTCGGAGCCGCAGACCGGCTCCGACCTGGCGGGCATGACGACGAAGGCCGAGAAGGTCGAGGGAGGCTACGAGCTCACCGGCGAGAAGTACTGGGTCGGCAACGCGGTCGAGGCCGACTGGCTCACCGTCTACGCCAAGACCGGCGAGAGCGACGACCGTTACTCGAACTACACACTGTTCATCGTCGAGACGGACTCCGACGGCTACGAGGCCGAGCACATCCCCGAGAAGATGGGGATGCGCGCGTCGAAGCAGGGCCACATCGTCTTCGAGGACTGCTTCGTCCCCGAGGAGAACGTCGTCGGCAGCGAGGGCGGCGGGTTCTACGCCCTCGCGGACTTCTTCAACCACGGCCGCGTCATCGTCGGGGGCCACGGACTGGGCCTCGCGGCCGCGGCCATCGAGGAGGCCGAGGCGTTCATCGACGAGCGCGAGGCGTTCGGCCGCACCATCGACGACTTCCAGGCCGTCCAGCACACGGTCTCGGACATGCGGATCGGCTTCGAGTCGGCGCGCGCGCTCAACTGGCGCGCCTGCGAGAAGGTCGCGAACAGCGAGGACGCCGGCTACTGGGCCGCGCTGGCGAAGACCAAGTCCACCGAGGTCGCCACCGACTGCGCCGAGAAGGGGATGAAGCTCCACGGCGGCCGGTCGAACCTCACCGAGCGCCGGATCGCCCGCGTCTACCGCGACGTGCGCATCCCGGTGATCTACGAGGGCGCCAACGACATCCAGCGCAACCTCATCTACCGGCAGTCGCGCTAGGCGGCGTTCAGAGCGTCGCCGCCAGCCGGCGCAGCGCCTCGTCACCCCCCGAGGCGAGCGGGTCGCCGTGTCCGACACAGGCGACGTCGAACGCGGGGGCGCGCTCCGCGAGCGACCGGACGCTCGCCGCGACCGCGCCCGTGTCGTAGCTTATCACCCAGCCGGACTCCGTCAACTCGCCGTCGGACTCCGAGACGAGGTCGCCGAGCAGCGCGACGCCCAGTTCCTCGCTGACGTAGGCGACGTGGCCGGGCGTGTGGCCCGGCGTGTGGTACGCCGTGAACGAGCCGATCGCGTCGCCGTCGCGGACGCCGACGATTTCGAGTTCCGGGAGATCGGTGACGAGTCCGCCGAGCCGCTGTATCAGCCCTTTATGATTCCCGAGCGGGGGGGTCCGATAGCCCCGCAGCAGTTGCGCGTCGAAGCCGTAGGCGTGGACCGGCGCGTCGAGCTCCGGCGTCAGCGCCGCCAGCGTCCCGACGTGATCGAGGTCGTAGTGGGTGAGGAGGACGCGCCCGATCGCCGAGAGATCGACGCCGGCGTCGCCGAGGCCCTCTCGGATCGCGCCCTCGTCCCACGGCGTCCCGGCGTCGACAAGCGTCGGCACGTCGTCGAAGACGAGGTACGCGTTGACTCCGCCGCAGTCGAGTCGCCAGACGCCGTCCGCGATCTCCGTGGCCATGGCCGCGAGTAGGAGTCAGCGCGGTATGAACGCTGCCGTGGCGGAACCGACGGCGAGGGGACGGAACTCGCGCCGACGTTCTCGCGGGGTCGCCGTCGGCGACGCGAGCGACGAAAGCGCCAAGATGCCGGGGCCACACCACGGGGTATGCGACTCCAGGACTACTGGGGGATCGGGCCGAAGACGAGCGAGCGGCTCGCCGAGGCCCTCGGGACCGAGCGGGCGGTCGAGGCGATCGAGTCGGCCGATGTCCGCGCGCTCGTCGACGCCGGGCTCCACCGCGGCCGCGCGACCCGCATCCTCCGCCGGGCGAACGGGGAGGCCGGGATGGACGTGCTCGCGACTGGCGACGCGCGCTCGGTGTACGACGACCTCCTCGGGCTCGCGGCCGACGCGGCGCTGACCGCGCACGCGGCGGACCGCATTCGGGTGTTGACCCCGCTCCTCGACCGCGACGCCGTCGAGGCACGATTAGACCGGGTCGTCGCCGCCCGCGACGCGTGGACCGACCTCGACGAGGCGGACCGGGAGGCGGTCGCGGACGCGTTCGACGCGTACGACGAGGCCGCCGGCTCCGACCTGGCCGCGGTCGAGACCGCCGTCGCGCTCCGCGAGGCGGGGTTGACGGCGGGACCGTTCGCCGACATCGGCGCGCTGGACGGGGACCGCCTGCGCGACGCGGCCGACGCGCTCGCCGACGTTCGGGGGTCGATCGACCCCGCCGGCGGGCTCGACGGTGACGATATCGAGATCGCGGCGGGCGCGGACGCGGAGCTGGACCGGCTCCGCGAGCAGCTGTCCGCGGCGCGCGACCTCGCCGACTCCGCGTTCGACGTGCTGGAATCGGTCCGCGACGGGAGCCTCCGCGACTTCGAGGCGCTGGAGGCGGCGACGATCGACCACGTCGCGAGCGAGACGGGCGTCGAGCCCGCGACGGTCCGGGCCGCGTCGCCCGACGAGGCGCTCGACGCCGCCGACTTCGTCTCCGGGACGCTGCGGGACCTCGTCGTCGAACTCGAAGCGGCCGTCGAGGAGCGTGAGGCCGCCGTCGCGGCCGACATCCGCGAGCGGCTGGGCGACGAGTCCGCGGGGAGAGACGACGCGACCGCCGCCGGCGGCGACGGAGCGGACGACGGCGGCGACACCGCCGTCGCCCGCGCCGCGTCCGCCGTGTCGGACGCCGCCTTCCTGCTGTCGCTCGGGCGGTTCGCGGCGGAGAACGGGCACGTCCGCCCGACGCTCGTCGACGACGGCATCGCCGTGCGCGGCGCGCGGAACCCGTTCCTCGGGGGCGACGTCCAGCCGGTCTCGTACGGCGTCGGCTCGCACTCGCTCGCTGACGCGTCGGGCGTCGCAAGCGCCGACGCGCCGCCGACCGGCGACCGCGTGAGCGTCCTCACCGGGGCGAACTCCGGCGGGAAGACGACCCTCCTCGAAACGCTGTGCGCGGTGGCGCTGCTCGCATCGATGGGGCTGCCCGTGCCCGCCGACGCGGCCGAGGTCGGGACGTTCGACCGGATCGTCTTCCACCGCCGACACGCGTCGTTCAACGCCGGCGTGCTGGAGTCGACGTTGAAGTCGGTCGTGCCGCCGCTGGTCGCGGACGGCCGGACGCTCATGCTCGTCGACGAGTTCGAGGCGATCACGGAGCCGGGCCGGGCCGCCGACCTGCTGAACGGGCTGGTGACGCTCACCGTCGACCGCGGCGCGCTCGGCGTCTACGTCACGCACCTCGCCGAGGACCTGAGTCCGCTGCCCGAGGCCGCACGGATCGACGGCATCTTCGCGGAGGGGCTGACGAACGACCTGGAGCTCCGCGTCGACTACCAGCCGCGGTTCGAGACGGTCGGGAAGTCCACGCCGGAGTTCATCGTCTCGCGGCTGGTCGCGAACGCGGGCGACCGCGGCGTCCGCGCCGGCTTCGAGCACCTCGCGGGCGCGGTCGGCGAAGAGGCCGTCCAGCGAACGCTCTCGGACGCCGAGTGGGCGGCGAACGATGACTGAAGAGTCGGCGGACGACGCGGCCGGTCCCGACCGGATCCGGTCGATCGCGGTTCACCGCGAGGACGTGGCGAACGCGCTCGAGGCCACGCTCCGGAGCGACCGCGAGGTCGTCCTCCGCGCGACGCCGCCGTTCTCCGGGCGGATGCGCGCACGGCTCCACGCGCTCGACGCCGGCGGGAATGGAGGCCATAACGGGAACGGTGGTTCCGACGACGCACCCGCGCCGCTCCACATTGACCCCAGGGACCTCGTCGCGGACGTGCCCCCGTACCCCGAAGTCGACGACACGGCCGCCGAACTCCCTGACGCCGACCTCGAAACGCGTCGCGAGCGACACGCCGAGAGCGTCGAGGCGTGGCGCGAGACCGTGCGCGAGCGCGTCGGTTCGACGGTCGAGATCGAGGTCGACGGCGGGGTCCGCAGCGTCGACGTGAACGCGCTCGGGTAAGCCGAGCCGGAGACCGGGACCGCCCGACCTAGAGCCGAAGCCGTTCCACCGACGTGCCGGCCGCCTCGAACGCCTCGTCCGTCGCGGCCGCGACCACGACGGTGCCCGCATCGGTCGCGGCGTCGAGGTCGACCTCAAAGGCACCGTCGTCGTCGGGCGTCACGAGCCGCGAGGTCTTTCGGGTGTGGACGGCGACGGACTCGGCGTCCGTCTCGCCCGCGACGACGACCGCGTCCTCGACGAACTCGGCCGTGGCGGTCAGGTCGGGGCCTGCGGGGCGGTCGCGCTCGACGTACCGATCCCGGACGACCGCCGGCGTCTCGACCGGTTCGTCCGCGTCGACGCCGTGCGCCAACCGGACGAAGCCGGCCATCGACCACGCGAGGGGGGTCGCCCCCCCGGTGCCCTCGCCGAACTCCCAGCCGTACTTCGTCGGGTGTTCGCGGTCCCACACCTGCTCGGGGAGCATCAGCCCGGAGTTGCCGAACCCGGCCATCGTCTCGAGCAGGGCCTCGGGTTCGAGCGCATCCTCGTCGGTCCCGCCGAAGGCGTCGGGGCCGTCGGCGCGGGCGCGCAGCTCGTACTCGCCGCGCTCGCCGGTGAAGATCGGCCAGAGACGCCCGCGGCCGTCGCCGGTCCCGGCCCACGGCGCGCCGGGGTCACCGACCGCGATCTCGCCGTACGCGTCGCCGACGTAGCGGTACCAGGCGGCGCCGTGCGGCGTGTCCACCCGGATCGAGTCGTCGACGACCGAGACGGAGTTGCGGACGACCGGGTCGTCGGCGGGCTTGATCCCCAGCCGGACGAGTTCGAGGAAGCCGCCGTCGATTATCTCCCGCTCGTCGTACGTCGGCCCGTCGTTGGCGATGGTGCGCGGTCGGCCGGAGTCGGGGTTCCCGTCGGCCGTGATCCGGATGTAGTACGGGGTCCGATCGTGGCGGTCGGTCCCCGTCGAGGTCGCGCACCACTCCTCGACGCGCGCGGTCCAGTCGTCGGCGAGCGCGAGCCACGCCAGCGCGTCCGCACGGAGGGAGTCGGGCGTTTCGGCGCCGTCGCCGTCCGCCTCCTCGCGCCGGTCGGCCTCGGCGAGCGCGAGCGCCGCGCCGCAGACGAGGCCCGCTATCTCGGCCGCGATGCTCGACGGCGAGTAGCCGGCCTCCTCCTCCCAGCGCTCCTGTGCCGTCTCGGGACCGTTCTCGGCGATGTAATCGAGCGAGCGGGCGACCTGGTCGTACGTGTAGCCGGCGTCGTCGAGCGTCACGCCGCGCTCGTACAGCTGCCACGCCATCACCGAGGGGAAGCCGATGTTGTCCATCTGCTCGCCGCCCCACCGGGTCCGGCCGTCGATGTAGGTGTTCTGCGGGAGGAATCCGTCGTCGTCCTGCTGGGTGTTGTAGAGGTAGGCCAAGGCGTCCGCGCCGCGTTCGAGCTCGTCCATCTCGATCAGGGCCGTGAACACCTGATAGAGGTCGCGCGACCAGACGAAGTTGTAGCCGTAGCCGCGGTTCTCGGCGGCGTACTCGGTCTCGCCCCACGGCACCGACGGGCTGGCGATCCCCGCGCCGTCGTGGGCCTTGTCCTCGACGGCCGCCAGCGTCATCAGCGCGAACCGATACTGCGCCGCGAGGCCGGGGTCGCCGGCGACCGAGTCGGGAAGCTCACGGTCGGCGAGCCACGCGCGCCACGTCTGCGCGTACGCCGCCGCGGCGTCGTCGAACCCGCGAGCGAGCGCGCCCTCCGCCTCGCCGAGCGCGCCCGCCGTGTCCGAGTCCTCGGCGAACCCGAGCGCGACCGTGTCTCGCAGCGACTCGCCGCTGCCGACGAGACCGGCGAGCACGACGTTGCCGACCGCCTCGGGCGATTCCTCGACGCGCTCGCCGTCGCCGAACAGCGCGTCGGTGGCGTCGCCGTCGGCCGCGAGCGCGCTCGCCCAGTCGAACCCGTCGCCGCTCGCCAGCGCGAGCGCGGGGGCGAACGGCTCGCCCTCGTCGTCGACGAGCTTCCCGGGGTCGCGGTCCGGGTCGTCCTTGCGCGCGAGGAGGTGCGCCCCCGCGTCGCCCGCGACCCGCTCGGCGCGGTCGTCGGTGCCGACGTTCGCGATGGTGGCGTCGACGAGAGCGTACACGTCGTACTCGCGGGACCCCTCGAACCGGACGTCGGCGAGGATCGCGGTGCCGTCGGTGTCGACCGCGTACTCGACGGTGAGCGTCCAGCCGTGGCCGTGGCCGTCGCCGGTCTCGCGGATCGTCTGGACGTACGCCAGCGCGTCGTCGGCCGCCGGCTCGGTCGTCCGCTCGATCGTCTCCGTCGCCGAGACGTGGCCCGTCTCGGCGAAGGTCCGTATCGCGTACTCGGAGTCGGGGTCGGCCACGAGGAAGTCGAACGTCCGGACGTTCATCACGTCGATCCGGGGGAACCGCGCCTCGGTGAGGGCCCCCTCGGTGAGAGTGAACCACACCGGGACCGGATCGTCGGCGTCGTAGTCGGCGGGCGTACCGACGCCGAACTTGCGGCCCGTGGTCCAGTGCGGCGCCGCCTCCGGGCCGGTCTCGCGGTCGTGCGGGACCGGGAGTTCGCCGCGGCTCGCCAGCGTCACCGTGGCGTCGATGCGGAGCGCGTGGGACCACGCGATCGGCGTCGCGCTGTCGAGGTCCCCGTCGTCGAACACCTGCTCCGCGAACAGCCCGGCCTCGTTGACGAAGGGACCGTCCGGCTCGCAGAGGGCGTAGAGGTCGCGCGCGTCGGCGAACAGCGGCTCCGCGGTCCCGCCGCGGTCCTCGACGACGCCCGCGAGCGTCGCCGCCGCGGTCGCGCCCCACAGCGTCGCGATCGACCACACCTTCGCGGCGCCCTGCTCGGCGGTGCGCCAGTCGTCGCCGGTGAACCGCACGAGCCCCTCCACGGCGGACGTCTCGCGCCGGAGCGCGTCGATCGACTGCCGGACGTGGGTGTTGACGCGGTCGAGGAAGCGGTCGAACTCGCTCGCCGCGACAGTGTCGACCGAGCCGGAGCCGTCGGTGGCCGCGGCGTCGTCGGGCGCGTCGTCGTCGGCCGCCGGCGTCTCGTCGAGCAGGGCGGCGTACTCGGCAGCCGCGGTCGCGAGCGCGAAGGTGCTGGCGTCGGCGCGGCTGTCTTGGTCCTCCTCGCTCGCGCGCTGGAGGAACCGCTCCGTGTCGGGGTTCCAGCGCGCGTTGAGCCCGGAGAGCGCGGTGTCAGCGGCGTCGGCCGCGTCGGCCCGGAGTGCCTCGTCGACCGGCGCGCGCGCCACCGCGGCGAACGCCCGGAGGTACTCGGCGCCGGTGTGGGTGAACCGGCCGAGCGCGTTCTCCCAGCAGTTCTGACAGCGGCGGGGGAGCCCGTCGTCCTCGGTCGTCTCGAAGAGGAAGTCGACGGCGTCGGCGATCGTCTCGTCGATCCGGTCGCGCCACTCTTCGGGGAGGTCGGCCTCGCGGCGGAGGGTCGCGAGGAACGCGACGACCGTGGCGGGCTGGTCGAGCTGATCGTTCGGGCCGGGGGTCGCGTTCGCGCCCTCGATCCGGGCGTTCGCCCAGCCGGGGGCCACCTTCCCGGAGTCAGCCCACACGCGGTGGGGCCACGAGCCGTCGGCGTCCTGCGTCCGACAGAAGAAGCTCGCGGCCGCGAGCAGCTCCTCGTCGGCGTCGAGGCCGAGCTCCTCGCTCGCGTCGAGCAGCGCGGTCGAGACGGTCGCCTCGTCGCGGAACCACGTGTAGCCGTAGCCGCCGGAGGTGGAGTAAAACGGGTCGAACTCGGGGGCGGCGATCCGGCCCCCGGACTCCGCGGTGAGCAGGTCGAGCGCGCGGAGGTCGCCCGCGATCACCGACCGTCGCGGGGCGTCGGCGGGCACGTCCGGTCCGCGCCCGTCCGCGGCCTCGCGGAGGTCGTCCGCGTCGGGGTACGCGGTGGCGATGTTCGAGACCGTCTCGATGCGGCGCTGGCGGTCGACCCCGTCGGTGAGCGCGTCCTTCGCGTCGTCACCGGTGTCGCGGGCGGCCCGGCGGTCGACGACCGCTCGCCCGGCGAGCGTGACGCGCTCCGTGCGGCCGTCGCGCTCGAAGGGGGCGCGGACGACCACGTCGGGAGTGAGCCGCGAGTCCTCTCGTCGGTCGATCTCGCCGCGGTGCGGGAAGCCGTCGTCGGCCTCGCCGAGCAGCTCCGGAATCGTCCGCAGGCGCTGGCCGTGGGCGTTCGAGAGCCCGGTCGAGGCGGTGAGGAAGTCGTGCTCGGTGCGGTGGTACACCTCGACGACGCCGCCGTCCTCGGGGCCGGCCCCGTCGTGGACCATGTTACCGACGCGACCCTCGACCATGTCCGGCGAGAACGCGTAGGCGGCGACGACCTCGGCGTCGGCGGGCGGTGATCCCCGGAGTTCGACGTGCGTGAGGTGCGTGTCGCTCACGACGAGGTCGAACTGGTGGATGGTGTAGCGGCCGGCGTCGTACTCCGTCTCGACGAGCGGCGTGTCGCCGTCGTAGTGCTGGCGGGTCGTCTCGAGGTCGTCGAACCAGCGGACCCCGCGCCCGGCGGTGATCCCCATCCGCAGGCGGTCGGCCCCGCCGACCTCGGAGAGGGAGTACGAACAGTCGTGGACGGTCCCGTCCGGTCCGACGTGGACCAGTCGGCCGTCGTCGCCGGTGAACGCGCCGGCGGTCATCGAGTGTTCCGCCGGGTAGCGCTCCCCGCGCCGACGTTCGTGCTCCGTAAGGGCGGTACGCAGTCGCATACCCGCTCTGCGACTGCCGGAGTAAAAGCCTTGACGACCGCGGCCGGTATCCGAACGGACGCTGCGCGACGCAGATCTCACCGAAACAAGAGCAACACCGAAGGCCCCGGGCGTTAATTGGCGTCACATGCACCACCCCGGACCCCCGCGCTTCCTCGCGACCGGCGAGCAGACCGAACTGGCTCCGCGAGACCCGAACCCCGACGCGACGTACGCCTGGCGCGTCGCCGACGCCCCGCCCGGCAGCGAGGCGACCGTCGGCGACGACGCCGTAACGGCGTTCACGCCCGACGTTCCGGGCCGTTACCTGCTCGGGCTCGACGCGCCGGACGGCGACCACCTGCTCACGGTCCGCGCGTTCCCCGCGAGCTACGAGGGCGTCGACGTCGCCGGCGGCAGCGGGACCGCGATACGGGACCGCGACGCGGACGACGCGCCGGTGGACTACGCCGCGCGGGAGCGGCACGAGGGCGTGGGTCGGCCGCGGGTCAGGGTGGACGCGAGCGTCGCGTTCGGCGACGACGCCGAGTCGACCGGCGGCGAGACCGGAGGGGAGGAGACGCGCTCGGGCGCCGGAGAGGCGGTGTTCACCGCGACGCCGACGCCGAACCCGGAGTCCGCGTTCGACGCCGACGACCTCTCGGTGACCTTCGTCGTCGACGACCGGGACGTCGAGACCGCGGTGGCCGACGGCCGCACGAGCCCGCGAGACGCGCTCCGGGTGAGCGACGGCGGCCGCGAACTCCGCGTCCCCCTCGACGCGGTTCCTGACCGCCTCCGCGTTCACGCCGTCGCGGTCGCGCGGGACTCGGGAGAGGATCCGCGCGTGAGCGTCGCCGACGCGGCCGCGGTCGAGCGCGCCGGGGACGGTCCGCCGGGAGCGACCGACGCCGGCGGCGAGGCCGTGCTGACCCCTGACGCGCCCGACTTCGAGACGCTCCGACTCAACGACCCGCCGGCGTGGACTCGCAGCGCCTCCGTCTACGAGGTGTTCGTCCGCACCTTCGCGGACGCCGACGAGGGCGCGGCGTTCGACGCCATCGCGGAGCGGATCCCCCGGATCGCGGAGCTCGGCGCCGACACGCTCTGGCTCACGCCGGTCCTCGGGCACGACGGGAAGCCACACGGCTACAACATCGTCGACTTCTTCGACACCGCCGACGACCTCGGCGAGCGCGAGGACTTCGAAGCGCTCGTCGAGACGGCCCACGACCACGGGATGCGCGTGCTGTTCGACTTCGTCGCCAACCACACGGCCCGCGACCACGAGTGGTTCCGCGACGCCTACCAGAATCCGGAGTCGCCGTACCGCGACCGCTACGAGTGGCACGAGTCCGGCGAGCCGGGGACCTACTTCGACTGGGAGCTTATCGCGAACCTGAACCACGCGAACCTCGACGTGCGGCGGTTCCTCCTCGACGTGATCGACGAGTGGGCCCCGCTGGTCGACGGGTTCCGCTGCGACATGGCGTGGGCGGTCCCGGACTCGTTCTGGCGCGAACTCCGCGACCGCGTGAAGGACATCGACCGCGAGTTCCTCCTGATGGACGAGACGATCCCGTACATCCCCGGCTTCCACGAGGGGATGTTCGACGTCCACTTCGACGCGACGCTGTACTTCCAGCTCCGCCAGGTCGGTCGCGGCGCGGAACCCGCTTCGAGCGTCCTCGACGCGGTCGACCAGCGCGCGGAGATCGGGTTCCCCGACCACGCCGAGTTCCTCCAGTACATCGAGAACCACGACGAGACGCGCTACCGCGTCGAGTGCGGCGACGCCGCCGCGGCGGCCGCGGGCGCGGCGATCATGACGCTGCCCGGCGTCCCGATGGTGTACGCCGGCCAGGAGATCGGTCAGCGCGGCCGGCGCGACGCGATCGCGTGGGACCACGCGCGCGAGGAGGTCCGCGACCGCTACGAGCGACTGCTCGCGACCCGACGGGACCACCCGGCGCTCGGGCCGGAGGGCGACGTGTCGCGCGTCGGCTACCACGTCGCGAGCGGCGACCTCTCCGAGCGGCCGATCGTCGCGAGCGGCGACGTCCACCCGGACGACGTGGTCGCGTTCCGCCGGCACGACGGCGACGAGGACCTGATCGTCGTTCTCAACTTCGCGCCCGCGGACGCGAGCGTCGCGATCGATGTCGCTCACGGCGAGCGCGACCTGGTCACGGGCGAGCGGTGCGTGGTCGAAGACGGCGAGGGCACCAAGCGGGTCCGCGTCGACGACGTGGCGGTGGTGCCGGTCGCAGAGGAGTGAACGGCGGGCCGGAGAGTGGCCGTCCGGTCGCGGACGAGTGAGCGGCCAGTCGTGACGATCTCCGCCGCCGCGACGCGATCCCCGGACGCAACGTTTGAAGTCAGTGGGGGGCGCAGGGTGGCCTATGCGATTCGACCGCTCCGACGGCGTCTTCTGTCACGTCACCTCGCTACCGGGGGCGTACGGGATCGGCGACCTCGGCGAGGGCGCGCGCGACTTCCTCTCGTTCCTCGGCGACGCCGACGTCGACCACTGGCAGATCTGTCCGATCGGGCCGACGCTCTCCGTGGCCGGGGAGTCGCCGTACCAGTCGCCGTCCGCGTTCGCCGGCAACCCGCTGTTCGTCGACCCCGAGGGGCTCGTCGACGACGGCTGGCTCGACGAGGGGGACCTGCGGCCGGTCCCCGACTTCCCGACCGACCGCGTCGACTACGACGCGGTCCGCGAGTACAAGCTCCCGCTGTTGCGGACCGCGTTCGAGCAGTTCGAGGAGCGGGCGACCGAGGAGGACCGCGCCGCGCTGGGCGCGTTTCGCGAGCGCGAGCCGTGGCTGGCCGACTACGCGCTGTTCAGGGCGCTCTCCGACGCCCGCCCTGAGGACGTGTGGACGGAGTGGCCCGCGCCGCTGCGCACGCGAGACCCGGACGCGCTGGCCGAGGCGCGCGAGGAACACGCCGCGGAGGTCCGGTTCCGCGCGTTCGTCCAGTGGACGTTCGACCGCCAGTGGCACGACCTGCGCGCGGTCGCCGCCGATGAGGGCGTATCGATCGTCGGCGACGTGCCCATCTACGTCGCGCTCGACTCCGCCGACGTGTGGGCGAGCCCGGAGGCGTTCCGGCTCGACGAGGGGAACCGTCCGACTGCGGTCGCGGGCGTGCCGCCGAACGCCGGCGATTCCGGCCAACGGTGGGGGAACCCGCTGTACGACTGGGAGCGGCTCGCCGAGTCGGGGTACGACTGGTGGCTCGACCGGTTCCGTCGGCTGTTCGACCTCGCGGACGTGGCGCGGCTCGACCACTTCCTCGGCTTCGTGAAGTACTGGGCGATCCCCGCCGACAGCGACGACCCCGCGGACGGCGAGTGGCGCGACGGGCCGGGCCGCGACCTGTTCGAGGCCGTCGAGCGCGAGCTCGGCGCGGCTCCGTTCATCGCCGAGGACCTCGGCTTCGAGGACCCGGCGATGGACGAGCTGATGGCCGAGTTCGGCTTCCCGGGGATGCGCGTCCCGCAGTACGCCGACTGGTGCGCGGAGGGGAACGAGTACCAGCCGATGCACTACGGCGAGGGGGTCGTCGGCTACACCTCGACGCACGACACCGACACGTGGGCCGGCTACTTCGAGGACCTCCCCGCCGAGCAGCGCGACTGCTTCCGGTACAACGTCGGGAGCGACCCCGACGAGCCGCCCGAGTGGGCGATCATCGACGAGGTGTGGAGTTCGGACGCGATCCTCGCCGTGGCGACGATTCAGGACCTGCTCGGGCTCGGCAGCGAGTCCCGGTTCAACGAGCCCGGGACGCTGGACGGCAACTGGGAGTGGCGCGTCGCCCGCGACGACCTCGACGACGCGATCGCGGACCGGCTGTGGGAGCTGGCCGGGAAGCACGTGCGCTAGCGCCGTGACGGGCGCCCTCCCCGACTCGCCACTCGTCCACGTCCTCGTGATCGCCGCGGCGACCGCGTTCATCTGGCTCGGGAGCGGCTGGTTGGAGGAGGCCGCCGAGACGCTGTCCGGGTACTACGGGCTCCCGGAGGTGGTTCAAGGGTCGATCGTCGTCGCGGTCGGATCGAGCTTCCCGGAGCTCGTGAGCGTGCTGGTCACCGCTCTCACCGGCGTCTTCGACATGGGCGTGGGCGCGCTCGTCGGGTCGGCCATCTTCAACGTTCTCGTGATTCCCGCGGCCGCCGGACTCGGAGGCGAGGACGAGCTGGAAGCCAACCGGGCGATCGTGTACAAGGAGGCGCAGTTCTACATGCTGGCGGTCTCCGCGCTGGTCGTGACGTTCGCGCTCGCGGTCATCTACTTCCCGGTGTCGACGGACCCGATCGTCGGGACGTTGCCGCGCTCGCTCGCGGTCATCCCGCTCGCGCTGTACGGTCTCTACCTCTTCATCCAGTATCAGGACGTCGACGACGCGGCGATAGACCGCGTGCGCGAGGGGATCGACATTCGGCGCGAGTGGGCGAAGCTCGGCGGCGGGCTCGCGGTCATCGTCGTCACCGTCGAGCGGCTCGTGGCGTCGGTGGAGTCGCTCGGCGTCACTTTCGGAGTCCCGGAGTTCCTCGCCGGCGTCACGGTCGTCGCGGCAGCGACGAGCCTCCCGGACACGCTGGTCAGCGTCCGGACGGCGCGCGAGAACCGGGGGACGACGAGCCTCGGAAACGTCCTCGGATCGAACACGTTCGACCTGCTCGTCGCTATCCCGCTCGGCGTGCTGATCGTCGGCGAGGTCGCCGTCAACTTCTCGACGGCGGTGCCGATGCTCGGCGTGTTGACGGTCGCGACCGTCCTGCTGTTCGTGACGCTCCGGACGAGCCTCGCGCTCAACGAGCGCGAGTCGTACGCGCTGCTCGCGGCCTACGGGCTGTTCGTCGCGTGGGTCGTCGCCGAGAGCGTCGGCGTGACGAGCGTGCTCAAGGGCGTGTGAGTCCTCCGGCGGGATCGGCGCCGGGAACCACTCGTCGGCCCCGGTGCGTGAGACGGCGGCTCAGTAGGAGTCCCGCCCGATGATGAGGTACAGCAGGATCCCGAGAAGCGGCGCGAAGAACACGACGAGCGCCCACAGGATCGGCGGGTGCTCGCTGCGGCTCTGCGCGTCAGAGTACGTCCACACGATCATCGCGAGGTGGACGACGAGGAACCCGAGACTGACTAAGAGGGCGATACCGGCCGCCGCGCCTTGGAGGAGCAACGGGGACATGCCGGCTGACACCACGACGCCGCGCGCAAAGTGTCTTCGGGATCGGAAGGCGCTCCCGGCGAAACGGCTATGAGTGACGGATGTGAACGGTACGCATGGTCGGTGTCGTGCGCGCAGCGGGTGCCACGACCGAGCTCTGCTGCGGCCTCGCGCTGCTCGCGCTGTCGCGGACCGACACCGAGGGGGTTCCGGCGGCACCGTTCGCGACCGGCTTCGCGGTCGGCTACCTCTACCGTCACGCGCGGGCGACCGCGGGCTGTCGGCGGTTCCGCGGCGGCCCGGCACGAAGCCTCGGGATCGCGCTGGCGTGGGCGGCGCTCGGCGTCGCCGCCGAGCGGTCGATCGACGGGAAGGCGGCGAGCCGCGCGTTCGCGGCCGGACTCGGGCTGGGCTCGGCCGGCTACTGGCTCGCGCGGCGCGGGGAGTGAAGGCCACTCGGGAGGTGACCGCCCAGACACCCGCCTCGACGCGACCGCCGGAGCCCGAACCGTTTTGATCGCGGAGCGCCCGGCTCAGGTATGACGCTCCCAGTCGACGCGGACCGGCTCCGCGCGGACATCGAGGCGAATGCGGCGTTCGGCCGCGTCGAAACGGGCGATCCGGACGCGCACGCGCGAACGAATCGCACTGGATCCGAGGCGAACCGTCGCGCCAGGGACCGGCTGGTCGAACGGCTTCGAGCCGCCGGTCTCGACGTCGCGGTCGACGCGGTCGGAAACGTCCTCGGGACGTGGGTCCCGGCGAGCGCCGATCCCGAGGCGGCTCCGGTCGTTTCGGGGAGCCACCTCGACAGCGTGCCGGAGGGCGGGATCTTCGACGGCCCGCTCGGGGTGTACGCCGCGTTGGAGGCGGTCCGCGCGATGCGCGACGCAGGGGCCGAGCCGGACCGACCGGTCGCCGTCGTCAGCTTCACCGAGGAGGAGGGAGGCAGCTTCGGCAACGGGCTCCTCGGTTCGTCGGTCGCGACCAGCGAGACGGCGCTCGACGACGCGCTCGCGCTGTCGAACGCTGGCGGAGAGACGCTCGGCGAGGCGCTCGACCGGATCGGCTACCGCGGGGGCGACGCCGTCGACGCCGCCACGCCGACCGACGACGACGGCGACCCGACAACGCTCGATCCCGCGTCGTGGGCGGCGTTCTACGAGCTCCACATCGAGCAGGACACGACGCTGGAGGAAGCGGGCGCGGCGGTCGGTGTCGTGACGACGATCACCGGGATCACCCATTGCGAGGCAGCGATCGAAGGCGAGGCGAACCACGCGGGCGCGACCCCGATGGACGAGCGGACCGACGCGCTCGCGGCCGCGAGCGAGTTCGTGTTGGACGTCGAAGCCGCCGCGAACGAGGTCGTGGCGTCCTCGTCGCCCTCGGCGGTGGGCACCGTCGGGTCGCTGTCGGTCGCGCCGAACGCGACGAACGTGGTTCCCGGCCGCGTCGAGGCCGGCGTGGATATCCGCGACGTCGAGGCCGGATCCATGGAGGCGATCGTCGAGGCCGCGCGCGACTCGCTCGCGCGGCTGGAGCGCGAGCGGGGCGTCGAGACCGCGTTCGAGCGACCGTTCGACGTTGCGCCCACGCCGATGAGCGACCGGCTCCGCGGGGCCGCACACGGCGCCGCCGACGCCGCCGGGCGGGAGGCGATCGACCTCCACTCGGGCGCGGCGCACGACACGATGCGGGTCGCGCGCGTCACGGACGCGTCGCTGCTGTTCGCTCCGTCCCGCGACGGGATTTCGCACAACCCCCGAGAGTGGACCGACTGGGACGACTGCGCCGCGGCGACCGAGGTGCTGGCGGGCGCGCTCGCGCGCGCCGCGGTCGACGAGCGGTGACGGTCGACGGTGCGAGCGAGGTCGGCGCTGTACCCGGTGGCCTCTCAGGCACACGGACCTCGGGTGGGGCGCCGACCGGCCCCTTGAGTCGAGGACCGGCCTCGCTGCGTGGGGGCGGTCACTGAGAGTGAAGTATAAATACGGTCGCACGACTCCGCTCCGGGACATCACCGATCGCGGATAGGACGAGGTCGAGGTCACATATCCGCGTACACCGACGTATGAAGCCGCTTCCGGTCGCAACGCCGCGCTCAATTATAGATACATTTATATACTTTCGCGACTAACTATACGTTAACGAGCTGGCGATTCGCGGACCTCGCTGTATTTTCGTCGGGGGATCGTCGGAGCACACCCATGACAGAGACACATACCTACAGCGACGGCGGCACGGAACGGGAAGGACGGGCGGACTCCGCGGACGCGTCCGCGGGCGGCGAGCGCACGCGAACGAGGGCGTCGGAGTCGGCGGCCGTCGCGGAGCCGACGGAGAGCGAGCGCGAGCGCACCACGACCTGCCCCGAGTGCGGCGGTCGGCTCGCGACCGACACGGAGCACGGCGAGACGGTGTGTGACGACTGCGGGCTCGTCGTCGAGGCGGACTCGGTCGACCGCGGGCCGGAGTGGCGCGCGTTCAACTCGAACGAGCGGGACAGCAAGTCGCGGGTCGGCGCTCCGACGACGAACATGATGCACGACAAGGGGCTCTCGACGAACATCGGCTGGCAGGATAAGGACGCCTACGGCAAGTCGCTCTCGGGCCGACAGCGACGCCGCATGCAACGGCTGCGGACGTGGAACGAGCGGTTCCGCACCCGCGACTCCAAGGAGCGCAACCTCAAGCAGGCGCTCGGCGAGATCGACCGCATGGCCAGCGCCCTCGGCCTCCCCGACAACGTCCGCGAGACCGCGAGCGTCATCTACCGCCGCGCGCTCGACGAGGACCTGCTTCCCGGCCGCTCCATCGAGGGCGTCTCGACGGCCTCGCTGTACGCCGCAGCCCGGCAGGCGGGGAACCCGCGGAGCCTCGACGAGTTCACGACGGTCTCCCGCGTCGAGAAGATGGAGCTCACGCGGACGTACCGGTACGTCATCCGTGAGCTCGGACTGCGCGTCCAGCCGGCGGACCCGACGAGCTACGTCCCGCGGTTCGTCTCGCGGCTCGGCCTCTCGGAGGAGACGGAGCGGCGCGCACGCGAACTGCTCGACGACGCCGCGAACGCCGGGATCACGAGCGGTAAGTCGCCGGTCGGACTGGCCGCCGCCGCCGTCTACGCCGCCGCGCTCCTGTCGAACGAGAAGGTGACGCAGAGTCAGGTCTCGGAGGTCGCCGACATCAGCGAGGTCACCATCCGGAATCGATACAAGGAGCTCCTCGACGCGAGCGGCGCCGCGAGCGCCTGAGGCGCCGTCAGGAACTCGGTTCGATGTCGGTCTCGTCGGGCTCGACACTCGACCCCCGATCGCCACCCACGTTTTTAACGCGGCCGACTGTACAGGGTGACATGGTTGATGCGTTCGTCAGACTCGTCTGTCCGGAGTGCGGCAAGGAGTGGCAGGACAACCCGGCCGAGCTTCAGGACCTGCGGTCTAACTTCAGTTGTCCGGCGTGTCACGCGACGCGGCGCCTGACCGAGTTCATGCGAACCGAGCGCGACCTCGAAGCCGTCAGACAGTTCCAGTAGCGCCGTGCCGGGTCGGGGGCTCGACCACCCCTGAGACCGGAGCCCCGACCGCACACGGTCGGCGTCTCGCGAACGACTTTTTGATCGTCGTCGACCTCGGGTAGCGGCGGATCGCGGGAAACGATCCTGAACGATCTATCGAGAACCCACTTCTCCGCGTTGCTACTCGCGAAATACGCGGATAGTGTGGTAACGTTACTCAAGATAATAATATAAACCTCCGGTAGCAAAGGACTGGTACTCATGAAGAAGCAGGAGCTCATCCATCTTCACGGTCTCCTCGCGGAGGTACGAAAACAGTGCGAGTTCTGGGACGACGACGTTGACCTCGAAGCCTACGAGGAACTGGGCGTGAAACCGACGTCGATCCACAAATCGAAGACCGACCACAAGGCGGCCGTTTTCAAGCTGACAGAGGGAATCACTGAGCCGATGGAGTCGTCCGAATCGGAGCCGCTGGCCCCGACGGCCGACTGAGACGTTTACCGCGTACCGCTCCTCGCCGACCGCACCAAACGCCGACCAGCGTCGCAGCCGCTCCCGTCGAGAGCCGGCAGCACGGAGGCGACCGGCTCAGAACTCCTCGTGCTCCTCGCCGCCGCTGAGTGCCGATCCGTCGCTGCGGCTCGACTCCTCGTCGCCCGACGCTGACTTCCCTGTCGCGGTCGACGCGTCGTCGGCGCGGTCGCTCTCTTCGGGACCGATCTCGGTAACAGTAAGGACCTTCAGCGGGATGTTGCGGAGTCGCTTCCCGATCTCCTTTCGCGCGACGTGGCTGGCGTGTTCGCCGCGGTCGACGTTGAACACGTCCATCCGGAGCTCCAAGGCGACGAGCGCCTCGTCGGCCGCGACGAACGCCGGATCGAGCGGTTCGCCGCTCGGCGACGTCCGGGTCCCGGTGTCGATCTCGACGTAGTTGAGGTCCGGGTTGAGCATCTCACCGGTCTTCGAGATGGCGATCCGGACCGCCTCGTCGGCGGTCTCCACGTCGTACACCGGGACCGCGGCCTCGACGACGACTCGACAGTCCCTCACGATTGTGCGTACCACGCGAACGAGTATCAAACTTCGGCCGCGCCGGACTCCGGGCGCCGCGCCGGTCACTCGCCGCCGGCGCGGAGGTAGTAGAACACGTACGTCTGGGCGTAGCCGGCGAACTCGCCCCCGAAGCGCTCGCGGATCGCGCGGGAGGTCGCGGCGTAGCTCCCGCGGTCGCAGTCGGGGTAATACTCCTCGATGGTGGTGCGGATCCACGTGTCCAACGGCACCGCCTCCAGGAATCCCAGCGAGAACAGCAGTACGCAGTCGGCGACCTTGTCACCGACGCCGACGAACCGCGTGAGCGACTCGCGGGCCTCTTCGTAGGGGAGATCGGCCGCTTCCGAGAGGTCGGCCTCGCCCGTCGCGACCATCTCCGCGGTCCGCTGGACGTACGGCGCGCGGTAGCCCAAGGAGAGATCACGGAGTTCGTCCTCCGTCCGCGCCGCCAGCTGCTCGGGCGTCGGGAACGCCCGATACGTCTCGTCGTCGAGTCGAACTGCGTCCCCGTACGTCTCTCGGAGCCGGCGCTGCATCCCGTGGATCCGGGCAACCCGCATCTGGGCCGAACAGATGAACGAGATCAGACACGGGAAGACCGGGTCGCGGGTCAGTCGCATTCCCTCGTAGGCGTCGTACGCGCGCTCCAGCAGGGGCAGATCTGGCGTGGCGTCGAGGATCGCGTTGAGGTCGTCGTCGAGCCGGAGCAGGTGCGTCAACAGCGGCTCAACGTCCGTCGACGCCTCCCAGCGGAGGGTGCCGTCGTGGACGCCTCCCTCCTGTCGGACCCGCACCGCGACGCGCTCGTCGGTCACCCCGGGGATCGGATCGACGACGGTCTCGTACCACGCGTCGCCGCCGTGCGCGTGAAGTTCGTCGTACGTGTCGCCGTCGGACCGGTTCCAGAGGTAACTCTGGCCGCTTTCGAGGGTCGCCTGAAGGTCGAACGGTCCAGCCAGATCGCCGACGTCGATCGCCCCGCGTTCCATCGTATTCGATCAGCGCGCGCGCAGGCATGCGAGTTTCGGTCGCGGCCCGCCGTGGACGGCTTTTTGTCCGACCGCACCATACCGGACGTATGCCGACGTACAGGCGGACGATTCGGGTGCCCGCTCCGGTCGAAGACGTGTGGGCGTTCCACTCCACGGTCGACGGACTGCGCGAACTCACCCCCGACTGGATGCGCCTCCGCATCGACGGCGTGGAGGGACCGGACGGCGAGTCCGATCCGGGGGTTCTCGTCGCCGGATCGGCGATCGAGATGTCGGTCCGACCGTTCGGAGCGGGCCCGCGTCAGCGGTGGACCTCGCGCATCGTCGAGCGCGACCCCGACGGGGAGACCCCGCCCGAGCGCTCCGCGCGGTTCGTCGACGAGATGGAGGACGGACCGTTCCGACGGTGGCAGCACACCCACGCGTTCTACGCCGACGGGGACGAGACCCTGCTCGTCGATACGGTCGCGTATCGACTGCCGCTCGGCCCGCTCGGCGACTTCGTCGGACCCGCGGCGAAAATCGGGTTCGAGGGCATGTTCCGAGACCGTCACCGGCGCACCGTCGACCGGTTCTCCGACGCATAACGGCGTCACGGAGCCGCCGCCGACACCGAGCGAATCCGCTACGCCGACGCGACCTGCGTCGCGCTCGCGCCGAACGTGAGCTCGAAGACCGCGCCGTCGTCGTTTCGGGCCTCGATGTCCCACTCGTGGGCCTCCACGATCCGGTCGACGATCGCCAGCCCGATCCCTGAGCTGTCGGCGGACGAGACGCCGGAGTCGAAGACCGTGTCGGCGAGTTCGACCGGTATCCCCGGACCGTCGTCCGCGACGTACATCCCGCGGCGGCCGTCCTCCGTGGTGAGCGGGCCGATCTCTATCGCCACATCCCGGCCCGCGTGATCGATCGCGTTCCGGAAGAGATTCTCCAGCGCCTGCCGGAGTCGTCCCGGGTCGGCCTCGACCTGACCGACCTCATCCGCGATAGTGAGCGTCGCCTCGGGCGACCGGACGGACGCCCACGCGTCTTTCGCGACGGCCTCGATCGGAACCGACTCCGTCTCGCCGATCGCCTCCCCGCGCCGCGCGAGCATGAGCAGATCGTCGATCAGCGTTTCCATGCGGTCGACCGCGCCGCTCATGGCATCGTATCGCGACGGCGTCAGCTCGTCCTCGGAGAGCGACAGGTACCCCGAGAGCACGTTTAGCGGATTCCGGAGATCGTGTGAGACGACCGCACTGAACTGCTCGAGCTGTTCCGCCTGTCGGCGGAGCGCCGCCCGACGGTCGTTGCGCGCGATCGTGTGCGCGACCAGATCCCCGAGAGTACGGTACAGGTCGACCTCGTCGTCGGTCCACGTCCGGTAGTCGTCGGACTCGAAAGCGACGATTCCGCTCAGCTCCCAGTCGACGACGAGCGGTACGTGAACCGTCGCCGGCGGACCCGCCTCGTCAGTGTCAGCGGTCGAGACGTCTTCACCGCGCGGAGGAGCCGCCCCCCGAGCGACGTTGCCGAACGTCGACAGCTGGTCGGGGTCTGGGAAGTCATCGAACCGCCTCGGGGCGGGGTCGAAGCCGTCGGGACACCAGCTGTACGCCGGCACGAACTGCCCGTCCTCCTCTCGGTAACAGATTATCCGGTCGAGCTCGGCGTGCTCGCCGACGTTCTCCATCGTCCACTCGATCTTCGTTCCGACCTCGTCGGTGCGGGTGCTCATCAGCGTCGTCCCGGCGTCGAGCAAGACCTCAGAGAGGCGAGCGACATCGTCGGTTCCGAGCTGGACGCGGTCGGGCTCTAACAGTCCCGCGAGGCGTTCGGCGAGCGACCGGACGGCGTCGCTCTCGTCGGGGGACAGCGCCCAGTCGTCGACGGTGACCACGTCGTCGACGCCGGCCGCCAGCAGGGCGCGGATCGTCTCCGTCGTCGCGTCCTCGACGAGCGCGATCACCGGCACGTTCGACGGGAGCGCCGCGAGCCGCTCCGTTACCGCGTCGTCGGCCGCCGCCGCGGCGGTGACGACGACACCGCAGGTGTCGTTCAGCGGGCCCTCGTCGTCACGTTCCTCACCCAGATCGGCCGGGGCGAACGTCCGAACCGTCGGTCCGTC
This sequence comes from Halorubrum sp. CGM4_25_10-8A, assembly GCF_005435025.1. Lineage (NCBI taxonomy): Archaea > Methanobacteriati > Methanobacteriota > Halobacteria > Halobacteriales > Haloferacaceae > Halorubrum > Halorubrum sp. CGM4_25_10-8A. Next base: position 795 of record NZ_SGTX01000012.1, on the reverse strand, counting down.
GGGCCCCTTCCAAGCGGCGTCGACCGCGCGCGTTACGCGGTCGCTCGCGCGGGCATTGTCTCCTACAAACGCGACGACCGTTCGCCGGTCCATATCTTAATCAACCGGCCAGACGGTTTCAACGTTTACCCCAAAATATCGACGCTGAAAACGCTGTCACCGGTCAGCGGCCGCCGTGACGTATATCCCCAAGAGAACGACGCACCCGCCGACGACCGTCGCCGGCGTCGGAGTCTCCGACAGGAACGCGACGGCGAGCAGCGTCGCCCCGACCGGTTCGCCGAGCAGCGAGACGGAGACGACGCTCGACTCGAGGTGTGCGAGCGCCCAGTTGAGAACGGTGTGGCCGAGTAGTCCCGGACCGGCCGCGAGGCCGACGAACAGGAGCCATTCCCGAGGCGGGTATCCCGTAAGTGGATGTCCCGCCGCGAGGACGAACGAGAGCAAGACGAGCACGCAGACGCCGTACACGACCGTGACGTAGGGGACGAGCGAGATGCGTTGCCGCAGCGACCGCCCGGCCAACACGTAGCCCGCGGCGGCGACCGCCCCGGTCAACGCCAGCGCGTTTCCGTACAGCGGACGGGGGCCGACCGCCACGCCGCTGAGGAAGTCACCGAACGACATCGACACCATCCCGCCCACCGCGACGGCGATACCCGCCGCCATAATGATTAAGATAACATTCGAAAGTCAAGGAACTGTTCACACCACTTCTTTGCGAAGCTGACGCGTTTCGTTATTTTCTCAAAAGTTTCCTGAACGAGGTCTTTGAATTCCGCTTCGCTCTCAACG
>NZ_SGTX01000011.1:0-118360 GCF_005435025.1 Halorubrum sp. CGM4_25_10-8A | reverse complement strand
ACCCCGCACCGCCGCCTCACGCCTCCCCGGCCTCGTCGCTCCCGACGGTTGCGACTCCCTCGCACGGACTCCTCGCGCCCCGCGGGCGCTCGGAGGCGCGCGCCAGCGCAGCGACTTGGCCACTCGTGAACCGAGCGAACAGAATGGAGTTGAGTAGAAATGAGTATCGCCGACTAGCGGCCCGGCGACCGCTGCCCACACCGCCGCGAGGTGATCCCCTCCTTCGAGCGGAACCGGCAGCCGCAGTCGGTACAGCGCACGAATGGCTCGCCCGGCTCGGTTTCGAGGCGGTGTTCGCCCACCTCGAACGGGCGGGTCACGGTCCGGGGGCGGATCCGGTCCGGGATCGGCGTCGACGCCGACTCGCTCAGCGCGGCCCGCACGGCGATGGTGTCGACGTCGACCCCGTCCCACCGCGAGGCCTCCAGCGCATCTTCGCGGTCCGCGACCTCGGTCCAGCCGGTGACGACGACCGGGGAGTTCGTCTCCGTGTCGCTCACGACCACGACGAACCGGACGCCGCCCTCCACGAGGGCGAACCGCCACCCGTCGGTGCTGTTCCACCGGAGCTGCCCCTCGCGGATCGCGTCGCTCACGGTGCGCGTCGAGACGTACCGACCGGGCTGTTCGAGCCGCTCGCGGAAGTGATCGGTCAGCGCGTAGCGGCCCGGGTCGCGCACGGGAGGATCCTCCGGCGTCCGGGCGGCGGCCTCGCCGCCGTGCGGGGGATCAACCGACCGATACTCGCCGGTTCGGCCGGTCGAGCCGGATCGGCCGGCCCGAGCGCGGCGGCGCGCGGGCGACTCCGGCGGCGACCGAGGCCGGGCGTCTGCCTGCTGGCCGGCGGCGGTCGTGGAAACGGTCCGACGCTCCGTCGATCCGGGCCCGAGGGGCTCCGCGTCCCCCGACCCGCCCTGTCGGGATGCCACTACGACATCGTACCGAGCGCGCTCTTAAGTGTGTTACGCCGGCACAGGGGCGTCGACCGCGCCCGCATCGGCGGGGGAGTCGGACTCGTCGAACGCCCAGAGTCCGACCCCGCGTTCCCTCGCGTCGGCTTCGGCCGCCGCGTACGCGTCGCGTAGCGCGAACTCGGTGTCGTACAGCCGCGCGTACCCCTCGGTCAGCAGGCGCTCGTTGAAATCTTCACCGTCGACGTACAGCACCGCCAGCAGCCGCCCGTAGCCGCCGCGTCGGTCCCCGCCGGCGACGACCGTGACCTCCTCGCCGGCGAGTTCGGACTCGGCGAATGCGGCCGCCTCACCGCCCCACGCTCGGAGGTGCGCGCGGCCGGCGTCGGTGTTGGGGATCCCCTCGAACTCACCCGGCGAAGTCACGTCGGCGCTCGTCTCGGGCGTGTCGACGCCGAGGAGCCTGACGGTGTCGACCTCGCCGTTCGGGAACTCGACCTCCACCGTGTCGCCGTCGACGACGCGCACGACGGTGCCGGTCCAGGTCGTGTCGTCCGGGTCGCCGGGGTCGACTCCCGCCGGATCGGTCGGCGGCGAGTTGAGGTCGCCGGTCGGTGAATCCCCGTCGGTGGCGGGGCCCGGACCCCCGGCGCAGCCGGACAGTGCGACGACCGCGACGACTCCGATGACCGCGACCAGCCTCGGTCGAACGCGCATCGATCCCGTGTTGCGCTGGTTTCAGTATAAATAGGCAGGAAAGTCGTTCAGCTTACTCGCGTGCTACTACTAACCAACTCTCTCGCTGAAAAAGAAAAGCCTCACCCGCTCGCTGTCGCTCACGAGTCAGAAATTCAGTCCGCCCTCCCCGAATTGAACGGGGGACAAGTCGATCTACAGTCGACTGCTCTACCAGGCTGAGCTAAGGGCGGTTACCGAAACATAGCCGCCGGATTCGACTTAAGAGTTCCCTTTCAGAGCAGGTGTGATCCGCCGTACCGCGGGGTGGATCGCCGGACTCGAACCCCGCTCGCGACCCACGCTCGCCGCGGGGCTGTTAAGTCTCTCGCGGCGGGAGCGGGGACATGGCCGACGGCGACGACAGACAGGCGACGTTCGGGTCCGACGGGAGCCTCGAAACCGATCGGACGCCGGACGCGACGGGCGAGAACGACTTCGGCGAGGAGAAAGAGCCGAACGAGACCGACGGCGGGTACAGCCGGTACGTCGTCTCCAGCCTGCTCCAGAAGGCGGTTCGGCGCTCCGACGAGGAGATCGCGGCGTGGGCGGCGTGGGAGCTGGCGCGCTCCGGGTACGCCTGGAACCTCTGGGACCGACTCAACCTCTACGTCGTCGAGGACCTGCGCGCGGGCGACGAGGTCGCGCTCACGATCGAGCGCTACGAAGAACTCGCGACGGAGCGCTGGGAGCCCGACGCGTGGAAGGGCCGGCTCTGCGGGATCCACGCCGCGCTCGCGGCCGCCCGCGCTCGCTCGACACGCGAGGCGTCGAACGCGGACGCCTACTTCGGCGCGGTCGCCGATCTCCGGGCCGAGGCGCGCGCCCGCGGGGAGGAGCCGGCGCACGACTTCCCCGTCGGTGACCTCGAACCGGACGGGGAGTTCGACGCGGTCTTCGACGGGCACACCGGCGAGGGATCCAAGCGCGGGCGCGGCACCCGGTTCTTCAAGACGCACGGCGCGCGCGTCGGCCCGGAGGGCGAAGACGAACAGAGCGCGCGGTGGCAGCGGCTCGCGATGGTGCTCGACGAGGAGGTCGAGTACGACGAGGCGGAGCTCGCCCGCGCCGTCGCACCGGTCGATCCCGACGACCCGTGGGGCGGATCGGCCTCCGGCGACACCGAGCCGGACACGAGCGACGGCGAGACGCACCGGAGCGACACCGAGCCGGACACGGGCGACGAGGGGAGTGGCGCGGGCGACGGGACCGGGTCCCTCTCTGACTTCGCGGAGTGAGGTGTCGGCCGCGTCGACGGGGGTCGCCGCGAGGTCCGCCGTGACCGATCCCCGCTTCCGCCAAGCCTTATGTTCGGGACTGCGTTGTAGCGACCATGACAGATGTCGCAATCGTCGGCGGTGGACCGGCCGGACTGAGCGCCGGGCTGTTCGCGAGCAAGAACGGCCTCGACACCGTCCTCTTCGACACGGACGAGACGTGGATGCACAAGGCGCACCTGTTCAACTACCTCGGCGTGGGCTCGGTCGGCGGCAGCGAGTTCATGGCGACCGCGCGCCAGCAGGCCGACGACTTCGGCGTCGACCGGCGCCAGGGCGAGGAGGTCACCGGCGTCGAGGACGGAGGCGGCGGGTTCACCGTGACGACCGAGGACGGCGAGTACGAGGCCGACTACGTCGTCCTCGCGACGGGCGCGAACCGCGACCTCGCGGAGGCGCTCGGCTGCGAGTTCGACGAGGACGACACCGTCAGCGTCGGCGTGTCGATGGAGACCAGCGTCGAGGGCGCCTACGCGACCGGCGCAATGGCCCGTGCCGAGGAGTGGCAGGCGGTCATCTCCGCCGGCGACGGCGCCGCCGCCGCGCTCAACATCCTCTCGAACGAGAAGGGCGAGCACTACCACGACTTCGACGTGCCAGACACCGCGGCGTCGGTGTTCGGCGACCTGATCGACGACGCGGAGTAACCCCGCTTTTCGCCGTCGTCGGTCGCGCGCCGTCGATTCCGCATGGTCAGTCAGCGGCGCGACAGGCGACGACGGACCTCGTCGACGCCGCGACGCATCCGTCGACCGAGCCGGGTCGCGGCGAACGCGCCCCGGACGAACCAGTCGGTCGGGATCCGGTCTGGGAACGTCAGCGGGCCGACCCGCGAGACGCCGACGGTCCGCGTCTCCGTGTACCGTCGGATCCCCTCGGGCCCGTGTCGGCGACCGAGGCCGGAGTCGCCGAACCCGCCCATCGGTGCGTCGACCGCGCCCCAGGTCGCGAGGAACGCGTCGTTGACGTTCACGGTCCCGCAGTCGATCTCGCGGGCGAGTTCGGCGCCTCGCTCGCGGTCCCCGGTCCAGACGCTCGCGTTGAGGCCGTACGGGGAGTCGTTCGCGGCGGCGACCGCCGCGTCCGCGTCCGGAACCGCCGTCACCGCGGCGACCGGACCGAACGTCTCCTCGCAGGCGACCGCGGCGTCCGGCTCGACCCCGGTGAGGACGGTCGGCTCGTAGCAGTACGGCGCGACGTCCGTCCGCGCTCGGCCCCCGGTCTCGACCGTCGCCCCGCGCTCGCGGGCGTCCTCGACGTGCGACTCGACGCGGGCCAACTGGTCGGCGTCGACGAGCGAGCCGAGGTCGGCGTCGTAGTCGTACCCCGTCCCGAGCGTGAGCGCCTCCGTCTCGCGGACGAACGCGTCGAGGAACTCGTCGCAGGCGGACTCGACGACGTAGATCCGCTCCGCGGAGAGACAGAGCTGCCCGGCGTTCGAGAAGCAGGCCTGGACCGCGCCGCGGGCGGCCTCGTCGACGTCGGCGTCCCCGAGCACGACGAGCGGGTTGTTGCCGCCGAGCTCCAGCGAACAGCCGATCAGGTTCCGGCCCGCGCGCTCCGCGATGGTCCGGCCGGTCGCGGTGCTACCGGTGAACGCGACGTAGTCGACCGCGTCGATCAGCGGCGGCCCGACCTGAGGCCCCTCGCCGGTGACGACCTGAAAGAGGCCGTCGGGGAGCCCGGCGACTTCCAGCAGCTCCGCGAGGAGCAGCGCCCCGTACGGCGTCTTCTCGTCCGGCTTGAGCACGACCGCGTTGCCCGCGGCGAGCGCGGGGATCGCGTCGGCCATCGACAGCGTCAGCGGGTAGTTCCACGGCGAGATGACGCCGACGACGCCGACCGGTTCGCGGGTGACCGTCGCGGTCGCGACGCCGGGCGCGACCCCACGGCGACGCTCCTCGGCGAGCGCGCCCGGAGCCTCGCTCGCGACGTACGAGCAGCCGGTCGGCACGTCGAACAGCTCCTCGACCGCGGTGCGCCGAGACTTCCCGGTCTCCAGCTGGAGCACGTCGAGCAGCTCCTCGCGGCGGTCCGCGACGAGGTCGCCGAACCGGTCGACGATACGGGCGCGCTCGGTCGCCGACACCTCGGCCCACGCCGTCTGCGCGTCGCGGGCGCGTTCGACCGCGGCGGACACGTCGTCGGCGTCGCAGGCCGGCACGCGCCCGATCCGCTCGTCAGTCGCCGGGGCGGAGACGTCGATCGCGCCGTCGCCGTCGTCGCCGCTTCCGTCCGGCGAGCTGAAGACGCGATCGGCGAGTCCGTCGAGACGCCGCGCCGTGAGGGTCGGCGCGGCGCCGACCGCGGTTGGGGGATCCGTCGAGGACATCAGGTGTCGGACAGAGGGTCGGGCCATGGAAAGCCGTGCCGGTGGTGCCCTGCGTCGGCGGTCACTGCGTCGGGCCCGCGTCGCCGGTCACTGTGTCGAGCCCGCGTCGCCACCGACCGAGTCCGTCGGGTCGACGTGCTCGGAGAGCATGTCGATCGCTTCGAGCAGCAGCGACACGGCGAGGGGACCGACGATGACGCCGACGGCCCCGAGGGTGAGGATGCCGCCGACGAATCCGACGAAGTAGAGACCGGGCGATATCTTCCCGGTCCAGCCGGCGAGCCGAGTGCGGATCACCGCGTCCGGCACGAAGGCGACGACGACGAGCCCGATTACCAGCACGGCGGCCGCCCGCCCGGTCGCGCCGACGAGGAAGTCCAGAGCGCCGAGCGCGACGATGAGGATGCTCGGACCGACGACGGGAATGAACTGGAGGACGCCGGCGATGACCGCGAGCAGGACGGGAGAGCCGTAGCCCAGCGTCCGGAACACCGCGACCGCGAGAACGAACGTCGCGGCGGCGGTCGCGGCTTGGAGGACGTATATCGAGTAGAGGGTCTGCCGCGTCCGCTCGTGGAGCCGTGTGGGGATGTCGTGGTACTCGGGCGGGACGACGCCGAAGACGGCCGCCTCGACCGCCCGCGGCCGGTAGAGGATGCCGTACACGAGGAAGGTGAACACGACGACCTCCAAGACGAGGACCGGCGCCGCGCCCGCGACCGCGATCGCGACCCCGCGGATCCACGTCTCCGCGGCCGCGACGTACGGCGCGATCTCGACCACCGTCTGGAACCCGCCGACGGTGATCGGGACGAGGTCGGGGACCCCTTCGAGGAGGGCTATCAGCTCCGACCGCCGCCGGTACAGCGTGTACAGCAGCGGCGCCACGAGGAGGGTCGCGCCGACGAACGCGACGCCGGTCGAGACCACGCACGCGATCCGACGCGAGAGGCCGCGGCCGACGAGCCGCTGCCGGAGCGGATACAGGACGTACGCGACGGTGACCGCGAACACGACGGTCCGCAGCACCTCCGCCAGCGCGACCGCCGTGAGCGCCGCCATGGCGACGAACAGCACGCCCAACAGCCGCTGCCGGTTGAGAACCATGCCGTCGTGTCGCAATCCCCGGCGAAATGCGTTGCGATGGCGGCCCGCAGTGCCCCCGATTCGCGGGCGGCCGCCGGAGCGGTCCGCGACGACGTCGCCAACCACAGCACCTAACCTCGCGCCCGCCCGAAGAGGGGTATGCGCATCGACCCGTTCGGCCTCGAACGCTGGTTCGCGGAGTACGAACACGAGGCCGACATCATGCTGGCCGAAAGCGGCATCCGGTCGCTCGACGCGAGCCGGTTCGACCTCGATCCGGGGGAGCTCGGCTACGTCATCCCGACGAACGGCGACCCGGAGTTCCGGGCGTCCGTCGGCGACCGCTACGACCGATCCGCCGACGAGGTGCTGTTCACCTGCGGCACCCAGGAGGCGAACTTCCTGACGTTCCTCTCGCTGCTCGGTGACGACGCCCCCGTCGACGGGGCGGGCGGCGCCTCGGACCCCGACGCGTCGGGCGTCGGCTCCGGCACGCACGCGGTCGTCGTCACGCCGACGTACCAGGCGCTCCACGCCGTCCCGGACGCGTTCGGCGACGTGACCCGCGTCGAACTGGAGCCGCCCGAGTGGGAGTTAGACCCGGAGGCCGTCGCCGACGCGGCCCGCGACGACACGGCCGTGATCGTCGTGAACAACCCGAACAACCCGACCGGGCAGTACCACGACGAGGCCGCGATGCGGGCGGTGTACGACGTCGCGGTCGAGCGCGACGCATACCTGCTCTGCGACGAGGTGTACCGCCTGCTCGCGGAGGACCCGCAGCCGCCGGTCGCGAGCTACGGCGCGCACGGCATCTCGACGACCAGCCTCACGAAGGCGTACGGGCTCGCTGGCCTCCGGTTCGGCTGGATCGCCGGTCCCGAGCCGGTCGTCGAGCGCGCGTGGCGCTGGAAGGACTACACGACCATCTCGCCGAGCCTGTTCGGCCAGCACGTCGCTAAGCAGGCGCTGGGGCGATCCGAGGAGGAGATCCTGGCGGAGAACCGCGAACTGGCCGCCGCCCACCGCGAGACGGTCGCGGCGTGGGTCGACGACCACGGCCTCGACTGGCTCGACCCGGTCGGGGTCAACGCGTTCGTGACGGTCCCCGACGGCTTCGCGGACGCGGAGGCGTTCTGCCGGACGGTCGTCGAGGAGGCGAGCGTCGTCCTCGCACCGGGGCATCTGTTCGGCTTCCCGGACCGATTCCGGATCGGGTTCGGACTCCCGACCGAGGAGTTGACAGAGGGCCTCGATCGGGTGAGCGGCGTGATCGAGGAGCACGCGCCGACGGTCGACTCGGCCGCGACGAACGGGGGTGACGCCTGATGGGCGTGTTCGGCGACCTCAAAAACGACGTAGTCGGCTTCGTCCGCAACCCCACCGACGAGCAGAAGATCTTGTTGGTGGCGTTCGTCTCCATGGCGGTCTCGGACCGGTACTTCTATTATAACGACATCCCGTTCGTCGTGCGGACGACCGCGGCCGTCGGCGTCGGCTTCATCGTCATGTTCGTCGTCAGCTACCTGTACACGGGCCAACTCGTCCCGCCGGACGGGAACGTCGACGACGACGAGGAGCCGGAGGAGTACGTGGACGAGCTCGACCCGTAGGCTCGCTTTCGGGACGAGTTCGGTCGCCGCGGTCGTCGCGGCTGCCACGTCGCCGCCGTCATGGTCGCTACGTCGCCGCGGCGGCGCCCGCCGCCCCGGAGGACCCGCCGCCGCTCGCGGAGTCACCGCGTCGCCCCAGTCGACCGGGGGAACGCCGAGGTCGCCGTCCGCGTGCGTCGCGATCTCGTGGAGGCACGCGGCCGCCGGAACGTCGGCGTCATCGCGTATCGGCGCGCCGGCGTTGCCGGAGAGGTCGTCGCCGAGGGCGTCGGTGACGCGATCGACTCGGTCGTCCGACGAGCGGAGGACGTACACGACCACGCCGCAGGCCGTCGGGGCGGTTGGACGCCGTCTCGGGCCGGGTAGCGGCGGCATTCCAAACCGTTTATACCCGCGCCGGGGAAATTGGCGGACATGCCGCGAGAGCAGAAGCAGGTTCGCGAACTCCAGGAGGGCAGCTACGTGATGATGGACGACGCGCCCTGTAAGATCAACCACTACAGCACCGCCAAACCCGGTAAACACGGCAGCGCGAAGGCCCGCGTCGAAGGGAAGGGCGTCTTCGACGACAAGAAGCGCTCGCTCTCGCAGCCTGTCGACGCGAAGGTGTGGGTCCCGATCATTCAGCGCAAGCAGGGACAGGTCGTCAACGTCAGCGGCGACGAGGTTCAGGTGATGGACTTAGACACCTACGACACGTTCACGATGCGCATTCCCGAGGGCGAAGACTTCTCCTCGGACGACAACATCGAGTACCTCGACTACGAGGGCCAACGGAAGATCATCGGGTAATCGGCGATGTTCCCCGGGGCGACGACCGACCGCGAAGCTGCTTCCTACGTGGTCGTCGGCGCTCCGCTCGACGCCACGACCACGTTTCAGCCGGGCACCCGGTTCGGACCGGACCGAGTCCGGCGATTCGCCGAGACGTACGACGACTACGACCGCCGCACCGACAGTCGCTTCTCCGCGCTGGGCGTCAACGACGCGGGCGACGTGCGCCCGTGGGACGACGTGCCGGCGTACCTCGACCACCTCGCCGCCGAACTGCGGAGCGTCGTCTACGACGAGTCGGTCCCGCTCCTCGTCGGCGGCGAACACACGGTCACGCACGCGGGGGTCGAGGCCGTCGACCCCGACGCGCTCGTCATCTGCGACGCGCACCTCGACCTCCGGGACGCATACGACGGGAACCCGCTGAACCACGCCTGCGTCACGCGCCGGTGTCTCGACGACCTCGGCGTCGACCGCGCCGTTATCGTCGGCGCGCGGACCGGGTCCGAGGCCGAGTGGGACCGGGCGGCCGACGCCGACGTGGAGGTCGTCGCGCCGGAGGACGCCCGCGAGTGGGTCGACGGTCTCGACGGCGACGCGTTCGCCGGGGAGACGGTCTACTGCTCCGTCGACATCGACGGGCTCGACCCCGCTTACGCTCCCGGTACGGGGACGATGGAACCGTTCGGGGTAGCGCCGCGGACCGTCCGTGACCTCGTCCGCGCGGTCGCGCCGCGCGCCGACGGGTTCGACGCGGTCGAGGTGAACGACCGGGACGACGGGCAGGCGGCGGCGCTGGCCGCGAAGCTCCTGCGGGAGTTCGCGTACTCGCACGCGGCCGCAACGACCGAGTAACCGGGTTTTCGAGGCGAGTTACGAGAGTTCGGAGAGGCGGCGCCGCGCGGCGGTCACCGCCTCCATCGAGTCGATCCACTCGCGGGTGTCGGTACACCAGATGCGGTCGCCCTCGACGCTGACGCAGAAGACGGACTCGCCGGAGGGCGAGAGGGTGACGCGGTCGACGTCGGGCCGGTCACCGAGGTACGCGTCGATGAGTCGTCGGGCGGTCTCGGCCTCGGAGCGGAGACGGTTTCCCGCGGCGTACTCGACGGCTATCTCTGTCATGCTCCCAGATTAGAACTACATGATTAATAACTGCTGTTTTCTGGCAGCGATTGCGGCTTTCTCGGCGTTCCGGCAGGGTCGCGCCTCGGCCGCCGATTCACCGACCGTCGAACACGATGTCGCCGTCGACGACGGTCAGCGCCACGTCGATATCGTCGATCGCGTCGTCGCGCTCCCACGGCGACGCGTCGAGCGCGACGAGGTCGGCCCGCTTCCCCACCTCGATCGTCCCGAGCCGGTCCTCGTCGAAGCCGGCGTACGCGGCGCCGCGGGTGTACGCCCGCAGCGCCTCGGTGACGGTGAGGCGCTGAGGTTCGGCCGGCGCGTTGACCGCGTGGTGAACCCCGAACAGTGGGTCCATCGGCATCCCGTCCGAGCCGAACGCGAGCCGGACCCCCGCGTCGAGCATGTCCCGGTAGCGGTTCGTCTCGGCGGTGCGCTCGGATCCCAGTCGCTCCTCGTAGAGACCGCCGGGTTGCGCCCACTTCAGGAAGTTCGGCTGGACGCTCGCGACGACGCCGGTCTCCGCGAGCCACTCGATCGCGTCGTCGTCGGCCAGTTCGGCGTGTTCGACGCGGTGACGGGCTTCCCCGGCGTCGGTCCGGGAGGCGTGCTCGTATGCGTCCAAGACGGCGTCGACGGCCTCGTCTCCGATCGCGTGGGCGGTGAACTGGAGGCCCGCCTCGGTCGCGGTTGCGACGGCCTCGTCCAGCTCGTCGGGATCGACGACCCACTGCCCGGTCTCGTCTGGCGCGTCCGCGTACGGCTTGGAGAGGCGCGCGGTCCGGCCGCCGAAGCTCCCGTCCGTGTACGACTTGATCGCTCCGGTCCGTACCATATCGCTCCCGGCGTTCGTCGCGAGGCCGACCTCCCGGACCGCGTCGAGGTGGTCGCTCCAGTAGTTGATCCGGACGCGGGCGGTGAGCGACCCGGACTCGTCGAGGTCGCGGTAGACCCGGGGCGCGTGCGAGTTGCGGACCATGTCGTGGAAGCCCGTGATACCGCGGGCGGCGCAGCCGTCGAGCGCGGCCTCGACGACCGCGCGCGTCTCGGCCGGGCCGGGCTCGACCGCTCGGTAGATCGGGTCGATGGCGGCTTCGAGCAGGACGCCGGTCGGATCGCCGTCGTCGTCCGTGGGCACCGTCTCGTCGGGAGCGTCGGCGAGCGCGTCGGCGAAGCGGCCGAGCGCGACGCCGTTGACCGCCGCGACGTGCATGTCCTCGCGGAACGCCGCCACCGGGCGCTCGGTCGAGACGCGGTCGAGGTCCGCGCGGGTCAGGTAGCGCGAGTCGTCCCACGTCGACTCGTCGTAACCGTAGCCGAGGACCCAGTCGTCGCTTTCGGGGTCCTCCACCTCGCTCGCTTCGCGTTCCACTTCCGCCGCGCGCTCGGCCAATAGGTCGACGGCCCCGTCCGGGGAGTCGGCCGCCGAGAGGTCGGCGTGGAGGAGGTAGCGGCCAACGGTGGTCAGGTGGGTGTGCGCGTCGACGAACCCGGGGAGGATGACGCGCCCGTCGAGGTCGACCACGTCCGTGTCGACGCCGGCGAGCAGTTCCACGTCGTGCGTCCGCCCGGTCCGGACGATCTCGCCGTCGCGCACGGCGACGGCCTCGCAGACCGCGTCGCCGCCCGAATCCGGGTCCGCAAGCGTGTGTACCTCCCCGTTCACGAAGATCCGGTCCGCGGCCTCGGTCATGGAACTCCGGGGGGCACACAGCGTGTTAACCGTTCGGGAAACGGCGACCGATTTATTCGGTCGCTCGACGAACCGCCGCGTATGTACGACAACGTGCTCCTCCCGACCGACGGCAGCGTCGGCGTCGACCGCGCGATCGACCACGCGATCGACGCCGCCGACCGCTACGACGCGACGCTCCACGTCCTCTACGTCGTCGACAGCGGCGTGGTGAACGCCTACTCCGGCGACGAGTTCGTCGACGGCGCCGAGGGCGCCGAGGAGACGCTCGAAGAGACCGGCCGCGAGTCGCTTGACGCGGTGGCCTCGCTCGCCCGCGACGCCGACGTGGAGGCGGTCACCGCCCTCCGCTACGGCGTCCCGCACGAGGAGATCCTCCGCTACGCCGACGAGGAGGACGTCGACCTCACGGTGATGGGGTCGAAGACGCGCTCCGGCGACTACCGCCGGATGCTCGGCTCCGTCACTGAGCGCGTCTCCCGGCAGTCGACCGCGCCCGTGAGCATCGTGAAGACGACCGTCGACGCCTGAGTCCCGACGCCGGTCCGACTCCGTTTTCTCCCGTCTCCCGCGCCCGCCTCGACGGCGTCAGCCCTCCAGTTCGGCGCCGCACTCCGGACACCGGAGATCGAACCCGTCGTCGCTCGGAACGGCCCGCATGTTCTCGTGTCCGCACTCCGGACACTCCTGCGGGATCCGCACGTCCTCGCTGTCGCGGGGCGCGCCCAGTGCGAACGCGACGACCGGCTCGTCGCCGTCGTTCTTGCCCGACTGGAACTCGCCGGGCGCGAACCGGACCGCCTCGCCCGCGCCGACGCTCACGTCCCCGTCCATCGTCTCGAACGTCGCCTCCCCCTCGACGACGACGAAGATCTCTTCCTGGTCCGTGTGAGCGTGAAGCCCGCCGGAGAACCGCTCCCCAGGATCGAGGCGGTAGCGGTTGAGCGCCACGTCGGTCGCCCCGAGCGGCTCCGACAGCCCCCGGCGGTCCACGTCGCTTCCGAGGGCGCTCGGCTCGACCTCGTCGATAGAGACTCGTTCCATACTCACGGACACGGCCTCGCGAGAGTTATGCTTTGACCTCGCGCCGCGATTTCCGCTCGCCGCCGTCCGACGGGACCGGTCGGCGGACGACGCTTCGGGCGACCGATCACAGCCGGGATCGCGCGTCGCTCGCGACCGCGGACAGGGCGGTCTCCGCGGTGGCCACCCTGTCCGCGAGGCTACAGAACCCGTGCGCCATCGCCGGGTAGTGACGGTGCTCGACCGGCGTTCCCTCGCGCTCGAACCGGTCCGCGAGCGCGACGCCGTCGTCGCGCAGGGGGTCGAACCCGGCGGTGACGACCGTCGCGGGCGCGAGGTCCCCCAAGTCCGTCGCCTCCAGCGGGACCGCGTACGGGTTCGCGGCGTCGATGGGGCTCCGCAGGTACTGCTCGTAGAACCACCGCATGTCCTCGCGCGTGAGCAGCGGGCCGTCCGCGTTCTCCCGGTACGAGTCCGTCTCGAAGTCGCGGCCGGCGATCGGGTACAGCAGGAACTGCCCGGCGGGCGTCGGCGCGTCTCCGACGTCCCGCGCGCGGAGCGACGCCGCGACCGCGAGCGCGCCGCCGGCGCTGGTGCCCGAGACGCCGGTCCGGTCGGGATCGACGCCCAGCGCGTCCGCCGTCTCGGTGACCCACTCCAGCGCCGCGGTCGCCTCGTCGACCGCGACGGGGAACGGATGCTCTGGCGCGAGCCGGTAGTCGACGGAGACGACGACCGCGTCGGCGCGGACCGCGAGCTCGCGGCAGATCCCGTCGACCGAATCGAGCGTCCCAAGCGTCCAGCCGCCGCCGTGGAAGTGGACGAGGGCGCGGGCCGGCGGGTCGCCCCCTGCGCCCATCGGATCGGGCGCCCCCGCCGGGCGGTACACCCGGACCGGCACCTCGCCGTGCGGGCCGTCGAACGCGAGGTCGCGGGCGTCGGCCACCGGCGGTTCGGGCGGTCCCGAGAACAGGTCGTCTTCGAGGCGGCGGGCGGCATCGACCGAGAGGTCGCTCCACGCGGGCAGGCCCAGCGACTCGATCTCGGCGATCGCCGCGGCGAGGTCGGGGTCGAGTTCGTCCGCGCGCATGGCGGACCGAGGCGGTGGGCCTTTGTAAGTCGGACGGGAACTCGGGACGATGGACGTCCGGTTGACCTACGAGGACGGCACGATCCGGGTCGACGCGGACGTCGACCTCGCGCCCGACGCGCTGCCGCCGCTGCCCGGGGTCGAGACGGACCCCCGAACCGGGACCGGCCGGGCGCCCGCCCACCGCTACGCCGAACTCCGGCGGGCGCTCCGGGTGGCCGGCGTCGCAGTCGACGACCGGGTCCTCGACGCGAGCGAGCGCGCCGCGAGCGAGGCCGGGCTCCCGGACGCGCTCGCCACCGACTACGACCTCCGCGAGTACCAGCGCGAGGCGTTGGACGCGTGGCGCGACGCCGGCAACCGCGGCGTCCTCGAGCTGCCGACCGGGGCCGGCAAGACCGTGATCGCGATCCGCGCGATGGTCGAACTCGGCGTTCCGACGCTCGTGGTCGTCCCCACGGTCGACCTGCTCGACCAGTGGCAACGAGAGTTGGAGCGCGAGTTCGACGCCCCGATCGGCCGGTTCGGCGGCGGCGAGCAGCGTCGGGAGGCGATCACGGTGTCGACGTACGACTCCGCGTACCTGAAGGCGGACGGCGTCGGCGACGCCTTCGAGTTCGTCGTCTTCGACGAGGTCCACCACCTCGGCGGCGAGGGGTACCGGGACGCCGCGCGCCTCCTCGCCGCGCCCGCGCGACTCGGGCTCACGGCCACCTTCGAGCGCCCGGACGGCGCCCACGAGGCGGTCGCGGAGCTGGTCGGCGACCGCGTCTACGCGCTCGACGTCGACGACCTCGCGGGCGACCACCTCGCCCCCTACGACATCCGGCGGATCGAGGTGGAGCTCACCGAGGCGGAGCGCGAGCGCTACGACGAGAAACAGGGCACCTTCGTCGAGTACGTCCGCGACGCGGGGATCACGTTTTCGAGCGGGAGCGACTACCAGGAGCTGGTCAAGCGCTCGGGAAACGACCCGGCGGCCCGCGAGGCGCTCCTCGCGAAGCAGGACGCCCGCGAGGTCATGATGAACGCCGACCGCAAGGTCGAGCGGCTCGCGGAGATCCTCGACCGCCACCGCGACGACCGCGTGATCGTGTTCACGGCCCACACCGACCTCGTCTACCGCCTCTCCGAGCGCTTCCTGCTGCCCGCGATCACGGCCGAGACGGGCGCGAAGGAGCGCCGCGAAATCTTGGAGCGCTTCCGCGACGGCACCTACGGCCGGGTCGTCGCCGCGAACGTCCTCGACGAGGGGGTCGACGTGCCGGACGCCAACGTGGCGGTCCTGCTCTCCGGGTCGGGCAGCGAGCGGGAGTTCACCCAGCGGCTCGGTCGCGTGCTCCGCCCGAAGGAGGACGGCGGCCGCGCGACGCTGTACGAGCTCGTCAGCGCCGAGACCGCCGAGGAGCGGGTGGCGAGCCGGCGGCGATGAGCCGGGACGGTCGAGATACGATGGTTAAATGCCTGTGAGCGGCTACGACGATCGCTTGTAAATGACAGTGCGGTGGCGCGTGCCTCCGAGTGGCCGCCGGAGGCGGCCGCGAGGAGCACGCGCGAGGGACGCCGCGAGCGACCGGAGGGAGCGAGCGGCGAGGCTGGGGAGGCGTGAGGTGCGGTCGCGGGACGGGACTCAAAGGGGCAGCCGCGAGGACGCCGTAGGCGACGTAAGGACCGCAGGAGCGAGCAACACGAGCGACGAGGACCGCAGCGAGCGTACGGCGTCCTCGCGGCTGGGGCTTAGGAAGTGTTCAGCGTCGATCTACGAGCAGCGGTTTATAAGCAAACGAACGGGCTTCGGCGACAGATACCGTCGCTCCGGCGTCCACGCCCAGAGACCCACCGTTTCGAACTGATTAATCGTCGCCGTCCATGTCGAGCGAGCGCTTCTCGCCCAGCTCCGATTCGAGGCTGCCGCGCTCCCAACTCCTGACCGCGTCGCCCTCGACCTCGGCGCGCAGTTTCTCTTCTAAGAGGTTCACCGCGACGCTGTTGGCGCCCTCCGGGATGATCACGTCGGCGTGTTTCTTCGAGGGCTCGATGAACTGCTCGTGCATGGGCTTCACCGTCGAGAGGTACTGGTCGATGACGCCCTCCAGGTCGCGGCCGCGGTCGATCACGTCCCGGCGGATCCGGCGCAGGATCCGCACGTCGGCGTCGGTCTCGACGAAGAGCCGCAGGTCCATCATGTCGTTTATGTCCTCGTCGTACAGCGCCAGGATGCCCTCCAGCACGATGACATCGGTGGGTTCGACAGTGATCCGCTCGTCTTTCCGATTGTGAATCTCGAAGTCGTACTGCGGCATCTCGACGGACTGGCCCTCCAGGAGGGCTTCGAGGTGCTCCCTGAGGATTTCCCACTCGAACGCCGACGGGTGGTCGTAGTTGACCTCCTTGCGCTCCTCGAACTCGAGGTGCGAGAGGTCCTCGTAGTAGTTGTCCAGCGGGATCCGGGTGACGCTGTCGCCGAGGTCGCGGGTGACGAGCCGGGAGACCGTCGTCTTCCCGGCGCCCGTCCCCCCCGCGATCCCGATCACGAACGAGGGAATGGCCATGTCCCAGTTCGAACGTCGGAGGGTTTGAACGCTCCCTTTCGTCGGCGGGGCGCGCCCGCAGGGCGTCCGGACGCGACTCGCCCCGCCGGATATGCGAACCGATCGCAAGCGTAGGCCGGGCACGGATAAAACGCTACCGGGGGCACCTTTTAGCCGGTCGGAGCGGATCCGAGACGTATGCGAACAGACACCACGGTTCATGACGTGATGCACCGCGAGTTCCTCGGCGTCAGCGAGTCGGACGCGCTGCCGGAGGCGGCCGCGCTCTTGGTCGAAGAGGAGACGAACTGTCTGGTGGTCGTGCGCGGCGGCGAGCCGGTGGGACGGCTGGAGGCCCGCGACGCGCTCGAGGTGCTGCTGGAGGCGGGCGACGGCGGGGAGTCGCCCGAGGGGCCGCCGTCCACGGTCGGCGCGGCCATGAGTCCGCCGCTGCCGACGGTCTCGCCGGACGACTCGCTCGCGGCGCTCGAAGAGCGGCTCGTCGCCGAGGGGACGGACCGAGTCGTCGCCGTCGACGACGGGGAGGCGGTCGGCGTCGTCACGGACGGCGACGCGCTCGCCGCGGGGGCGCCGCGGACGGGCGCCGGCGCCGACGGCTTCGGTGACGAACCCGCGACGGGCGACCCCCACCCGGAGGAGACCGTGCTGTCAACCGCGGCCGCGGCGGACTCCGACGCGGAGCGGAGCGCCGCGGCGACGATGGACCCGGCCACGGCATCGGAGCCCGCCGCGGCCGCCTCGGGAGACGGCCCCTCCGGAAGCGAAGACGGCGTCGACCCGGTGACGGGTGCGCCGAGCGAGGGCTCGACGCAGGGGGTCTGCGAGAGCTGCGGCGCGCTCGTCCCCGACCTCGTCACCGCGAACGGGCAGGCCGTCTGCCCGAACTGCCGCGAGGTCTGAGTCGCTGGGCCGCCGTTCGATGCGCCAACGGCGAGGCCGAGTCATCGGCCGGCACTCTCAACACGTCGCGAGCCGAACGCGAACGTATGGCCGAGACGGACGCCCGGATCGAGCCGGCGACCGCCGACGACGTCGACCCGGTCACCGACATGTGGGTGGCGCTCGCCGCGGGGCAGCGCGAGTACGGCGCCACGCTCCGCGGCGAGGCGAACCGCGCGACCGTCCGCGAGTGGGTCGCGCAGTCGGTGGTTACCAGCGACCTGCTGGTCGCTCGCGACCCTGAAGCCGCGGCCGAAGCGGACGCCGGCGATCCGGACCCCGTCGGGTTCGTCGGCTTCTCGCTCGAACGCGGTGACTACGACCGCGACGCCGTCCGCGGAACCGTCAGCAACCTCTTCGTGCGACCGGACCGGCGCGGCGAGGGGGTCGGTGCGGCGCTGCTCGACGCGGCCGAGCGCGCGCTCGTCGAGGCGGGCGCCGAGCGCGTGGCGCTAGAGGCGCTGGCAGACAACGACCGCGCCCGTGCGTTCTACGCGGACCGCGGCTACGGCCTCCACCGCGTGGAATTGACGAAGTCACTGGACCCCCAAGACGAGGACGAGCGCGGCGGCGATCAGGAAAGCCGATGACTCCGGCCGGGTTCGCGGAAAGCGACACGCACTCATAGGAGGACCGAGTACGGCCGCACGCGCCAGGGGAGCATGGGTGGTTCATGCACTCGACTTGTAATCGAGACTTCCGGGGTTCAAATCCCTGCCCTGGCTCTGCTGGACGCCGTCGACTCTCTGAGGAGTCGGGCGGCGACTCCCCGACGCGATCTGGCGCCGAGACGGCGAGGCGTTTTCCCCGCGGCGAGCGCCGATCCGTAGTTATTTGACCGCGGTGCGTCGACTCATTGGTAACCGATGGGTCGATTCGCGCTGTTTCCCGATGTCCACATGCGGAGCGGCCACGCGGCCGAGATCGAGCGGGAGCTACGCGACGCGCTCGAGGCCGTCTCCGCCGACGCGTTCGACCGGATCTTCGTGTTGGGCGACCTGATCGAAGACGACGGCTCGGCCGAGGTCGACGAGGCGAACGTCGAACGGGTCCGCGAGATATTCGCGGACGCGCCGGTCCCGGTCACGTATCTGCTGGGGAACCACGACGTCGAGACGCTGACCCGCGCGGAGCTCACGTCGCTGCTCGGCCAGGACCGTTTCCACGGCGTGATCGAGACCGACGACGTGCCGATTGTCTACCTCGACTCGACGAAGGAGGCGACGCCGGGCGCCCGCGGCGAGCTCGGGTCCGACCAGCGCGAGTGGCTGGCGGGCGTCTGCGCGGAGTACGACGACCCGCTCTTCCTGAGCCATCACCCGCTCGGGACCTTCGACATCTCGGACAACGACTGGTTCAGACACTACCCGGAGCGCGCGTTCCTCTCCGACCGAAAGGAGACGCTTCGCGTCATCGAGGGGCTCGGGTCCGGACGCGGCACGATAAGCGGGCACATCCACCAGTCCGGGTTCGCGAACTTCCGCAACATGGCCCACGTCTCGGTCAACGCGTTCAGCAAGGAGGTGCCCGGCAAACCTCTGACCGGGACCTACGCCGACGTGACCGTCGGCGATCGGATCACCGTCGACGTGACCGTCGGGGGCGACACCGTGACGTCGTACACCATCCTCTAGCCGGACGGCGGTTGCGTCGGGCGGTGCTGTGAGGTAGTTTTACTATCCGCGCTGTCGTCGGCCCGGTACGTCGTGTCCGTCGGAACGTGTGCGTACAGCTTCGACCCGGTGGCGTGGGAGGAGGAACACGGTCGTTCGGCCGCGCTCGACGAGAGGTGGTCCTGTCCCCGAGAGGCGGAGGGAGAGACGGACCGCTGTCGGTTCCACCTCTCTCCCGCTCGGCGCGCGGAGCTCGGCATCGACGACGAGTCGGTGTGCGAATCGCTGGTGTCGGAGCTGGCGACCGGCGAGGCGTCGTCGCTCGGGTTCGTCGGGGCCGAGTTCGGAACGATCGACGTCTCACACCGAGTCCTCGACCGGGTGACCAACCACCCGATCGACCTCCGGCACGTCACCGTCTATGGGGAGTTCCTCGCGGAGCAGACCGTCCTCCGACAGCCGCTCCTGATGGACGAGATACGGGTCGAGGGTGCCGCCGACTTCACCGACGCTGAGTTCGGCGAAGACGTGTCGGCGGAGCGGGCGACGTTCCGCGGCGACGCCGTCTTCGACGGGACGGACTTCGAGGACAGCGCGCGGTTCGGCGGCTCGACGTTCGCCCGGCCGGCGAGCTTCGACCGCGTCAGGTTCGGCGACGTGGCCGACTTCTACCGGGCCCGGTTCCGCGCCCCCTGTTCGTTCGAGGAGTCGGCGTGGCGGGGCGCGTGTCTGTTCCAGCGCGCGGCGTTCCGGTCGGACGTGACCTTCACCGCCAGCCGGTTCCACGCGAGGACCGACTTCCGCACCGTCCAGTTCGGCGGGACGAGCCGGTTCAACCGGTGCGAGTTCGAGGACGCCGCGGTGTTCATGAACTGCGCGTTCGCGGCCGAGGCGTTGTTTAAAAAGGCGAGCTTCGCGCAGCCCGCGCACTACCAGAACGCCGACTTCGACTCCGAGGCGTCGTTCACCGAGACCGAGTTCGGCGACAAGGCGAAGTTCCAGTTCGCGACGTTCGACGGCGAGGCGGTGCTGTCGTACATCCGGTTCGGCGGCGCGACGTACTTCAAGGCGGTCGATTTCAACAGCTACGCGTCGTTTTACAAGTCGACGTTCGACCGGCTGGGCGACTTCCGGAATGCCACGTTCGCCGACACGGCGCGGTTCCTGAAGGCCGAGTTCACGGACGAGGCCTTCTTCGGGCGGGCGACGTTCGTCGGCGACGGCGACTTCCGGAGCGCCGCGTTCCGGGGGACGGTCCACTTCGTCGAGACGACGTTCAGATCGAGCGCGACGCTTCGGGAGTCGACGTTCGAGCGGGCGCGGTTCGAGAACGTGCGAACGGCCGGCGGCGACGTCACCATCAACCTGGAGCGCACGACGGTCGACGGCGGCCGGTTCGTCCAGGAGAACGGGGCCGCCGTGTACTACAACCTCCGACGGAGCAGGGTCGGCGACGTGGATATCGAGATGGCCGACTCGGAGGGCGTCTTCGAGCGGTTCCTCTTCTACCGGACCGAGTTCGACGGCTTCGACTTCTCCAACTACCGGTACGTGCTGGCTCCGGAGTGGGTGTTACACACGTTCCGCGGGACGGTCGACGACACGTACAGCCTCGAAGCGGACCGGTTCGCCATCGAGGACGACGCCGACGAGGCGCCCGGCGCGGACGGCGGCGCCGCCGACGAATCGGGCGGGGGTCCGGGAGAGCCGGCCGACGGAGGCGGCGTTCGAAGCCGGCTCGCGGGCTGGCTCGCCGACGGCGAGGCGTCGGACCTCGAAGTGACGTACCTGAAGGCGAAGAACGGGGCCGAGCGCGTCGGCGACAGCCAGTCCGCCTCCCGGTTTTTCATCAAGGAGATGTACTACCGGCGCCGGACGCACGTCGACCGGGCGTTCGCCCACAAGGAGTCACTTCGCAGCCGGCTCAAACTGCTGTTCTTAGTCGCGGTGAACCTCACGCTCTCGGCCACGTGCGGGTACGGCGAGAAGCCGCGCCGCACCATCGGATTCTCGCTCGTCACCGTCGTCGTCTACGCGGCGCTCTTCGCCGCGGTCGTCACAGACCCGCCGTTCGCGTCGCCGCTCGGATACGGGCTGTTGAGCGTTCAGTCGTTCACGTCGCTGATATTCGGCCCCACGGCGACCGTTCCGAACTTCGCGGGCAGTTTCCTCGCCGCCACCGAAGGATTCGTCGGCGCGTTCATGATCGGCCTGTTCATCTTCGCGCTCACCCGCAGCGTCCACCGGTGACGTTATGCGACGACGGGTCCCACGAGGCGCCATGAGCGAGTCGACGGGCGACGGGGAGTTCCGGCGGACCCTCCCGCTGTTCGACAACCGAGACCGAGACGCCGTCCAGCGACTGCTCCACCACGCGGTCGAGGACCTCAGGTACGACCACCCGGACCGGAAGGTCGCGAGGGACCTCTACCACGAGATCCGAGAAGGGGACGCGATCCGGCTCCGCGTCGGGCGGGGGATCCGCGACGAGACCCTCGTGATAACGCCGGCCGAACTCGACGCCGACGCCGGGCAGATACTCGACCGGTTCGTCGGGGCCATCCCGTCGGAGTCGGTCGAGTGGCGCCGCGTCGCGACCGAACTCGGGGAGTGGCGGACGGAGCGAGAGCTGTCGGACGACACCGAGATCGCCTTCCAGTACCTCCACTGACACCGGACGCGGCGGCGCGGGTTTTCACGCCCGCCGCCTTCTCGACGGCGCGTCGACCGCTGTCTCGCGTTCGGGATCCGTTTATATACGTCCCGCGCGGATCGCCGCCATGGACTCGTCGGACCGGGCGCTGCTCGGCGTGGCCGGAATCGTCGGCGCGCTCGTGCTGGCGGTAGCGCTCGCCGGCGGCGCCCTCTTCGGCTTCGGCGAGTCGGCCGCGCGGCCGCTCCGCCTCCTCGCGGTCGAACCGCTCACGTGGATCGTGATCGCGGCGCTGCTCGTCGCCGTCGTCGGGAACGCCTACATCGACTGACGGCGCGAACGCTTCACCGGACGACGGCCACCGGCACCGACGATCGCCGGGACACCGTCTCGACGACGAGGAGAGCGGCGTCCTCGGTCGCTCAGCCGTCGGCGTCCCCGGTCGCTCAGCCGTCGGCGTCCTCGATCGCACGGACGAGCGCGTCGAGCGCGCGCTCGGCGGCGCCCCGCTTCACCGCGTCGCGGTCGCCGTCGATGACGGCCCGCACGGTCCGGACGAACGACTCCCCGGTTCCCCACGGGGCGGCGTGCGCGACGCCGAAGTGGACGAGACCCACCGGCTTCTCGTCGGTGCCGCCCGTCGGGCCGGCGATACCGGTCGTCGCGACCGCCCAGTCCGCGTTCGCCCGGTCTCGGGCGCCCGCCGCCATCTCGCGGACGACGGGGTCGCTCACGGCGCCGTGGGCGTCGAGCGACTCGCGGGAAACGCCGAGCAGCTCGCGTTTCGCGTCGTAGGTGTACGTCACGAAGCCGCGGTCGAAGTAGGCGCTCGCGCCCGGCACGTCCGTCACCCGCGATCCGACCAGCCCGCCGGTGAGCGACTCCGCGGTCGCGAGCGTCTCGTCGCGGTCGCCGAGGAGCGCGTTCAGTCGCTCGGCGGGGGCCTCGGTCTCGTTCATACCCGCAGTCCGGGCGAGACGCCCCTGAGGTTTACGCCGCGGCGCGGCGAAGGGCGCCCGTGACCGACACCGACTGGGACGAGCGGTTCGCGTCGGGCGAGTACCCGCGCGCGCCGGAGCCGTCCCCCGTGCTTCGCGCCTACGAGCCGTCGCTCCCCGACGGTCGCGCGCTCGACGTGGCTGCGGGGACCGGCCGCAACGCCGTGTTCCTCGCGGACCGCGGACGCGAGGTGGACGCGCTCGACGCGTCGGCGGAGGGGCTCCGCGTCGTCCGCGACCGCGCCGCCGAGCGCGGGATCGGCGGGCGGATCGAGGCGGTCCGCGCCGACGTCTCGACGTACGGCTTCCCGACGGAGGCGTACGACGTGATCACGATGAGCTTCTTCCACGCGCTCGGTCGGTTCGCGGACCTCGTCGAGGCGCTCGCGCCGGGCGGCTACCTCTTCGTGGAGGGGCACCTCCGGTCGGCGGACCCGTCGCCGTCGGGACCGAGCGACGACCGATACCGGTTCGCGGCCAACGAGCTGCTCCGCGCCGGACTGGCCTTGAGCGTGCGCTACTACGACGAGACCACGGCGGAGCGCCCGGACGACCGCCGGCGCGCCACCGCGCGGCTGCTCGCGCGGAAGGCGAGCGGCGGCCGGCAGTCGTACCCGACGCGCCCGGACGCGCCGGACAGGTGGCCGGGCGGCGAGAGCGACGCGACCGCCGCGGACGAGCGAGACGCGTGAGCGACGACGGCTCCGCGTCGCCCGCGGCGGTCCTCCGGTCGATCGTAGCGCGCGCAGTCGACTGCGACCCCGCGGGCCTCGGCGATCGGACCGCGATCGTCGAACGCGCGAGCGGCTCGGCGAACGGCGCCGACGAGCCGGAAGGTTCGCCGACGCCCGTGGGCCGACTCGCCGAGCTGATCGGTGGGTCCGACAGCGTCGTCGCGGTCGTGCCGCGGTTCGACGCCGACCTCGCCGGGCGACTGAACGCGTCGCTATCGGCGGGAGACGAGGCGCACGAATCCGGCGCCGCCGCCGACGCGACCGCGCCGAGCGAGGGCCGCGTCGTGTTCACCGGTTCCGCGGCCGACCGCCTCACCGGAACGACGGGGGCGGTCGTCCGCCGCGCGCTCGCCGACCGCGGCGTCGACGCGTACCGCCACGAGGGCGAGTCCCCGATCGCGGTCGTCCTCGCCGACGACCGCGCGGCCGTCGGGCTGATCGACGGAGCGGGGGTCGCCGCCCTGCTGTGGACGAGGGACGCCGCGGTGCGGGAGTGGGCGGCCGCGACCTGTCGGCGGTATCTCGACGCCGCTGAGCCGGTAGCGGACGGCTGAGGGACCGACGCCGAACGACGCCGCAGTCCCCGGGCCGCTTTTGAGGGCCCCCGACGAAGGGGGCGTATGAAAGCGCTACTGCTGTTGGTGGCCGGACTCGGCGGACTGATCGAGGCCATCGCGCCGCGCCGCGTCGTCGCGCTCTGGACCCGCGCGCTCTACCGGAACGCCGGCGAGGCGGAGCCGCGCGAGTGGGTGTACGCGGCCGCGAAGGTCGAGGGAACGCTGATCGCGGCCGGCGCGCTCGTGGGGTTGTTCCGGCTCGCGACCGCGGACGGGGATTTCCCGGTCGACGACTCGACGGCGGCGGACGAGCGCGAATCCGACCCGGCGATCGCAGGCGGGCACGGGGACGACCAAGCGGCCGCGGAGTGAGCCGACCGCCCGCCCGAACCGTTTGATAAACGGACCCGAACGTATATTGCGCAGGTCGCGGTATGAGTGCGCATGACGGGGCCTCCAGCGGACCCCAAGTCGGACGACCCGTCGACGGTCCGCGTCCTCCACGTCGACGACGACCCGGCCTTCCTCGATCTGACCGCGACGTATCTCGAACGGATCGACGAGACGTTCGAGGTCAGCTCCGAGACGAGCGTCGAGGACGCCCTCGACGCGCTGGAGTCGGCGCCGATCGACTGCGTCGTCTCCGACTACGACATGCCCGAGACCGACGGGTTGGCCTTCCTCCAGCGCGCCCGCGACAACGGCGTCGACACCCCGTTCGTCCTGTTCACCGGGAAGGGGAGCGAGGAGATAGCGAGCGAGGCCATCTCCGTCGGCGCGACCGATTACATCCAGAAGCGCGGGGGAAACGACCAGTACGAGGTGTTGGCCAACCGCGTCCGCAACGCCGTCGACCAACACCGGTCGCGGGCCGCGCTCGCCGCGAGCCAGGAGCGGCTGTCGCGGTTCATCGGCCAGTCACCGCTGGGAACGATCGAGTACGACGACGAGTTCCGGATCGTTCGGGTGAACCCCGCCGCCGAGGAGATCCTCGGCTACGAGGAGTCCGAACTCCTCGGCGGGACGTGGCTCCCGTTCGTTCCCGAGACGGAACGCCGACACGTCGCGGTGCTCGAACGCGACCTGCTCGCGAATAAGGGCGGGTACCAGAGCGTCAACGAGAACGTCCGCAGCGACGGGGAGCGGATCCGCTGCGCGTGGCACAACCAGGTGGTGACCGACGAGGACGGAGCGGTGATCGGCGTCTTCTCACAGTTCGAGGACGTCACCGAGGCGGAGGCCCGGAAGCGCGAGATCGAGCGGACGAACGCCGTCCTGTCGACCGCGCTGGACGCGCTCCCCGTCGGGATGCTCGTCGAGGACGGGGACAGGCGCGTGATACGCGCGAACGAGCGGGTGTACGAGCTGTTCGACATCGACGGCGACCCGGAGGCCGCCGCCGGGCGCGACTGCCGGGAACTCGCCGTCCAACTGAGCAGGCGGTTCGCCGATCCGGAGGGGTTCGTCGACGGGATCGAGCGGATCGTCGACGCCCGGCAGCCGGTCGACGACGAGCGGCTGGCGCTCGCCGACGGAACCGCGCTGATTCGGACGTACCGACCGATCGATCTGCCGGGCGGCGGCGGCCACCTCTGGGCCTATCGGCTGGCGAACGGGCCCGACTGAGCCGCGGTTCGTCCCCACCGTCGAGGGGCGGCGTCGCGGGACCGGCTCAGTCGTTCGCGGAGTCCGCCTCCGGGCAGTCGAACGGTCGCTCCGCGTCGGGGCGGTCGCCGGTCAGGAGGACGTGGCAGTCGCGGCACCGCGCCTCGTAGGACTCCTCGGCGCCGACGAGTATCGTCGGGTCGTCGACGTGGGCGGGCTCCCCCTCGATGAGCCGCTGGTTCCGAGAGGCGGGCTCGCCGCAGACCGAGCAGATGGCCTGGAGCTTGTCGACGTACTCCGCGGTCGCCATGAGCTGCGGGAGCGGCTCGAACGGCTCGCCGCGGAACGTCTGGTCGGTGCCCGAGACGATCACGCGGCTGCCGCGGTCCGCGAGGGCGTTACAGACCTCGACGAGCGCGTCCGAGAAGAAGTTCGCCTCGTCGATCGCGACGACCTCGGCGGGGTCGTCGTCGAGGATGTCGAGCGGCCCGTCCCCCTCGTTGTCGACGACGGTCGCCTCCCACTGCCGGCCCGTGTGGCTCCCGATCGTCGCCTCGCCGTAGCGGTCGTCGATCGCGGGTGTGTAGACGGCGACCGACTGGCCGGCGATCTCGGACCGCCGGAGCCGGCGGAGCAGCTCCTCCGTCTTGCCCGAGAACATCGACCCCGAGATGACCTCGATCCACCCGGATCGAGTGATTGCGTGCATACCCGATCCGGCCGGAGCCAGCGACTAAACCGTTTCTCTCCCGGAACGCGGCCGCCGCGTCGCCGCCGGCGACCGCCGCTCAGATCCCGGTCGCGACCCCGACGATCGCGGCGGCGACGACGACGTACGCCGCCGCGGAGACGGCCCAGTCGCGCCGGACCCGACCGAGCCGCTGACGCGGGAGCCCCGACGCGCGCGGCAGCGGGACGAGCGCGAAGAAGCCGACCATCAGCGCGAGCTGGACGACCCCGGCGACCGCGACGGCCACGAGGGGACCGAGACCGAGCAGCGACCCGGTCGCGGCCGCCAGCCCGACGAACAGCAGGCCGGAGCCGCCGCCGGCGACGTAGTGGACCCACGTCGCCAGCCGCTCGGGCGCGTCGTCGACCGGCGTGTCCGTGAGCACGCCGGCGGCGACCTTCGGGGCCGTCGTCCCCTCGGGGAGCCGAGGCATCACCTGATCCATCGCGAGCGTCGCGACGAGACCGACGATCGGTCCAAGCGCGAGTCCGGCGAGCAACGAGAGCGTCGTCATCGCGCGGTCGTACGCTCGGAAGCCATTTCATCCCGTCGGCGCGGTGCGGAATCGGACCGGGAGCGGAGCGAGCGAGGAGTCGCGGCGGAAGGCGAGAGCGCGATTCAGTCGTCGCGGGGGACGACCTGCCTGCCGCCGATGACGACCCGCGAGACGTCTGCCTGTCCGGCCCGCCTGACGACCGCGCGGACGAGGTCGCGCGCGCCGCTGAGGTTGTCGGAGTCGCCGTCGAGGACGAGCAGGTCGGCGTCGGCACCGGGCTCTATCACGCCGCGGTCCACCCCGGCTATCTCCGCGCCGTTGGCCGTCGCCATGCGCAGTATCGCTCGGGCCGGGAGGTCGGACAGCTTCGCCGCGAACTCCATCTCGCGGAACATCGAGGGCGAGTCGGTCATCACGTTGTCCGTGCCGAGGGCGACGGTCGTTCGCTCGCTCAGCTCGCGGATCGGCGGCACGCCGACGTTGGTGACGAGGTTCGACCGGGGGCAGACGACGACCGGCGTCCCGCGGTCGTCGAGCCGTTCGAGGTGGATCGGCTCGGCGTGGACCATGTGGACGAGGAAGTCGGGCGCTAAGTCCATCGCGGCGTTGATGTCGTCGGCGTCGCGCTCCCCGGCGTGGATCCCGAAGGGCTTGCCTGCGTCCCGCGTCGCCGTCCGGACCGCGTCGAAGTCCGCGTCGCGGGCGCCGGAGGCGCCGTACCCGTCCGCGACGGAGAGCACGTCGGGGTCGTCGCGCCCGAAGACCACCGGGTCGATCGCCCGCTCGCCGAACGGAACGCCCGCTCCGGCGAGCGCGTCGCGGAGCGCGGCGACGCCGTCGACGCCCCCCTCGCGGAACTCGAGGAACGTCCCCGTGCCGGTCGACTCCATGTACCGCAACGTGCGCGCCATCGCGGCCACCTTCTGCCCGCGGTCGGCCGCCCGGAGGAGCCGGTGTTTCAGCCCGTCCGGCGGCACGACCAGCTCGTCGAGCGAGAGGCCCTCGCCCGCCTCCTTGGCGATCGAGTCGCCGATGTGGGTGTGCGCGTTGACGAACGCCGGGAGGATCACGTCGTCGCTCTCGACGGTCGCCTCCTCGACCCGGACGACCTCGCCGTCCGCGACGACGACCCGGCCCTCGACCGGCTCGAAGTCGGGGCCGACGAGGATCGTCCCTTCAAGATACATACCGGAGGCTCGTCGCGCCGCGGGGAAAACGTCGTGGGAGCGGCACCGAGCGGCGGCACCTCCGAGGAGGGGCGTCAGGGCGCGTCGAGCCGCGCCCAGAACCCGAGCGTGTCCGGGAGGAGCGCCCGTGGCTCGGCGGCCGACGCGGCGTCGCCCTCGCTCGTCGTCTCGCCGCCCGCGGGCTCCGGCTCCACGACGCGCTCGACGTCGAACCCCGCGTCAACGAGGGCGCGGTGGAGCTCGGAGACCGACCGGTCGAAGGCGACGAGGTCGGCATCGTACGACTCGTCGATCTCGATCTCCCGCCGCGGCGGCGCGTGATACCCCCTGTCGATCGTTCCGGTCTCCGGGTCGATCAGCTCCCGGAACGGGTGCATCACCGACAGGTAGAACGCGCCGCCCGGCCGGAGGACGCGACGCGCCTCGCGCACCGCGGCGTCGAGGTCCGCGACGAGTTGGAACGCCGCCTCGGAGAACGCCGCGTCGAACGCGTCGTCTGCGAGCGGGATCCGGGTCACGTCACCCTGGAGGAACCGGGCGTCGACGCCGTAGTAGTCGCGGAGCCGGCGCGCGTGATCGAGCTGCCCCTCGGCGATGTCGACGCCGACCACGCGGTCGGCGCCCGCCAGCGCCGTCCCCACGCTCCCTTGGCCGCCGCCGCAGCCGAGTTCGACGACGTCCGCGCCCGCTATCGGCGGCGGGAACTCCGAGCCGGCCGCCGCGTGGCTGTCCGGGTCGAAGGGCGTCGGGACCGGCGGAACTCCGGACTCGTCCGTGTCGGCGTTCCACAGCGCCTGGAACGCGTCGCTCCACTCGTTCCAGAGCCGGCGGTTCTCGCGGTGGTCGTCGGTCACGCCGGCGGATCGGTCGGCGACGGCATAAACCTCACTCGAACTCGTCGAGCGTCGTCGGCATCGCGCCGCGCACCTCGGTCACGAGCCCGTCCGGGTTGAGGCCGAGCACGTCCGCGGCCGCGCGGCCGACGCGGTCGGTGGCCGGTGCCGGGGCGTACACCCCGAGGCGCCACTGGTTGCGCTGGGCGGTCCGGAGCGCGGAGACGAGCGGCGACTGGCGCTCCAGCCGCCGTATCTCGCCGTTGACGGTGACGCGCGCGGTCGACTCCCGCATTGTCGGCTCGGGGGGCACGTCGAGGATCACGTGGTCGCGGGCGACGCCCGCCTCCGCGGCGATCTCGCGTTCGAGCGCCGTCTCGGCCGCGCGGTCCGCCTCGTGGACCCGCTCCGGCACGTCGTCGTACTCGGCCCACACCGCCAGCTTGTACAGGTCGCGCTCGTCGTACCGCCGGGAGAGCTCCGCGGTCCCCGGGCAGTCGCGGATCGCGGCGAGGAAGTCGTGGTCGTCCATCCGGCGCAGCTCGGCCGCCGTCGTCGCGGTCGCGTCGAGGAGTTCGCTCGCAGCCCGACGCAGCATCGCCTTCGATATCCGCGCGACGTGATGGGTGTAGACGACCGGGTTCATCAGCGCGCGGGCGAGGAGCAGGCTCTCGGCGGTCTGGACGTTCCCCTCGTCCAAGACGAGCTCCGGGGCGCGGCGGTCCGGGGTGTCGCCGTCGGTGGCGGCGCTCTCCCCGCCGTCCGCGACCTCGCCGCGCTCGACGAACGTCAGCTCACGGACGAACCGCTCGGTGTCGATCGTGCCGTACGGGACGCCGGTGTGGTAGGCGTCGCGCACGAGGTAGTCCATGCGGTCCACGTCGAGCTCGCCCGAGACGAGCCCGGCGTAGGGCCCCTCGCCGGCGACGATGTCGGCGATCCGGTCCGGGTCGAGGCCGTGGTCGCGCAGCACCTCGCCGACCGCGCCGGTCGCGAGCAGCTCGTCGACATCGTCGTGGTACTTCCCGGTCCGGCGGTGGGTGAGCGATTCGAGGTTGTGGCTGAACGGGCCGTGCCCCACGTCGTGGAGCATCGCCGCCGCCTCGATGCGGTCGGCGCGCTTCCCCTCGATCCCGAGGTGGTCGAGCGCGCGGCTCGCGAGGTGGTAGACGCCGAGGCTGTGTTCGAACCGCGTGTGGTTCGCGGAGGGGTAGACGAGCTGGACCGTGCCGAGCTGTTTGACGTGGCGGAGCCGCTGGAGGGCGGGGGTGTCGACGAGGTCCGCGGCGACACCGTCGATCTCGATGTGGTCGTGGACGGTGTCCTTGACCGTGATCATGCGTCCGGCTTCGGCGGCAACCGGTAAAAGGCTGTGAGTGTCGCTCCCGCCGCGGCGGCGCCGGAAGCCGCCGGTCGGCTCCCGTCAGCCGCGAATCCGTGGCACGGTTTATGAGGCGACCGTGCGAAGTGTCGCGTATGTACGACGTGTTGCTCGGCATCGGACTCGACGACGAGCCGCGAGCGATCGCACAGGCCGAGGCGGTGATCGACCTCCCGGGCGATCCCGACGAGGTGACCGCGCACCTCTGTCACGTGTTCCGAGACAACCCGGAAGGCGCGTCGGTCCACCAGATCGGGACCGTGCGGCGCGCCCGGGAGATTCTGGAGGACGCCGGCGTGAACTGCGTCCACTACGAGGCCAGCGGCGATCCGGGCGAGGAGATCCTCGCGGCCGCGACCGACATCGACGCAGACCTCATCTGCGTGTCCGGGCGCAAGCGGAGTCCGGCCGGCAAGGTGGTCTTCGGCAGCACGACGCAGGCGCTCGTGTTGAACGCCGACCGACCCGTGTTGGCGGTTCCGGGACCGAACGAGGAGTGACGCCCGCGGTGTGCGATCAGGGGTGGCGAAACTGAGCGCGCGGTCGCGGCGGAAGCGAGAGCACGCCGCGGCGCCCGAGCCCCGGGGCGTCGCCGTCGGCGGGGGTCAGGGAGCGGGCCGCTCCGTCGCGCGCAGTCCCAAGACTTCCCGCGCCGCAGTCGCGACCGGGTCGACGCGTTCCGCGGGACAGTAGACGCCGAGCGTCCAGCGGCGGCGCTCGGCGGCGCGGAGCCCGGTGACGAGTTCGGAGGCGTCCTCCAACCGCTGCGGGACGCCGTCGACGACGACGGCGGAGCCGGACTCCTTGAGGGTCGGTCGCGAGGGAATGTCCACGATCACCGCGTCGCGGTCGACCCCCGCGGCGTCCGCGATCTCGCGTTCGGCGGTCCGCTCCTCGGCGCGCCCCGCGTCGACCGTACCAGCCGGCACTTCGTCGATCCCCGCCCACACCGCGCGCTTGTAGAGGTCGCGCCGCTCGATGCGCTCGCCGAGCGCCGGCACGCGCTCGCGGAGTTCGACGAGGAGGTCGTGGTCCGCCATCCGGCGGAACGCCGCCGCGTCGGTGTCGGTCCGGCCGAGGTAGCGCTCGCAGGCGCGCTCCAGCATCGCGCCCGCCACGCGGGAGACGTGGTGGCGGTAGACGACGGCGTTCATCAGCGAGCGCGCGACGAGCAAACTCTCCGCGGTCGCAACGTTCCCCTCGTCCAAGACGAGGTCGACAGCGTGGCCCGGATCCGAGACGAGGTCGGCCGACCCGCCGGCCCCGTCCCCGCCGACCAGCCGGAGCTCCGTGACGAGCCGGCCGGTGTCGACGGTGCCGTACGGGACGCCCGTGTGGTGGGCGTCGCGCACGAGGTAGTCCATGCGGTCCACGTCGAGCTCGCCCGAGACGAGGGGGCCGAGCGCGCCCGCGCCGTCGATGAGGCCGGCGACGCGCTCAGGGTCGAGCCCGTTGCGTTCGAGGACCTGACAGACCTCGCGGTCGGCGTCGGTGAGCAGCCACCCCACGTCGTCGTGGTCGCGGCCGGTCGCGCGCCGGATGATCCCCTCGGTCTGGTGCCCGTACGGGCCGTGTCCCACGTCGTGGAGCATCGCCGCGGCGCGGACGTGCGCGGCGGTGTCGCCGTCGACGCCGAGTCCATCGACCGCGCGGCCCGCGAGGTGGTAGACGCCGAGGCTGTGTTCGAACCGCGTGTGGTTCGCGGAGGGGTAGACGAGCCGGACCGTGGAGAGCTGCTTGATGTGTCGCAGCCGCTGGAACGCGGGGGTGTCGACCAGCTCGGCGGCGAGGTCGCCGAGCCGGACGTGCCCGTGGACGCTGTCTTTGATCGCCTTCATCCGCGCGTCTCGGTCAGAGTCACTCGTCGACGACGTCGATCCCGAATCGCTCTTCGAGCGCGCGCACGACAGAGCCGCCGACGTTGGCGGTCGCGGCCCGGCCGTCCTCGACCGCGAGGAGGTCGTCCTCGTCGACTTCCAACTCGGCCGCGACCTCCTCGACCGTCAGCCCGGCGTCCTGCCGCGCTTCGGTGACGACGTCCCCGTAGCCGGAGACGAGGTACGGCAGCCGGTCCGACTCGTAGCTCGTCCCCTCCTCCTCCCAGCGCTTCGAGTCGCCGGTCGCGGAGTCGTACATCTTCGCCTGTTTCCGGGCGAGCTCCTTGTTCCGGCTCTCCGTCGGCTGCGACTCGGAGCCGGCGCCGCCGGGGCTCCCGCCCCGCGACCCGCCGCTCGGACCGCCGCGGTCGCTGGGGGCGTTGCCGGCGTCGTCGTGGGGGCGGCAGTTCGAACACACGAGCAGCTTGGCGCCGGCGACCGTCGCCTTGCGGAGGTCCGCGGTCTCGCGCCCGCAGAGCTCGCACGCGTCGCCGTCGTCGCCGCCGCCGCCGCCGCCCGTCGAGTACTTCGGCATACCACGTGTAGTTGCGCCGGACCGTTAAAAACTCGTGGAGCCTCGCGGCCCCGTCTCGGGTGCCGGTCGGACCGACCCGCGCGTCACGGGCCGAGGTACCCCCACGCCTGAAGCCGGTCGCCGTCGCCGTCGATCCAGCGCTCGCCGATGTCGTCGCGGTAGTACATTTCGGCATCACGACGTCGTCGATGCGCCCGTACGCCCGTTTGCGCGCCGCCCCCATCGTCTCTCCCTTCCCGGTGACGACGATCGGCATCCCGCTCTCGCCGGCGACACGCCACTGGCCGTCGACCCGCTTCGCGTCCTCGATGTGGATCCCCGCTCTGTCCGCGGCGTCGAAGACGACGGCGGCGTTCCGCGAGTTCTCGTCGTACGTCTGCTCGTCGTCGAACGGGAACGGCGGCAGCACGACTCGCACGGCGATCTGGTAGCCGTCGTGGAGGTCGGGCTCGGGCTTGTCGCCGTGCGCGAGGTCGTGGAAGAACTCGGCCGTCGACGACTCGATCGACTCCTCCTGGAGGGCGATCGTCGGGTATCCGAACCGCGGCGTGAACTCCAGCGGGTAGATCCCCGTCTCGTTGACGATACAGTTGATGTCGATGCTCCCGACGTACCCCTCGTCGGCGAGCCACCCTTCGAGCTTCCCGAACGTCTCTCGAAAGAGCCTGTTCCGTCCCGCCCAGAACATCGAGGCCCCCATCTCGTCGGTCGAGGGCCCGATGTTCCCCGGGAACAGCTTCTTGTGCTCGAAGTTGAAGTTGACGCGGTCGACAAACTCGTTCCCGTCGAAGAAGCCGCAGATCGCCACCTCGACGCCCTCGACCTTCCGCTGGAGCTAGAACCCCTACATCCGGTGCCCCCACGCCTCCTTGTACGCGCGGAGGACGTCGGCCACGTCGCCCCCGTCGTCCTCGTCGCCGACGTACAGCAGGCGCTTGACGTTTTGTACCTCGCCGAGCGGTTTGATCGCGTAAGGTCCGGGGTTCCGTTGGACCTGCTGGATACCGGCGTCGAACTCGCGGAACACGTGGTGTTCGACCGTGTTGACGCCGTGGTCTTCGAGCACCTCCGTCGCGTAGCCGCGGTCCTCTTCGAGGCGGTCGGTGTTCGGCGTCCCGCCGACGACGGCCTCCCCCTGTTCGCGTCGTTCCTAGGCGGGTTCGCACGTACCGACGCCGGAACCGACCCAGATGTCGTCGAAGACGGTCACGTCGGCCCAGTCGACCTCGGCGCGCCAGTCGTCAGTCTTCGGGACGAACCCGTCGCCGATCTACTGGTCGCTTTCGGCCTCGACGTAGTACTTCACGTCGTGGCCCTCGCGGTGAACCTGCCACGCCAGATCGGCGATCAGCGCGGCGTCGGCCGAGACGAAGAGGAAGGCGGCGTCGTCCATGCGGGGCGGTCGCCCGGGAGGGACTTGAGTGTGTACCGCGTCGCTCGCGCCGGTCCGACCGGGAGACGGTTGAAACGTTAACGCCCGGGTTGATGAGGGACGGCGTGGTCGATCCGAGTATGCCAACCGTGACACGGGACGGCGTGACGATAGACTACGCCGTCGACGGGGATCCCGGGGAACCGACCGTGCTGCTGCTCGAAGGGCTCGGGTACGGCCGGTGGATGTGGCGGTGGCTCGCCGAGGCGCTGGCCGACGACTACGAGGTGCTCCGGCCGGACAACCGCGGGACCGGAGACTCGGACGTGCCGGACGGGCCGTACACCGTCGCCGAGATGGCGGCCGACGCGGCCGCGGTCCTCGACGACCGCGGCGTAGAGGCGGCCCACGTCTGCGGCGCGTCGATGGGCGGGATGATCGCGCAGGAGTTGGCCCTCTCCGACGACCGGGTCGCCTCGCTGACGCTGCTGTGTACCTCTCCCGGGGGCGACGACGCGGCACCGACCCCGCCCGAGGTGCAAGAGCACATCTTCTCCGCGCCCGAGGACGCCGACGCCCGCGAACGGATCCGCTACCTGATGGAGCCGGCGGTCTCCGACGGCTTCTACGACCGCGAGCCCGAACTCGTCGACCGGATCGTCGACTGGCGGCTGACGGGCGACGCGACCCCGACCGGCCGCGAGGCGCAGGCGGCCGCGGTGGCGGCGTTCGACGCGAGCGACCGGATCGGCGACCTGTCCGTCCCGGCGCTCGTCCTCCACGGGACGGCGGACCGCGTGCTGCCGGTCGAGAACGCGGAGCTGCTCGCCGAGCGTCTCCCGCACGCGGAGGTCGACCTGTTCGACGGCGGGCCGCACCTCTTCTTCGTCGAGGAGCGCGAGCGCGTCAACGACCGAATCCGGGCCTTCCTCGGCGGGGTCGCCTGAGATGGCGACCGGAAACGATCCGCGGGGAGACGACCGTACGGAGGAGGTCGGCGCCGAGTCCGACCCGCGACCGCACCCGCACGGCGACCGGGGGTACGACTGGGTCGGCTCGCTGTCGGCCCGCCGCGCGCGGCTCTCGCCGGACCGCGTCGCCGTCACCGACACGGCCGCGAACGCCGAGTACACCTACGCGGAGCTGGACGAGCGCGCCAACCGGACCGCGCGCTTCCTCCGCGACGCCGGCGTCGAGGCGGGCGACCGCGTCGCCGTCGTCTCCCGGAACCGCGTCGAGCTCGTCGACCTGTACTTCGCGACCGGGAAGACCGGGTCGGTGCTGGCGCCGCTCTCCCACCGCCTCGCGGAGCGCGACCTCGCCGCGGTGTTGGGCACCGTCGACCCCGAGTTGCTCCTCGTCGAGGCCCCGTTCGGCGGCGACGTCATCGACGCGTTAGAGCGGGCGGACGTCGAGCCCGCGGTCCGCTCGATCCCGACCGACGGCGACGACGCGTGGCGCCCGTACACGCGGGATCTGCCCGGGGACGGCTCGCCCGTCGAAACCGCCGACGTGTCGCTCGCGGACCCGCACCTCCTCTTACACACCGGGGGCTCGACGGGCACGCCGAAGGAGACGGTCATCAGTCACGGCGCGATCCGCTGGAACGCGTTCAACACGATCACCGCGTGGGGGCTCCGCGAGGACGACGTGACGCCGATGGTGTTCCCGATGTTCCACACCGGCGGCTGGAACGTGCTGACGGTCCCCTTCTTCCAGATGGGCGGGCGGATCCTCCTGAGCCCGGAGGTCGACCCCGGCCGCGTCCTGCGCGACGTCGAGCGCGAGTCGGCGACGACGCTCGTCGCGGTCCCGGCGGTGTTGCGGATGATGGCCCGCCACGACGAGTGGGACGCCACAGACCTCTCCTCGCTCCGCTTCGTGAAGAGCGGCGGGGGCCCTTGCCGCGAGAGCGTCATCGCCGCGTGGCGGGACCGCGGCGTCGAGATATCGCAGGGGTACGGCCTCACCGAATGCGGGCCGAACAACTTCGCGATGCCCGACGACTTCCCGCCGGAGAAGACCGGGAGCGTCGGCGTCCCGGCGCTCGCGGTCGACGCGCGCGTCGTCGACGAGGACGGTCCCGTGCCCGACGGCACCGTCGGCGAACTGGAGCTCGCCGGGCCGGCCGCCGCGGACCGATACTGGGACGAACCGGAGGAGACGGCCGAGACGTTCGGCGACTGGGTGTCGACCGGCGACCTCGCGCGCGTCGACGAGGACGGCTACTACCACATCGAGGGGCGCAAGAAGAACATGTTCGTCTCGGGCGGCGAGAACGTCTCCCCGCCCCGCGTCGAGGACGCGCTCACCGACCACCCGCGGATCGAGGAGGCGGTCGTGATCGGCGTTCCGAGCGAGCGCTGGGGGACGGTCGGGAAGGCGATACTCGTCGGCGACGAGTCGCTCTCGCTCGACGACGTGGAGTCGCACCTCGCCTCGCGGGTCGCCCGGTACGCGGTCCCGAAGGCGCTGGCGTTCGTCGACGAGATGCCGACCTCCGGCCCGTCGAAGATCGACCGCGCGGCGCTGAAAGAGCGGTTCGGCGAGTAGGCGATGCGAGGAGATCGGCTCGGAGCGGGGCTGGCGGGCGGAGAGCGCCTCGCTCGGAGTGAGCAGTAACAATTTTTTTTTGAAACTCGGAGTAGACAACCGGTGTATGTCCTCCACACGTCGTGCCCTCCTTGCGACCAGCGGACTCATCGCGACCGCGGGGTGTGTGAGACCGATATTCGGGCCCGCGCACGACAAGATCGGATCGCTGTCATTGCGCGCCCAGACCCCCTCGACCGTCGCCGAGCGGACCACCACGCCGGTGACAGTT
The DNA here is from genome assembly GCF_005435025.1 of Halorubrum sp. CGM4_25_10-8A. Lineage (NCBI taxonomy): Archaea > Methanobacteriati > Methanobacteriota > Halobacteria > Halobacteriales > Haloferacaceae > Halorubrum > Halorubrum sp. CGM4_25_10-8A. Next base: position 81,812 of record NZ_SGTX01000011.1, on the reverse strand, counting down.
CGTGCGCTCGGCCCGTACGGACACACCCTTGTTCGGCGTGTACTCGACGACGGATCGGCGTCCTATACCGCTGCCGACACGCTGGTTGCCGAAGGAGAGATCGTCCAGCAGGACGGAGCGTTCTACGAACTCACTCACGAAACGACGGGGCATACGCCGGCGATGGCCTATCCGATCGAATTCGAGGCGACAGTCCCGGCGACGACCTCGGTCGACGACGATGAGACGGTCTCTTTCGATGCCCTCCCGGCGGTTGATCGAAGCGCCCTCCGAACCGGTCTCATAAACGAACTCTGGCGGAGGCTCTCCCGGACCGAGGGGCGCGTCTCCGGCGATGGGGAACTGGTCTATCCGGCGACACCAAGCGGACCAACGGAGTCGCTGGTCGTTCCGACTCCCGAGTATGATACCGTCCGCTACGGAGACGGACAGGTCCGGCTCTCGGTTACCGGCGAGGCGACCGAGACGCGCTTACACAGCTACAGACTCGAAGGCTCGACGGTCGCCACCTCAGAAGAGGCCTATGTATCCGATGTCCTTACGCGGTCTCGGACGGACGCCGTAAAACTCGAAGCGTCGACGCTCACCGACCGCCAACACGATATTCTTCAGGCGGCAATCGATCAAGAGTACGGCCACGATCAGCCGATCGACGACGCGTCATCGGCGTACCGGACGCTCGTTGTGCGCCTGTTCGCCTCTGATAGCGACCCCGAATCGGTTGATCTCGTTGACCTGTCGGGTAGTGAGGCAATGGTCGTCTACGACGGGACACTGTATCGGGCGAGCTACACTGTCAGTACCCCCTGATCACGACCTACCCGGTCGTTCAGGAATCATCGTAGTACTCGCCGCGGGGCTTCTGCTCGCGATCAAGTTGACCGTCGAGCTTGTTGATCCGTGGACCGCGGCTTCGTGCGTCCCGTCGGAAGCTGATGCCAAGCGCCTCAAGGAAGGCGTTCACACCCTCGCGCATCGGTTGTGGGGCTCCGACTGTCCGTGTTCGCCCGACGTGTCTCGAAGACGATCGGTCGGTCGGCGACCCGATCGGTGACAGAGGGGTCGCGATCAAACAGCGTTTCAGGCTCCTCGGGCGCAATCTGCGTCTGCGAGGGGTCGCGCGTACGCAGTGACGAGGTCGACCGAGACACCGGGGGCGACGGCTGTTATGACGTGCCAGACAAGGTTTTGAGTCTTCACCGAGCGTTCCACAGGAACAACCGTTATATACGCGGGGGATAAGGTCGTGTCATGCTCGACGTCACGATGGATATGGAGCAGTTCGACTGCCCGTTCATCGACACCTCCGCGGACCACGACGTCTCCTTCTCCGCTATGCACTGGCAGCTGGACACCGCGGCGGAGCAGCTGGAGACGCGGCTGCTCGTCGAGTCGCCGGACCGCTACGAGCTCGGCGAGGGGCTCACCGCCCTCCGCGACCACGAGAACATGGCCGAGTACCGGCTGTTCTCGAAGCAGGACGGGACGGCGATCATCCGGACCGTCATCGAGGAGACGAACGCGATGTCGACGATAACCGACCACGGCGGCTACATCACGGGCCCGTTCCTGATCGAGGACGGGTCCGAGCGCTGGCAGGTCGGGTTCGACGACGAGGCGACGACGGAAGCGGCGCTCCACGACTTAGAGAAGGGCAACGAGTTCGTCGTCGAGGACCGGTCCGAGCTCTCGATGGAGGCGCTGTTCGACACGATGCGGAACGCGAACGCGGCCTCGACGATGCTGGACGCGTGCCGCGACCTGACCGACGTCGAGCGCGAGACCATCGAGACGGCCGCCGACGCGGGCTACTTCGAGTCGCCCCGCGAGGCGACGCTGTCGACGCTCGCGGACGAGTTCGACGTCTCGACCGCGGCCGTCTCGAAGAACATGCGCCGCGGCGAGAAGAAGTTGCTCCGCAGCGTCGTCGCCGCGCTCGACGGCCTGGAGTAGACCGGGGACGCGGCGACACGACCGAGGCGCCGCGGTCGTCGGACCGACGGCTCGTCGTTCGGAAACCGCGGTTTCGGCGCCCGTTTTCGGCGTATTCTCTCGACACCCCGCGGTCTGTTAACATCTTAACTCGGCCCTTCATGGTGGTGTCCGGTGTCGAACACTGTATGCGAGACGAACACACACGGCGAGCGTATCTGCGACGAACCGGCGCCGCGGTCGGCGCGGCCGGAATCACCGGGCTGGCCGGCTGTTCCGGCGGAGACGGCGGCGACCTCTCCGGCGAGACGGTCCGGATCGGGGCGCTCCAGCCGACCTCCGGCGACCTCAAGTACTACGGGCAGATCAGCCTCCGCGGGTTCTACTCCGGGTTGGCGTACAAGCACGACCTCGACCCCGTCGAGGAGGCGACGCCGGGCACGTACACGGTCGAGCCCGATGGCGGCCCGACCTACGAGATCATCGTCGAGGACACCGGCTTCAGTCCGGATACGGCCCAGAGCGTCGCGACCGACCTCGTCTTGGAAGAGGAGGTCGACATCCTGTTCGGCGGGACCTCCTCCGACAGCGCGCGCCGGCTCATCAACACCGTCGTCGACGAGACGGACATCCCCTACCTGATCGGGCCGGCGGCCGACGCCGGCATCACGGTGAGCGACGAGTTCTGTCACCCGATGGCGTTCCGCGCGAGCGAGCACACCGCGATGGACGCGCGGGCGGGCGGCACGTACGTCGCCGAGAACTTCGACATCGACACGGTCGCGGTGTTCGCGTCCGACAACGCGTTCGGGCAGAGCGTCGCGGAAAACTACACTCAGGTATTGGAGAACAACGGGGTGGAGGTCTTGGAACCCCGCTTCGTCGAGGTCGGGTACTCCGAGTTCGACGGGCTCTTCGAACAGGCGATGTCGGACGGCGCGACGGGCGTCGTCGGCGGCTTCACCGCGTCCACGCTGCCGCAGTTCCTCACCTCCGCGATCTCCTACGACGTCCAGGTGTTCGGCGGGTTCGCCGCCCTGCTGACGACGCAACTCATCGGCGGGACCATCGAGTCGGCGCTGGGCGAGGGCTTCACCGAGCAGGATATCAAGGACGCCGGGCTCGGACCGTTCACCAGCCGGTACCACTGGAACCAGTACGAGAACTCGATCAACGAGGAGTTCCGGCAGCTACACATCGACGCGTACGGCATCGTGCCGGACCTGTTCAGCGCCGGGACGTTCACCGCCGCCTCGGCGCTCTCGCAGGCCGTCTCGGAGACCGGCTCCACGGACGGCGCCGACATCGCCGAGGCGCTGCGCGGCATGACCGTCGCTGAAACGCCGAAGGGCGCGGACGGGTACACCTTCCAGGAACACAACAACCAGGCCGCCTCGCAGATGACGGTCGCGTGGCCGGTCCCGACCAGCGACGAGTACGCCGACACCTGGGGCGCGCCGATCATGCCCGGCCAGCCCCTCGAACGGCTCGACGCCGAGGACGTGATGGTCCCCGAAGAGGACGCGAGCTGCTCGCTGTAATGCTGCTGGAGACCGAGGGGCTCACGAAGCGCTTCGGCGGCATCACCGCCGTCGACGGCGTCGACTTCGCGTTGGAGACCGGCGAGCTCTGCTCGATCATCGGCCCAAACGGCGCGGGGAAGACGACGTTCTTCAACCTGCTCACGGGCGTGTTGGAGCCCTCCGACGGGAGCATCCGGTTCGCCCCATCGGGCGGCAGAGACGCGGGGGCGGCCTCCGCCGGTGCCGACGGGACCGGCTCCGCGATCGACATCACGACGGCCTCGCCGGACGAGACGGCGCTCGCGGGGATCCACCGGTCGTACCAGATCACGAACCTCTTCCCGACGCTGTCGGTGCTGGAGAACGTCCGCGTCGCCGCGCAGGCGAGCCGCGGGAACGACTCGTGGAAGCTGTGGCGCAACGTGACCGACTTCGAGGACCACTACGCGGAGGCGACCGCGATCCTCGAACGGATCGGGCTGGCCGAGGAGGCCGAGACCGTCACGCAGAACCTGAGTCACGGCGAGAAGCGTAGCCTCGAGATCGGGGTCGCGCTCGCCGGCGACCCGGATCTGCTCCTGCTCGACGAGCCGACCGCCGGCGTGTCGAGCGAGGGCGTCGACGAGGTCGTCGCGCTGATCGAGGACGTGGCCGAGGATCACTCGGTGATGCTCATCGAACACAACATGGAGGTGGTGATGGACATCTCCGACCGTATCGCCGTCCTCCACCGCGGCGAGCTGATCGCCGACGGGCCGCCCGAGGACGTTCGCGGCGACGAGGACGTTCAGGAGGCGTACCTCGGCGGGTACGGCCGCGAGGGATCCGCCGACGGACGAGAGCGCTCCGCCGACGAGGGAGGGCGCTCGGACGGCGACGCGGCCGCCGACGGCGGCCGACGCGTGCGCGCCGGGGGTGAGTCGCGGTGACGACGCTCGAACTCGACGGCGTCCACACCTACTACGGCGAGAGCCACATCCTTCAGGGGTTGTCGCTGTCGGTCGAGGCGGGCGAGATCGTCGCCCTCGTCGGCCGGAACGGCGTCGGGAAGACGACCACGCTCCGCACCGCGCTCGGGCTCACGCCGCCCCGCGAGGGGACGGTCCGGTTCGACGGGACGGACGTGACGGGGATGGAGCCCCACGAGATCGCCGCCCGCGGCATGGGGTGGGTGCCGGAGGAACGACGCGTATTCTCGCATCTCACGGTCGAGGAGAACCTCCGCGTCGCCGCCCACTCGGCCGCCGATCCCGGCGCTCGGATCGCGGGGGCGTACGAGCTGTTCCCGGCGCTCGACCGCTTCGCCGACAAGGAGGCGGGCGACCTGAGCGGCGGGCAACAGCAGATGCTCGCGATCGCCCGAGGGATGCTCGGCGACAACGACCTGCTGCTCGTCGACGAGCCGAGCGAGGGGCTCGCGCCACAGATCGTCGAGGACGTGGTGGAGGCGCTGCGCGCGGCCTCCGCGGACACGACGATGGTCCTCGTCGAGCAGAACTTCCGGCTGGCGATGGATCTGGCCGACCGCTTCTACCTCATCGACCACGGCGTCGTGGTCGAGGAGGGAGAGACCGCCGGCGTCACGAGCGAGGACGAACGGATCCGGAGGTACCTGACCGCATGAGCCTCGGACCGCTCGCGGGGACCGCCGCGCAGGTCGCCCCGCTCGTCGACCCGGGCGCGCTGCTCGCGACCGGCGGCGCGGTCGACGGCCTCCAGACGGCCACTCGCGTGCTCGCCGAGGGGATCGGCAAGGGCGCGGTGTACTTCACCATCGCGGTCGGCCTGACGCTTGTCTTCGGGCTGATGGGCGTGCTCAACTTCGCGCACGGCGCGATCGCGATGGTCGGCGCGTACCTCGGCGGCTTGGTGCTCGTCCTGCTCGTCGGGGCGAACACCGGGACGGTCGCGACGATCCTCGTCTTCTTCGTCGCGCTGGCGCTCGTGTTCGCGGTCACCACCGCGGCCGGCAGCGCGATGGAGGTGACGCTCATCCGGCCGATCTACGACCGGACGCCTACCTACCAGATCCTGTTGACCTTCGGCGTCTCGCTCATCATCGAGGAGGTCGCCCGGATCGTCTTGACGCTCCGGGGGATCCAGCCGAACCCGCAGTGGCAGGCGCCGATGGGCACCGCGCCCGACGTGCTGCTCGGGCGGACCGAGCTGCTCGGCGTCGGCGTCAGGCGGCTGTACCTCTTCGAGGTCGCTATCGGCGCGGTCGTCGCCGTCGCCGTCTGGGCGTTCCTGACGAAGACGCTGTACGGCCTCTACATCCGGGCCGGCAGCGAGGACACCGAGATGGTCCAGGCGCTCGGCGTCGACGTGCGGCAGGCGTTCACCGTCGTCTTCGGCGTCGGGACCGGCCTCGCCGCGGTCGGCGGCGTCCTGCTGATGTGGGACCCGATCTGGGGCCCCAGCGTCCTCCTGAGCATCGACGTGCTGCTGTACGCGTTCGTCGTCGTGATCATCGGCGGGCTCGGGAGCTTCACCGGGACGCTCGTCGCGGCGGGCATCGTCGGGATCGCCGACTCGGTGACGACGTGGTTGTTCACCACCGGGATCGTCACTTTCCCCGGCCTCTCCGAGGTGACCATCTTCCTCCTGCTCGTGGTGATGCTGATACTCCGCCCGCAGGGGCTCTACGGCGTCGAGGAGGTGGGAGGCCATTAGCGACCCCGACTCCGGTGTCGACGCGGACGCCCCGGCGGACTCCGACGGGTCGGTCGGCGACGCGGGCGCACCGGTCGGCGGTTCCGGCGCTCACGTCGACGAATCGGACGCTCCCGTCGACGAGACGGATCCGGTTCCGCCGTCGAAGGCAACCGGCGGCCTCCGCGAGTACCTGCGAGACCACGCGGTTCACGCGGCCGTGATCGTCGGGTTCCTGCTGTATCCGCTCGGCTACGAGGCGCTGCTCGCGACGCCGGCGGCGCCGCTCGCGGAGACGTTCCTCCCCGCGATCACGTTCATGGTCGTGGTGCTGTACATGGGGCTGTTCGCGATGAGCTTCGACTTCGTCAGCGGCTACACCGGCTACCTCTCGTTCGGGCACGCCGCCTTCTTCGGGACCGGCGGCTACTTCGTCGTCCTCGCCGCGAACGGGCAGGTGCCGGGGGTCCCGGGCGGGACGCCGTTCATGATCACGCTCCTGCTCGGCGCGGTGGTGGCCGGCCTGCTCGCGCTCGTCATCGGGTCGGTGTCGTTCCGGCTCACGGGCGTCTACTTCGCGATGATCACGCTCGGGTTCGCGCAGGTGATCTACGAGCTGATCCGCTCGTGGGGGTACGTCTCGACGAACCCGACCGAGGGCGCGACGGTGAGCGGCGACGCGCTCGCCATCGGCGTCCCCTTCGTCGACGCGCTGAGCCTCGACGTGGGGCGGCTCACGGGCGAGAGCGTCGAGAACCTGCTCGGCCTCGGGATCGACCTGTCGGCGACCGTGGTCTCGTACTACGCGCTCGGGATCGTAGTGGTCGTCTGCTACTTCGCGATGCAGCGGATCATCCACTCGCCGTTCGGGCGCGTGATGATCGCGATCCGCGAGAACGAGGAGCGCGCCCGGGCCGTCGGCTACGCGACCTACCGGTTCAAGCTGGCCGCGTTCGCCATCAGCGGCTTCTTCGGCGCGGTCGCCGGCGGGATTTTCGCCGCCTACTCGCGCTCCGTCGCGCCCGACGGGACGTTCTACTTCCTCGTCACCGCCGACGCGCTGATCACGACGATCGTCGGCGGGTTCGGCACCCTCGCGGGGCCGGTGTACGGGACCCTGTTCACGCAGGGGTTAGAGGACGTGCTCTCGACCGAGAGCGGCGGGATCGCGACGCTGCTGCGCGAGGAGCTCCCGGCGAGCGTCCTCGAAGCGGATCTGTTCGGGATCAGCGTGGAGCTGTTCGTCAACACCGCGGTCGACGGGCGCGCCCCGCTGTACCTCGGGATCATCTTCGTGCTGTTCGTGCTGTTCGTCCCGAACGGCATCCTCGGGACGCTACGCGACCGGCTCGGCGGCACCGTCGGGAAGCGGCTCCCGGACCACCTGCGGCGCTACCTCCGGTAGCGTCGCGGGCCCGCGGCTCCGCGGCCTCCGTCGCACGTCCCGCGACGGACCGCGACGTAGACACACGACACATGACCGATATCACGCGATACGACGGAGCGAACCGAACGCGGCGCGGCGAACCGGACCGAACGCGGCGCGGAGGAGACGGATGACCGTCTCGATCACCGGACTGGGGACGTACGTCCCGGACGAGACGATCACCGGCGAGGCCATCGCGGCCGAGAGCGGCATCCCGGAGGAGGTCGTCGTCGAGAAGATGGGCGTCCGTGAGAAGCACGTCTGTCCGCCGGACGACGACCACGCGACCGACATGTCGGTGACGGCCGCCGAGCGCGCGCTCGCGGACGCCGACGTCGATCCGGCCGACCTCGACGTGGTCGTCTACCACGGATCCGAGTACAAGGACCACGTCGTCTGGTCGGCCGCGGCGGCGATCACCGACCGACTCGGGGCGACGAACGCGTACGCGACCGAGAGCTACACGCTGTGTGCGGGCGCGCCGATCGCGCTCCGACAGGTGACCGCCCAGCTGGAGACCGAGCCGATCGACACCGCGCTGCTCGTCGCCGCGAGCCGCGAGGAGGACCTCGTCGACTACGGCAACGAGGACAGCTCCTTCATGTTCAACTTCGGCAGCGGCGCGAGCGCGTTCGTCGTCGAGGCGACCGACGGCGGATCGGTCAACGACGAGGCCGATCGCTTCGACGGTCGAGCGCGAGCGACCGTCCGCGCCAGCGCGGCCCAGACCGACGGCTCGTTCGCCGGCGACGTGGTGATGCCGGCGGGCGGGTCGAAGCGCCCGCCGAGCGAGGAGACCGTGCGCGAGGGGCTTCACACCCTCGACGTGCCCGACCCGGACGGGATGAAAGAGCGGCTCGGGCCCGTCTCGCTGCCCGCGTACCTCTCGGTCGCCGACACGGCCCTCGAACGGTCCGGGCTCGACCGCGACGACCTCGACTTCGTCGCGCTCACCCATATGAAGCGGTCGTTCCACGAGCGGGTCCTCGACGAGCTCGGCCTCGATCCGGGGAGCGACGGCTACTACCTCGACGAGTTCGGCCACGTCCAGAGCGTCGACCAGGCGCTCGCGCTGGAGCGTGGCGTCGAGACCGAGCGCCTCGAACCGGGCGACCTCGGCTGCCTGCTCGCGGCCGGGACGGGGTACACGTGGTCCGCGACAGTGATCCGGTGGCGAGGCTGACCGCTTGTAAACAGCGGAGCGTCTCACGGTTCTCCAGAACTCGCAAGACAGGGGGCTCGACTGATCTCTGTGCGGTTCCGTCCGAGACGAACGATTCGATTACTTACACTGTTACGTCGCGGCTGCCCCTTTGAGTTCCCGCCCCGCACAGCACCTCACGCCTCCCCAGCCTCGTCGCTCACGCCCTCCGGGCGTTCGCGACTCCCTCGCGCACTCCTCGCGGCCGCCTCCGGCGCCCGCTCGGAGGCACGGGCCACCGCTTCGACGCGTCGTCATTTACAAAATGGCTCGGCCGAGCGCCGCCTCCGTCGGTCAGTCGCTGTCTCCGTGCGGGACGGACAGCACCGTCGCCTCGCCGGAGAGGACGCGCTCGTCGCGCTCGGGGACGGTCGCGGTCGTCTCGACCGCGACCCGGTCGCCGCCGATGTCGTCGATGACGCTGACGCTCGCTTCGACCGTCTCCCCCGGGTACACCGGCTTCTCGAACGACAGTTCCTGCGAGAGGTAGACGATGTCGCCGGAGAGCCGCGCGAGCGCCGCGGAGACGACCGCGGCCGAGATGATTCCGTGCGCGACGCGGCCGCCGAACATCGTGTCGGCGGCGTACTCGTCGTCGAGGTGGATCGGGTTCTCGTCGCCCGAGAGGGCCGCGAACGCCTCGATCGTCTCCTCGGTGATCGTTACTTCGTGCGTCGCCGTCTCGCCGACCGTCGCGACTGGCATACCGATCGGACGCGCGCCCGCCGCCTCAATCCCGCGGTTCAGCCTCGAACCCGTGCGGCGTCGGGGACTACCTCCGGCGTGGATCAGTCGTCCGCCGGCGCGTCGACCACGTCCGCGTCGGTGGGGTTCGCGCCGCCGTACGCCTCGACCAGCTCGTCCAGTCGGTCCGGATCGTCGGCGTGGGCCAGCGGCTCCGTCGCCGTCTCGCAGGCGGCGTCGACGCCGAGGCGGTCGCAGACCTCGTCGACGGTCGTCTCGGCCATCTGGCGGTAGGTGGTCAGCTTGCCGCCCACGACGCTGTACAGCCCGGCCGCGCCGTCGCGGTCGTGGTCGAGCAGCGTGAACCCGCGCGAGATCCCGCGGCGGTCCGACCCCGCCTCGTCGGGCGAGTAGAGGGGGCGGACGCCCCACCACGTCCGGACCGTCGGCGCGTCGGCGACCGCGGGGAGCATCGCGGCGCACTCCTCGACGGAGCGCTCGATCTCCCAGTCTTCCGTCTCGTAGTCGTCGGGGTCAGAGACCGGCACGCTCGTCGTCCCCAGCACGACCTCGCCGTCGTGGGGCACGACGATGTCACCGTCGTCGGGGTCGCGACACCGGTTCAGCACGGGCGGCGCTCCGTCGTACTCCACCGAGACCATCACGCCCCGGCTCGGGGCCATTCCGACCTCGACGCCGGCCATCTCGGCGATCGAGTCGGCCCACGCACCGGTGGCGTTGACGACGATGTCCGGGGTCAGGGTCGCATCGACCGCGCCGCCGACGCGGACGGACTCGACCGCGCCGTCGCGGACCGTCACGTCCTCGACCGGCGCGTGCGGGTGAACGGTCGCGCCGCGGCGCTCGGCGTCAGCGGCGTTGGCGGCAACCAACCGGGACGGATAGATGACGCCGTCGGGCACGCGGAACGCCTCTTGGACCTCGTCGGCGAGGCCCGGCACCGCCTCGCTGGCGGCGTCGCCGTCGAGCCGTTCGGTCTCGATGCCGATCGCCTCGCAGGCCGCGATCTTCTCCTCGAAGTAGTCGGGGTCGTCGCCGTCGAGCCGGACGAACAGGCCGCCCGTTTCGCGGACGCACGCCCCGGCGATATCGCGGAGCGTCCGGTTCTCGACGATACACTCCTCGGCCCCCTCGGCGTCGGCCTCCGCGTAGCGGGCCCCGCTGTGGAGGAGGCCGTGCGACCGACCGGAGGTGCCGCTACCCAGGCCGCCGCGGTCGACGAGCGTCGCGTCGACGCCGCGCATGGCGAGGTCCCGAGCGATGCCCGTTCCCGTCGCGCCGCCGCCGATGACCAGCGCGGTCGGGTCGTCGCTCACGCGTCGGTCACCCGGGTTGGCGCGGGAGCGTGCTCCGCCGCGAGACGCCGTCGATTCCGGTCACTGTCGATCATGCCATATATACGCATTCCGCGCACTTGAGACTGCCGTCGAACGAGGGAGAAAACCGGTTTCGAAAGGGTGTTACCGGCCGAATTCCGGATCCGGCCGCGACGGCGGCTCAGCGCGGTCCGCCGGCGTCGGCGGGGCAGGTGTCGACGCCGAGCACGGAGTAGAGGCCGCAGGTCCCGGTCGCGGCGGTCGCGAGCATCGCGAGGGCGACGACGCCGAGCACCGGGGCCGCGACCGCGGGGAGGGGCCCGGAGCCCGCGAGGGTGGCTAACGAGGCGGCACCGGCGACGGCACCGACCGCAGTCCTGACGCGCTTGTCCATCGCACCGACGTTTTGGTTCATGCGTCACAATACGGCTCACGGCCGTATGAACCTTTCCACCGCCGACTCGCCTCTCGCGTTCACCCGAACTCGTCGAGGCCGGTCTGCGAGGTCGCGTCGGCGTCGTCCCCGTCCGCCTCGGCCAGCTCGCCGTGGTCGGCCGCGATCGACCGCGCGGCCCCGACACCCCCCGACAGCGACGCGCGTCGCGCGATCTCTTCGTCGCCGAGGCGGGCCGCGGCCGCGCCGTGGACCGCGCCGTAGCGCTCGCGGAACTCCTCCCGGGCCGCCTCGTAGTCGACGACGGGATACGGGTACGCCTCGCCGATCTCGATCCCGACCTCGCGCTGGACCGCGAGCGGCGTCTTCTCGGGGGCGTCGAGGTGCGCGGCGGGGAGCGGGTCGAGCTCGGGGACCCACCGCCCGACGAACTCGCCGTCGGGGTCCTGATCGCGGACCTGCTTGCGGGGATCGTACAAGCGCAGTCCCGGGCGGCCGACCAGCCCGCACTGCGACTGCCACTGGGTGTAGTTGATCGCGGGGTCGCCGTCGATCAGGTGCTCGTAGAAGTGGTCGGCGCCGATCCGCCACGGCTGTTGGAGGATGTGAAAGTAGAACGACGCGCACAGCGCCCGCATCCGGAAGTTCAGCCACCCCGTCTCGCGCAGGCAGCGCATGCTCGCGTCGACCATGGGGAACCCCGTCTCGCCGCGCTTCCACGCCACGACGAGGTCCGGATCGTGGCGGTCGCCGTTGAACCCCTCGTACACCGGGTTCACTGCGCGGTCGAGCCACCCCGGCCAGTCGAGCAGCTTCTGCGTGTAGTGGCGGTTCCAGAACAGCCGCGAGACGTACATCGACTTCCCGCGCCCGTCCGGCGCGCGCTCGTCGACGTGGCGGTGGACCTCGCGGACCGACAGGCAGCCGAACCGGAGGTACGCCGAGAGGCCGCTCGTCCCCTCGCGGGCGTCGACCGGCGAGGATATCGATCCCGGATACTCGGCGATCCGCTCCGCGAACGCGCGGAGTCGATCTTTCGCCGAACCGCGTCCGCCCGTCGGGACGCGCGTCTTCGTCGGGGCGACTCCGTAGGCGTCGCTCACGCGGTCCGGGCTGACGCCCGTCTCGACGCGCTCGACCGCGACCGACCGGGGGTCCCAGTCGAACGGGTCGGCGGCGAACCAGGACTCGACGCGGTCGCTCCAGTCCTCGCGGGGTCGGTCCGCGTCGCGGACGAGCCCGTCGCCCGCGACGAAGCGGACGCCGAGCCGCTCGCGGGCGCGCTCGTCGCGCCGGCGGCCGTACCGCCCGCTCGCCGTCGCGCTCGCGACGACCTCCCAGCCGGCGTCGACGAACCGGGCGAGCACGTCCAGCGGGTCGCCGTGGCCGTACGTCAGCCCCGCCCCGCCCACGTCGCGGTACTGGCGGTCGAGGTCCCGCAGGCAGTCGTGAAGGAACTCGATCCGGGCGTCGCAGGCTGCGCCGCGCTCGTCGTAGAAGCCGGGGTCGAAGACGAACAGCGGGAGGATCCGGTCGGCGTCCGCCGCGGCTGCCGCGAGCGCGGGGTTGTCCGCGATCCGCAGATCGTCTCGGTGCCAGACGACGGTGCCCGGCTCGTCGGGAGCGTCGTCGGACCGAGAGATCGACCGAACCGCATCCGGGCCGGGAGCCCTCGGAAGCGGCGCGTCCTCGCCGGGAGCCATGGGTTAGCTCCGTTACGAGTTCCCGTCGCATGGGCCTGTCGGCCGGGCTCGGACGCGGCGCGGGCTCGGGGACGGGAAACGTTGAATAGGGTTCCGCCACCGTTACTTCACGGATGTCTGACACAGACGAGACCGACGTACTGCGCGAACTCGCCTCGCTGCCGACGATCGCGAGCCCGCGCGTGTCCCCGGACGGCGAGACGGTCGCCCTCTACTACGACGTCACCGGCCGCAACGAGCTTCACCTCCTCAACCCCGCCGACGGCTCGTTGGAGCAGCTCAGCGACGGCGACGTGCCGCGCTCCGTCCGCGCCGGCTTCGAGTGGGACCCGAGCGGCGACCGGCTCTTCTATCACCGCGACGAGGGCGGCGACGAGCAGCACGACGTGTGGGCGATGTCGCTCGACGGCGAGAGCGAGCCCGTCGTCGAGATGGACGGCCAGATCCGGCTCCACGACGTGGGCGAGGACGGCGAGACGCTCCTGCTCGGCTCCAGCCGCGACGGGCAGATGAACCTCTACCGCCACGACGTGTCGACCGCCGAGACGACGAAGCTCACCGACTACGAGCGTGCGGTCGCAGCCGGCGAACTCTCCCCCGACGGCGACCGGATCGCGTACACCACGAACGAGACCGACGCCTACGAGAACAGCGACGTGTACGTCGCCGACGGCGACGGGTCGAACGCCGTGAACCTGGAGATCGGCGATGTCGGCGCCGAGGCCGCGCCGGCGGACTGGGGTCCTGACGGTGACCGCCTGCTCGTCGTCGACAACACCACCGACCTCGGGCGGGCCGGGATCGTCGACCTCGCCGACGGCGTCGAGGACGCGACGGTGACGTGGTTCGGCGAGGGCGAGTTCGAGGAGTCGCCGAGCCACTTCCTCGAGGGCGGCGACCGGTTCGTCGTGAGCCGGACGCGCGGGGCGGTGACGGTGCCGGTCGTCTACGACGCCGACACGGGCGAGAGCGAAGAACTCGACTTCCCCGCGGGCGTCGCGAGCGTCACTGAGGGCCGGCTGGCCGACGACCGCCTCCTCGCGTACCGGACCACGTCGAGCCGGCGGCCGGAGCTGGTGGCGTACGATCTCGCCACCGACGACGCCGAGACGGTGTTCGACGCGGAGTACGGCCCGTTCGACCCCGACGACTTCGTCGAGCCCGAGACGGTCTCGTTCGTCTCCGACGGGGTCCCCGAGACGCCGGCGCGGGCGGTCGACCACGACCCCTACGAGGAGTTCGAGATCGAGGGGCTGCTGTTCGACTCCGGTCGCCGACCCTCGCCACTGGTCGTCAATCCGCACGGGGGGCCGCGACACCACGACATGCGGCGGTTCAGCTACCGCGTCCAGTTCCTGCTCTCGCGCGGCTACTCCGTGCTTCAGGTGAACTACCGCGGCTCCACGGGGCGCGGCCGCGAGTTCGTCGAGGAGCTGTACGACGACTGGGGCGGCGCCGAGCAGGGCGACGTGGCGACGGGCGCCGAGCACGTCCTCGACGAGTACGATTGGCTCGACGAGGACCGCGTCGCCGTCTACGGCGGCTCCTACGGCGGCTACTCCGCCAACTGGCAGATGGTCCAGTACCCGGACCTGTACGCCGCCGGGATCGCGTGGGTCGGCGTGAGCGACCTGTTCGACATGTACGAGAACACCATGCCCCACTTCCGGACGGAGCTCATGGTGAAGAACCTCGGCGAGCCGGACGAGAACGAGGCGACCTACCGGGAGCGCAGCCCGGTGAACTACGTCGAGAACGTCGGCGCGCCCCTCCTAATCGTCCACGGTGTCAACGACCCGCGGGTGCCCGTCTCGCAGGCGCGGATCCTCCGCGACGCGCTCGACGAGGCCGGCTTCGAGGAGGGCGACGACTACGAGTACGAGGAGCTCGGCGAGGAGGGCCACGGCTCGGGCGACATCGACCAGAAGATCCGCTCGCTGGAACTGCTCGACGACTTCCTCGACCGTCGGATCGGCGCGGAGCGCACCGCCGTCGCCTCGCTGGACGACTAGCGAGGCGCGGTTCGGGCATTAGCGACGCGGCGTTCGACTGACGCCGGCGGTCGACTGGTGTCGGCGGGCGGGACCGATTACGCCGTGGTTTAACACGCGGTCGGTCGAACGGGGGGTATGGCACTCGCGGACCCCGATCTCTCGGACTCGACGGCGTTCATCACCGGAACGACGCGCGGCATCGGCAAACAGATCGCGCTCGCGCTCGCTGACCGCGGCTGTAACGTCGTCTCGACCGGCAAGACGACGGACGACGACGACTCCGAGCTGGCGGGGTCGATCGAGCAGACGGCCCGGGAGGTGCGCGAGCGCGGGCCGGAGGCGCTCGCGCTCGAACTCGACCTCCGCGACGAGGACCGCGTCGAGGCGGTCGTCGAGGAGGCGATCGACCGCTTCGGCGAGGTCGACATCGTCATCAACAACGCGAGCGCGATCCAGCTGGCGAACGTCGCGGACCTCCCGGCCGACCGGTTCGACCTCCTGACCGACGTGAACGTCCGCGGGACCCACCTCGTTGCGCACGCGTTCGCCGACCACCTCGCGGGGCTCGACGAGGCGTGGCTGCTGTCGAACTCGCCGCCGATCGTGACCGACCGCTCACCGGGGAAGGCGCCGTACGCGTGGTCGAAGCTCGGCATGTCGTTCATCACGCTCTCGCTCGCCGAGGAGCTGGCGAGCGACGACGTGGGCTGTAACACCTTCTGGCCGGTGACGACGATCGACACCCGCGCGACGCGCTACTTCGGGCTCGGGACGGAGGACGACTGGCGCACCCCCGAGGTCGTCTCCGACGCCGTCCTCGAGATCCTCGCGCGCGACCCCGCTGAGTGTACGGGCAACAGCTTCTACGACGAGGACCTGCTCCGCGAGGCGGGCGTGACAGACTTCTCCGCGTACAACGTCACCGAGGGCGACCCCGCCCCCATGTCCGCGCGGCTGTTCGCGCCCGAGTTCGAGCGCGAGGACTGAGCGGGCCGACTCACTCCGTGACCGCCGCCCGCAGCGCCGCGGTCGCCGCTTCCGGGTCCTCGGCGGCCGTGATAGCCGACAGCGCCGCCACGCCGGTCGCCCCCGCCTCGACCACCGGCGCGGCGTTCCCCGCGTCGACGCCGCCGATCCCGATCACCGGGAGGTCGACCGCGTCGGCGACCGCGGCGATCCGCTCCGTCCCGATCCCGTCGCGGTCGCCGGAGACGTCCTTCGAGTCGGTGCCGTAGACGGCGCCGACGCCAAGGTAGTCGGCCCCAGCGGCCTCGGCCTCGCGCGCCTGCTCCACCGTCGAGGCCGACACGCCGACGACGGCGCCTTCTCCCAGCCGCTCGCGGGCGACCGACACCGGGAGGTCCGTCTGCCCGAGGTGAACCCCGTCCGCGTCTATCGCGGCGGCGAGGTCGATCCGGTCGTTCACGAGCAGGGGGACGCCGGCCGCCGCGGTCAGCTCCCGGAGCCGGAGCCCCGTCTCGTACCGCTCGCGGTCGGTGGCCGCCTTGTCTCTGAGCTGGACGACATCGACGCCGCCGGCGAGCGCGGCCGCGACGACCTCGGGGGTCGACCGCCCCGCGGACCGGCTCACCGCGGTGACGAGGTATGTTCGCCACTTAGTGATATTCATGCGTAATCATCGGCCGCGAGTCGGTGAAAACGGTTGCGCTCCGACCGCGTCCCCACCCGCGACGGACAGACACAAACCCGCCCGGCCCCTACGATAGTTCCATGTTCTCCCGGCTCCGGCGGATCGTCGCTCGCGTCGCGGAGGCGGTGGCGGGCGCGCTCGACCGGGCCGGCGTCATCGACCGGTCGCGGCTCGACGAGACGATGGGGCTCGCGTGGCCCCGGATCGTGACTGGGTTCGCGATCATGTCGAAGAACACCGTCGACCTCGCAGTGATCGGCTACGCGGTCGGCGTCTCCGCGGTCGCCGGGCTCGGGTACGCGTTCGCGTTCTGGCAGCTCGCGAAGTTCGTCTCCATCGGGCTCGCCGGCGGCACCGTCTCGCTCGTCTCGCAGAACTACGGCGGCGACGAGCGCGGGCGGGCGGGGCTCGTCGTCAAGCAGTCGCTGATCGTGGCCGCGCTGCTCGTCGCGCCGATCGTCGCGGGGTACGTCCTCGGCGCGGAGCGACTGGTCGCGCTCGTGGGCGGCGACGGCGCGGCGCTGTCCGCCGGGACGACCTACCTCGTCGTCACGGCGCCCGCGCTCGCCTTCGAGTTCTTCAACATGATCGCGAGCCGGACGTACGCCGGCGTCGGCGACACGGTCACTCCGATGGTCGCGCGAGCCGGCGGCGCGCTGTTGAACGTCCTCCTCACGACGTGGCTCGTCCTCGGGGCCGGCATGGGCGTGTTCGGCGCCGGGCTCGGTACCGCGGTCTCCATCGCCGCCGTCGGGCTCGTCCTCGCGTGGGGGATGTCCGGGCGGTCGTACTTCGGCCGCGGCGCCTCGCCGGTCCCGGTCGGGCGCTCCGGGCCGTGGTTCGACCGCGGACTGACCCGGCAGCTGCTCCGCGTCTCCGCGCCGCTCATCGCGCGGCGCGTCGCCGAGGGGATCGTGGTCTTCCCGCTCCTGTGGATCGCGTCGTCGTTCGGCTCCGCGACGGTCGCCGCACTGGAGGTCGGCCGCCGGGTCAGAGCGCTGCTCGGCAGCTTCAGCTGGGGGTTCTCGATCGCCGCGAGCACGCTCGTCGGCCAGCGGCTCGGCGCGGGCGAGGAGTCGCTCGCGACCGCGTACGGCCGCGACGTGATCGCGCTGTCGGCGGTCGTCTACGTCCTCGCGTCGGCCGCGGTGATCGCCGCCGCCGGCCCGATCGCCGGCGTGTTCGTCGACGATCCGGCCGCGGTGAGCGCGACCGCGGCGTTCATCGTCGCCGCCGCGGTGAGCGCGGTGCCACTCGGCGTCGACGGCTCGATCACGGGGTCGCTCCGCGGCGCGGGCGACACGCGCTGGCCCTTCCTCGCGTCGATGGTGGGACTGTACGTCTTCGCGCTTCCCGTCGCGCTGGTCGGGCTCGTCACGCCGCTCGGCGTCGGCGGCCTCTACGCGGCGCTGGTCGCGGAGAAGCTCGTCCCCGCCGGACTGAACGGCTACCGGTTCCGGTCGAACCGGTGGCAGGCCGTCAGCCGGCAGTACCGCCCCGACGCGGGCGAGGTGGAGGAAGAGGTCGGATAGGGCCGCGGGCGGATCGGGAGCCTACTCGTCGGCGACGTCCTCGATCACTTCGACGCTGCCGGTGAGCTGCCGGTGGACGTACGGCATGTCAATCCCGGCGTCGTCGAACGCCTCCTTCACCGCGGTGACGTACTCGGAGCGCACGCGGACGAAGTCGCCGCGGTCGGGGTCCGCGATCCACCAGCGCGACTGGAGCCCGACGGCGGAGTCGCCGAGCTCGACGAGCCGGACTGAGACGCCCGGGTCGTCGAGGATCTCCTCGTGGGCCTCGGCCTTCTCGACGATGATGTCGGTCGCCGTCTCGATGTCGTCGTCGTAGCCGATCCCGAAGACGAACTTCTGGCGGAGCGTGTCGTAGGCGACGGGGTTCGTCACCGCGCTGTTCGCGAGATCACCGTTCGGGACGGTGACCAGTTCGTTGTCGAAGGTCCGGACCCGCGAGACGCGGAGATCGATCTCCTCGACGCGGCCGGACATGTCGCCCCACTGTATCCAGTCGCCGACCTCGAACGGCTTGTCCTTCAGGATGAACACGCCGGCGACGAAGTTGCCGAGGAGGTCCTGCGCCGCGAAGCCGACCGCGAGCGCGATGGCGCCGCCGAACACCGCGAACGCCGAGAGGAAGCCGCCGTAGCCGGCGACGGCGAAGCCGATGGCGATCGCCGCCACCCAGACCACGGCGTTGAGCACGTTCGTCCCGAGGCTCACAACCGCCTCGTCGAAGCCGCGCGACCTGACGATCCGTCGGAGCCCCGGAATGACGACGTACTTGCCGAGCAGCAGCACGGCCAGGAACCCGGCGACGAACCCGACCACCGAGGTCGCTATCGCCGCGACGTCGACCGCGGTTGTGACCGCGTCGAGCTGTAAGAGAAGCATCACCCGCCCTTTCACGAGGATATATAAAGAAGCTACTGGCGGCGCGGTTGTTTACGTCCGGTGGACGGACGGCCGCGTGGGAAACCGGTCGCTCGCACGGGGCAGCGGTCGCCGGCGGGAGACCGCGTCAGTCGCTCCGTACCGCGAGCGGTCCGTCGCCGCGGGCGACCGCGCGCAGCCGTCGACCGTGGACGTCGTCCGCCGCGATCCGCTCGCGGACCGCGGGCGGGATCCACGCCTCGCGACCGTCCGGTTCGGGCGCCGGCTCGACGCCCGCGGGGCGAACGTCGTCCGGGAGGTAGCGGGCGTACGTCGGGAGCCGCTCGCGGAGCGGGACGCCGCCGGCGTCGGCGACCGCCTCGAGCCCGCGGAGGTCGGGCCACTCGTACGCCGGGTTGATGTAGTCGTCCGTCACCGGCGAGACGCCGCCGAGGTCGTCGATCCCGCA
This sequence comes from Halorubrum sp. CGM4_25_10-8A, assembly GCF_005435025.1. Taxonomy (NCBI): domain Archaea; kingdom Methanobacteriati; phylum Methanobacteriota; class Halobacteria; order Halobacteriales; family Haloferacaceae; genus Halorubrum; species Halorubrum sp. CGM4_25_10-8A. Next base: position 62,456 of record NZ_SGTX01000011.1, on the reverse strand, counting down.
GTCGACGAGGTCCGCCGCCGGCGAGAGGTTCGGCGGTACCTGAACGGACACCTCCGGCGGGAGCGCCGCGCGCGCCATCGCGACGACGCGGCGCATCGTCGCGAGGTCGGGCTTCGGGAAGTCCGAACGCTCGTTGGGGACGACGTTCTGTACTATCACCTCCTGGACGTGGCCGTGTCGCTCGTGGAGCTTACGGATCGCGAGCAGGCTCTCGGCACGGTCGCGCCAGTCCTCGCCGATCCCGACCAAGATGCCGGTCGTGAACGGGACCCTCTGTCGACCCGCAGCGCGGATCGTGTTGAGCCGCTGGCCGGGCGTCTTCCGTCGCCCGCCGCTGTGCGCGTCCACGTCGGCGGTCGTCTCCAGCATGACGCCCATGGACGCGTTCACCTCGCGGAGGGCGGCGAACTGCGACTCCGTCAGGTCGCCGGGGTTCGAGTGCGGGAGCAGCCCCTCCTCCAAGGCGATCTCGCAGGCCCGGTGGAGGTACTCGTGGATCGAGTCGAACCCCCACTCGGCGAGCGTCTCGTGGACCTCGGTGTACCGGTCGTCCGGCTCGTCGCCGAAGGTAAACAGCGCCTCCGTACAGCCCGCGTCGGCGCCGACGCGGCACTGCTCGCGCACCTCCTCGGGCGACAGCAGCGACGCCTCCCCGGGCGCGTCGTAGTAGGTACAGTACGTACAGGTGTACCGACACGCGGTGGTGAGGGGAATGAAGACGTTGCGCGCGAAGGTGAGCCGGTCGGCCGCGTCGACGTCGCCCGGGCTGACGGAGAGCAGTCGCTCGACCGCCCGCTCGTCGACCGCGACATCGACCCCGTACTCGTCGGCCCCGGCGAACACGGGCGTCACTCGCGGTCGATGTTTAAAAAGGATCGCGGTTGCGGATCCCCCGGCGACACCGCGAGTGGTTACGTTGGCGCCCCCTTCGGTCGCACGACCAATTTCGACGGCGCTCACTCTCGGACGACGCTCACGCGACCCTCGGACGCGTCGAGCGCGAAGCCGGCCTCGCGGAGCCACGTCGCCGCGCGCCCCTCGCCGTGGATCAGGACCTCCGCGAGATCGGCCGGCTCGTCGACGTCGGTGCCGAGCCGGTGCGAATCGACCGTCTCGAACGCCGCGCCGACCGCGGCCGCGATCTCGCGGTGGTCGAGGTACGACGCGCCGTGGTAGTCCACGCGGAACTCGGGGTGGGAGGCGACGAACGCGTTCGTGCCGCCGCCGCGACCCGGGGCGACGGCCACGTCGGCGTCGCGGCCGGCCGCGAAGAGCCGGTCGAGCGTCGCCGGCGTGGCGAGCGCGAGGTCCGCCATCACGACGGCGGTTGGCTCGGGCGGGCCGTCGGACTCGTCGTCGGCTCCCAGTCGCGTGTCGAGCGCCCCGTTGACCGCGTCCGTCAGCGGGCGGTCGTCGACGGTGACCGGCCGGTCGAGGTCGACCGCGTCGGTCGCCAGCACGCGCGGCTCACCGCCGGCGGCGGCGACGGCGTCGAGCACGTCGTCGAGCATCGCCCGCGCAAATGCCACGCGCTCCTCGGGGGCAAGAACGCTAGAGAGCCGCGACTTCGGGCGGTCGGTCGAAAAGGGAACGATGACCTCCATCGCGGGGAGCGGCGCGCCTCAGAACAGGGATTCCAGCTCGTCGCTGTCGTCGCTGACGAGCTCGTCGAGGTTGTCGTCGCTCTCCTCGCGGATCTCGTCTAAGTTGTCCTGCGCCTCGATGGCGACCTGCTGGAGCTCCTTGATCCGCGGGACGTTCGTGACCCCCGCGAGCAGGATGACGGTCGCGACGAAGCCGGCGCCGCGGTACGGGTAGTCCCCGCCGCGGACCTCCATCGAACCGGTCTGCTCTTCGAGCCACTTCCGCCCGCGCTCGATGCCCTTCCGGTTGAGGTACTCGGGCGGACCCGCGAGCACGAGCAGCGCGCGCTCCGCGCCCTCGATCTCGCAGGGGAGCGTGAGCCGGCCGAGCGCCGCCTTGCGGACGAGGCTGGTGATCCGGTTCGTGGTGTGCGCGCTGTCGAGCTCGTCGTCGTCGCCGTCGTCGCGCAGCCGCGAGAGCAGGCCGCCCGAGGAGCGCTCCTCGACCTCCTCCTCCGCGTAGCCGACCGTGGAGACGCCGCCGCCCGAGAGCGTGTTGATGATCTCGGAGGAGTCGACAACGCTCTCGGCGACCTCCTGGCCCTGCTGGATCTCGCCGGCGCCGAAGAGGATGCCGAACCGACGGACGATCTCCTCGTTGATCTCCTCGTAGCCGCCCTGAACGGACTCGCCCGTCTTCCGCCAGGCGTCGTTGTCGAACACCATGAGGTTGTCCACCTCGCGGACGAACGTCTGGAACGACCGGGCCGCGTTGAGGGTGTAGATACCACCCTCGTCGCTGCCCGGCAGGATGCCGAGCCCGTAGACGGGCTCGGTGTAGATCCGCTTGAGGTGCTTCGCGAGCACCGGTGCGCCGCCGGAGCCCGTCCCGCCGCCGAGACCGGCGACGACGAGGAACGCGTCGACCTCGTGGACCGGGATCGAGTCGATCGCGCCCTGAACCTCGTCGATGTCCTCCTCCGCGATCTCCGCGCCGAGCTCGTTGTCCGCGCCGACGCCGTGGCCCTTCACGCGCGACTGGCCGATGAGGACGCGCTGGTCCTCGGAGATGTGTTCGAGCCCCATGAGGTCCGCCTTCGCCGTGTTGACGGCGGCGGCCGCTCGAACGATCTCGGAGCCCGTCCGCTTGTCGTACTCCAAGAACTTGTCAACTACTTTACCTCCCGCCTGGCCGAATCCGATCATTGCGAGTTTCATCGTGTGCTCCCTCCGCGTTTGAACTGAACAGAGCGTGATCTCGTATATAAGCCTTCGGTTGGCGTTACCAGCGTTGAGATTATGACAGTTGACATGTTCGCGCTCCGCGTCATCTGACCCCGAGGTGCTCCCCGAGCGTGGTCAGGTCCGCGGCGTCGACGCCGAACGCGCCGACGTCGCTGTCGGCGGTCGTGTTGTCGAACTTCAGCGACCGATACTGGTCCGGCCCCATCGGGAACCCGGGGACCGCGCCCAACACGGAGAGCCCGACCTTCGCGAGCGGCATGGGGAGCGGGACGATCGTGACGCCCTTCTTTTCGGCGTCGTAGACGAGGTCCGTGACCTGCCGGAGCGTGAGCACCTCCGGGCCGCCGATCTCGTAGGTCTCGCCGACGTGCTCGTCGTCGGTCACCGCGGCGGCGATCATCGGGACGAGGTCCTCCACGTGGATCGGCTGGAACCGGGTCTTCCCGCCGCCCGGGAGGGGGTACAGCGGGACGCCCGGCGCGAACATCCCCTTCAGGCGCTTGGTGAACGAGACGAACTCGCCGCCCTCGCCGAAGACGACGGAGGGGCGGAAGATTGTCCAGTCGAGGTCGCTGTCGCGGACGATTTCCTCCGCCTCGCCCTTGGCGCGGATGTAGGCCGTATCGCCGTTCGGGTTCGCGCCGAGCGCGCTCAGCTGGACGAACCCGTCGACGCCGCCGTCCTCGGCGGCGCGGACGAGGTTCTCCGTGCCGCCGCGGTGGATCCGGTCGTGCATACGGTTGCCGCCCTCGGGTTCGAACAGGGGCGAGAGCGCGACCAAGTTCACGACCGCGTCGTGGCCGTCGACGGTCGACGCGATCGAGTCGTAGTCGGTCACGTCTCCGCTGGCGCCCGTCACCCCGTCCGCCGTCCCGTCGGGCGAGCGAGAGAGCGCGGTCACCGCGTGACCGTCGTCCGCGAGCGCGCGACAGAGGTGCGAGCCGATAAAGCCGGTCCCCCCGGCTACCAACACTTTCATGCGATCTGTATCGCGTGGAAGGCCCGTAAACCTACCGCGGCGTCAGACGCGCCCCCGAAATCCGGCGCAGAGGCGACCGAAACGGACCCGAGCGCCCGGATCAGTCCTCGTCGGGAACCGGGACCGTCAACACCGGAACGGGCGCGCTCCGCAGGGTCCGTTCGGCGACGCTCCCCAGCAGGTATTGCCCCACGCCGGTCCGGCCGTGGGTCCCCATCGCCACGAGGTCGACCCCGGGGTCGTCGACGTACGCCCGGATCCCGCGGGCGGCGGAGGTGGCGACCTCGACCGCGCCGACCGCGTCCAGTCCGGCGGCCTCGACGCGCTCGACGCCCTCGGCGACCGCGTCGTCGGCGTACTCGGAGAGGGTGTCGACGTGGTCTCCGATGCCCACGTCGCCGGTGTCGACGACCGAGAGGACGTGGACGGTCGCGCCCGCTCGCTCCGCGACCGGCAGGGCTCGGTCGAGCGCGGCGGTCGCTGCGGGGCTCCCGTCGGTCGGCACCAGAATGTCCTCGTACGGGTACGGGACCGTTTCGTCGCCCGGACGGAGGGCCAACACCGGTACCGGCGACTGGCGGACGACGCGCTCGGTGGTACTCCCGACGAGGTGTTCGACCCCCTGCCGCCCCCGCGTCGACATCGCGACGAGGTCGGCGTCGACCTCCTCGGCGTACGCGGTGACCGTCTCCGGGACCCCACCCTGCCGGACCGCCGTCTCCGCGTCGACGCCGCGGTCGGCGGCGCGGGCGGCCGCCTCCTCGACAATCGATTCCCCCTCACGCTCTAACACGTCGACCACGTCGCCGCCGATCCGCGTCACGCTGTCGCGGGTGGTGTCCGCGACGTGGAGCACCTGGACCGTCGCGCCGTGGTCGGCGGCGATCGCGAGGATGTGGTCGAAGGCCGCCGCGGCCGCGTCGCTGCCGTCGGTGGGCACGCAGATCCGTTCGAACATACGGCCATGGTCGCGGCCGCGCGTGAAAAACGCTCGCGTCGTCTCGGCCGTTCCCGGAACGCCGTCTCGCGGCGTGTGTCGCGTCGCCCTGCGGCGTGTGTCACGTCGTTACGCGGCGTCGTCGTCCGGGTCCGCGCCGGTCGCGGCGTCCGCATCCTCCTCATCGTCGCGTCGCTCCACCCGGACCGTCGAGATGCGCGCGCCGTCGACGGCGGTGACTTCGAAGGAGAATCCCGCCGCTGCGGCGACGTCGCCGATTTCGGGCGAGCGCCCGATCCGGTCGAGGACGAACCCGCCGAGCGTCTCGTAGCCGTCGCCGCTGAGGTCGGTCCCCAGCGCGTCGTTGACGTCGGAGAGGGCGACCGACCCGTCGGCCTCGTGCGCCCCGTCACCGGTCCGCCGGATCGTGTGGCGGTCGTCGGCCACGTCGAACTCGTCGCGGAGGTCGCCGACGAGCGCCTCGGCGACGTCTTCGACCGTCGCGATCCCCTCGAAGGCGCCCCACTCGTCGATCACCGCCGCCACCTGTCGGCGCTCGTCGCGGAACTGGACGAGGAGGTCGCTCGCGCTCGTCGTCTCCGGGACGACGAGGATCTCTCGGGCGAGGCCGCCCGCGGTGGCGCCGTCGTCGCCCTCGGCGGTCGCGCGCAGCACGTCCTTCGCGTCCACGAAGCCGACGACGCGGTCGGCGTCGTCGCGGTCGACGACGGGATACCGCGTGTGGCCGGCCTCAAAGATCGTCTCGCGAATCGCCGCCAGCGACGCGTCCGCCGGCAGCGAGACCACGTCGGGACGCGGAACCATCAGCTCGCGGGCCGCGGTGTCGTCGAGCTCGAAGACCCCCTCGATCATCGCCACCTCGGACTCGTCGACGTGCCCGGCCTCGCCGGCGCGGGCCAGCACGCGACGGATCTCGCGCTCTTCGAGGGTCTCGTCGCTCTCGGAGGCGGGCGGGACCCCGATCAGGCTCGTGAAGGCGTTCGCGGTGCCGTTGAACACCGCGATGCCGGGCGAGAAGATCAGGTACGCCAGCTTCATCGGCGGCGCGAGCAACAGCGAGATCCGCTCCGCCTGCGCGATCGCGATCGTCTTCGGCGCCAGTTCGCCGAAGACGACGTGGAGGAAGGTGATGAACGAGAACCCGACCGCGAACGCGACGAGGTGGACCAACCCCTCCGGCAGGAGCGGGCCGAGGACCGGCTGGATGAGCGCCGCGACCGCCGGCTCGCCGATCCACCCGAGACCGAGCGACGCGAGCGTGATCCCGAGCTGGGTCGCCGCGAGGTAGTCGTCGAGGTTCGTCATCACCTCCCCGAGCGTCTCCGCGCCCGCCTGCCCCTCCTCGACCAGCTGTTCGACCGAGGTGGCACGGATCCTGACGAACGCGAACTCCGAGGCGACGAAGAAGCCGTTCAGGACGACCAGAAACAGCGCGGCCGCGATCCGCGAGAGTGAGACGGCGACGGCTACCATTCGCGCCTCCCGGGCCCGCGGCGAGCCGGTGAGCCGACGGCGGTGCGTGAGTCCACGTTCATGTCGGCCGTTCGCGGAGGGGTCACTAAAAAGGCATGCGAACGCCGCACGCGAGGGAGAAGGGCCGGTCCCTGGACCGGACCCGCGCCGTTTATTCCTCGCCGCGGCGGAACGCCACCATGCTGATCACGCTGGAGGGGCTCGACGGGAGCGGCAAGACGACGGTCTGGGAGGCGCTCCAGGACGTGTACCCCGACGCGACGTTCACCCGCGAACCGACCGACAGCTGGTACGGAGAGGCGGTGGCCCGATCGATGGGCGACTCGGAGGCCGACCCGCTCGCGGAGCTGTTCCTCTACACCGCCGACCACGCGAACCACCTCTCGGAGACAGTTCGACCGGCGCTCGCGGACGGCGACCTGGTCGTCTCCGACCGGTACTCGGACTCGCGGTTCGCCTATCAGGGGGCGACGCTCGCACGGACCGACGCGGATATCAAGCGGCCGCTGGAGTACGTCCGCGGGATCCACGCCGCGTTCTCGCACCCGCCGGACGCGACGATCTACCTCGATCTGGACCCCGAGACGGCGGCCGAGCGCGCCGGGCGAACCGACAAGTTCGAGCGCGACGGCTACCTCGCGGCCGTGCGCGACAACTACGAGCGCCTGATCGACGCCGAGCCCGGGCGGTTCCACCGGGTCGACGCGACGCGGGCGCCCGAGGACGTGGTCGCTCGGGTCGAGGAGGTCGTGGCCGGGCTCGTCGACCGCTGACGGCGTCGCGGTCGAGCCCTCTCAGCGCGTGTCCGGGAGTTCGTACTCGTCGGGCGGCGTGAGGTAGAGGTAGTCGATGGCGGCGCCGAGCGCCATCGGGAGCGCGATCAGAAGCGCCAGCAGGATCGTCGAGCTCCCGACGTTGATCCCGGTCCCGACGCCGAGCGCGCCGGTGAAGACGAGCGTCGAGACGAGCAGCAGGATCGGTGTCAACACGAGCGTGTACAGGATCGACCCCCACGACGTCGAAAGCTGAATCCGGAAGAACCGGGTCGCGACCCCGGCGAGGAACGTGTGGAACGCGACCAACGCGAGGAGGCTGCCGAACCCGAACAGCGCGAGCATGGTCGCCGTACGATCCCCCGACACTTCCCCCTATCGACCTCAGACGGGCCCGCCGCCGCCCTGCTGTCGCGCGGCCGAGAGCAGGTCCGAGACGGGTGCCGTGTACTCGTAGCCCGGGATCACGCCTTGGACGTACGTGCCCTCGACGAAGTCGATCAGGGCGCCCGCGTCGTCGACGCCCCGCCGCTCGTTGATGTCCGAGAGCGCGTAGGTGATCGCGATCTCGTCGTCGTCGCGCTCGACGGCCGGATCGAAATCCCGATCCTTGCGGGTGACGCCGCCGACATCGACGGCGCGGCGCTCGAACGTGTCGACCCAGCCGTCCTCGACCACGTCCGCGACCTCGTCAGCGGTGGCGGCGGAAAGCATTGGCACGCGAACGGTAACGGTGAACCGGATGCGCCCCTCGCCGGCCGGCTCGGCCCGGACGCGCCCGTCGAACGCAGTCGTCGTCGACACCCAGCCGTCGCCGTCGCGCTCGAACGAGCCGTGGTCGCCGAACGCGCGCCGGACTCGGCCGGGGAGTTCGTCGGCCGCGTCGGCGTCGTCGTCCTCGGTTTCGGTCATACCTATCCGGAGGTGACGCGGCCTGAAAAGCCGCTCGCGTCGCCCGCGCGAGCCGGGCATCGCCCCGTCGCCGACGGCCCCGTCGCACCCGTCACCGATACGGGCACACCGAGCCGGTACGTCGGGCGCTTTTATGCGTCGACCGACGAGACGAGGTATGGCTGACCGGTTCCGGTCCACGGAGGGACTGATCGACGCGCTCGCGACCGCCGAGTTCGACCGACCGCCGGCGCTCGTGAGCAACGCGCACATCACCGGGCTCGGGGTCGCGCGCGCCCTCGACGCCCACGACGTGCCCGTCATCGCGCTCGACCGCGCGGGCGACGGCGCCGACACCGAGGCCGAGACCGTCGCACACGACGGCCTCGCGCCCCCCTCTGACGCGGTCGACTACGCGGGGGCGGTGACGTACCCGCTCGACGACCTCGACGGGTTCCGCGAGGACGTGGAGGCGATCGTCGACGCGGCGGGCACCGAGGCCGTCGCGTTCGGCTGCATGGACGAGTGGGCGCTGTCGTACGCCGAGGCAGACCCCGATGGCGTCCGGCTTCCGTTCGCCGGGAGCGAGACGCTCGACGACGTGCTGAACAAGTCCGAGCTGTACGCGACCTGCGAGGAACTCGGCGTGCCCTACCCGGAGACGTACCGGCTCGAAGCGACCGCGGCGAGCGGGATCCGCGAGGCGGACGCCACCGTCGACGAGGCCGCGGCGGCGCTCGGCTTCCCGCTGGTGGTGAAACCCGAACTCAAGCGCGACTTCGAGGAGGCGTTCGGCACCAACGTGATTGAGGTCGCGGACCGCGAGGAGTTCGCGGACGTCGTCGCGGCCGCGGCCGACGAGGGCATCGCGGTGATGGCCCAGAAGCGCGTCGACATCGCGACGGGACGGGACCACTCGCTGGCCTCCTACGTCCCCCCGTCCGGGAGCGACGACGCGCTCGCGGTGGTCGGCAACGCGGCGGTCCGGTACCCGCGAAACTTCGGCACCTCCTGTCTCGTCGAGACCGCGAACGAGCCGGCGATCCGGGAGCACGCGCTCGCCGTCCTCGATGACGCGGGCTACCACGGGATCAGCGAGGCGGAGTTCGTCTACGACGCCGACCGCGAGGAGTACCTGCTGCTCGACGTCAACACCCGGCCGTGGAAGTGGATCGGGATGCCCGTCGCCGCGGGCGCGAACCTCCCGATGGCCGCCTACGCGGCGGTCACCGACGCGACCTACGAGTCGTCCGGAATCGAGCCGATGCGGTGGGTGTACCTTCGCGACTACCTCTCGCTGCTCGCGGGCGACGACGCGTTCTGGGACCAGCTGTCGGCCGCCGACTGGCGGCGGCTCGTCTCCGGCGCGTTCGAGCGCGAGGGCGACCTGACGGCGGGCGTCTACCGCCCCTCGGACCCCGATCCGGCCGCGAAGCTGCTAGAGACCGAGTTCGTCGACCGCGAGTACTACTGCTCCTGTTGAGGCGTCCCCGACCGGGAGACGCGTGAGCGACCGCGGAACGCAACGATTAGTTCGCCCGCCGACACAGGGCGCGTATGGACTTCTTCGAGGCGCTCGCGGACCGGATCGAGGCCGTCGACAGCGTCGTCTCGGTCGGGCTCGACCCCGACCCGAGCCGGCTCCCCGACGCCGTGGCCGACGCCGATCTACCGCGGTGGGCGTTCAACCGCCGGATCATCGACGCCACCCACGAGCACGCCGCCTGCTACAAGCCGAACGCCGCGTTCTACGAGGATCCGGACGGCTGGCGCGCGCTGCGCGAGACCGCGGCGTACGCCGAGGGGAAGGGCGTCCCCGTCCTGCTCGACGCGAAGCGCGGCGACATCGGCAACACGGCGCGGCGGTACGCCGAGGTGCTCGACCACGTCGACGCGATCACGGTGAACCCCTACCTCGGGCGCGACTCGCTCCAGCCGTTCCTCGACCGCGCGGACAAGGGCGTGTTCGCGCTCTGTCGCACCTCGAACCCCGGCGGCGCGGACCTCCAGGATCTCGAACTCGCCTCCGGCGAGCCGCTGTACGAGCGCGTCGCGGCGCTCGCGGACGTGTGGAACGCGAACGACAACGTCGGACTCGTCGTGGGGGCGACGACGCCCGAGGAGCTGGAGACGGTCCGCGAGATCGTCCCCGAGATCCCGTTCCTCGTTCCCGGCGTCGGCGCGCAGGGGGGCGACCCCGAGGCCGCGGTCGAACACGGGCTCGCCGAGCGCCCGGACCTCCCGGTCGACGTCGGGCTCGTGAACTCCTCGCGCGGGATCATCTTCGCAGGCGAGGAGTCGAGCCGGCCCGGCGACGAGGCGACGTACTTCGGCGCCGCGGGCGACGCGGCGAAGCGACTCAAGAAGCGGCTGAACCGGCACCGCTGAGCCGTCGCGTCGCGGCGCGTTAGCGCCGCCCGGCGACGCAGGCGGTACAGGCTCGGGCCGTCTCGTCCCAGTGGTCGTCGCAGACGGCGCGGCCGCAGCGGTCGCAGGCGCGGCTCGCGGTAGCCGCCTCGCAGATCTGGCACAGTCCAGTGCGGCTCACGGCGGCGGTTGGGTCGGACGGCTTATGACGATCGGGGGCGACCGCCCGGTATGCGCCAGTTCGTCGTCATCGGCCGCGACGTGCCAACCGATCCGGACGCGATATCGCTGTCCGACATCCCCGGGGCCGGCCGGCTCGACCTCCTCTGCCGGTGCGTGAGCGCCGGCGTCTTCCTCTCGCACGGCATCCGCGAGTCCGTCCGGGTCCACCTCGCGATCGCCGACGAGTTCACCGTCTCCTTCGACTCCGACGCGCTCCGGCACCTCCACCCCGACGAGCGCAACGTCGCCGCGCGGGTCCGCGACGCGCTCGACGCGCGAGACGAGGCGATCGGCCACATGCCCGCAGACGTCTCTCCGGGCGTCGAACTCCGCCGGATGGGGCTCGACGCGACGCTCGACCGGCTCGTCGGCGCGGACGGCCGCGGCCCGGACGGGACGCTCGTCCAGCTCCACGAGGACGGCGCCACGCTCATCGACGCCGAACCGCCGGAAGATCCGGTGTTCGTGCTCTCGGACCACCACGACTTCGCGCCGGACGAGGCGGCTGCGGTCGACGAGCGCGCCGACCGCCGGCTCCGGGTCGGCCCCGAACTGCTCCACGCGGACCACGCGATCACGGTGGTCCACAACTGGCTCGACACCGACGGGTACGCCAGCTACTGACTGCGGGACGGATGACCGCACCACCCCCCGGCAGCGACCCGTCGCCGCCCGACCGAGAGACCACGACCGCGCCCGACGCGGACTCCCGGTTCGCGGTTCCACTCCGCGGGGTGGCCGTCGACCCCGAGACGCGCTGCGCCCACTGGGACGACCCCGTCGACGTGGTCGCGCTCCGGTTCGGCTGCTGCGAGGCGTACTACCCCTGCGACGCCTGCCACGACGCCGCGACCGACCACGAGGCGGTCCCGTGGCCCCGCGACCGCTTCGACGATCCGGCGGTCCTGTGTGGCGTCTGCGAGACGACGATGACCGCGAGCGAGTACCTCGACTGCGACGATACGTGCTCGGCGTGCGGCGCCGCGTTCAATCCCGGTTGTCGGAAGCATCGGAGCCGGTACTTCGAGGTGGCGGGCTCGGGGGACGAGGACGGTGACGACGGTTTATAACTGATGGCGCGGCAGCGGTGGCGTGTGCCTGCGAGCGCCCGACGGGCGCGAGTCAGGACGCGCGAGGGAGTCAGGCGCGACGAGGGCGACTGAAGGGAGCCCGCAGGACGCGCCTGACGAGGCTGGGGAGGCGTGAGGTGCGGTTGCGGTGCGGGACGGGACTCGAAGGGGCAGTCGCGAGGACGAAGACGCGCGACGTAAGGACCGCAGGGAGCGAGTGAAACGAGCGACTGAGGACCGCAACGAGCGCATCGAGTCCTCGCGACTGGGGCTTCGTGGTACCCGCGTCTGGCGTCGATGAACTGGATATTCTATCGACTCCTCCCCCCTCCGGTCCGTCTTGATCGCCCCCCTTTCGGAAGGATTAAAAGAACGAACGGCCTTCTGTCGAGTGCGGGCCGGTGGGGTAGCTTGGTATCCTTCGGCCTTCGGGTGGCCGTAACCACGATTCAAATTCGTGCCGGCCCACTTCTCCCGCATTTTCCGCCGACTACCGACGGGTACCTACCTTCGGTGAAGCCGCGGTGTTCCGCCGCGGATGTCACCCGACCACCGCGTTCCGAGACGTGTGTTTCCCGGGCGCAGCGGGGAGGCCGAAACGGCGGAAATCGCGGTCCCGTCGCCGGTGATCTGAAGTATAAGGTATCCGGGACGATCGGTCGAACAGCTCCCCGATCGGCTTCTCGAAACGAGACACTACAGCCAGATATTTTTCCGTTTAGAACCCCTCTTGATCGGTAGTTGGAATGTCGATCGATAACCCGAATGAAGCCGCCACTGCGTCGATCGAAGTCTTACATGTCGACGACGATCCCGCGTTTCTCGACCTGACCAAATCCTTCATCGAGCGGGAGCTCGGCGACGTCGAAATAACCACGGTGGCCAGTCCGGACGCGGTGCTCGACACGCTCGACGAGCGGTCCGTCCACTGCGTCGTGAGCGACTACGAGATGCCCGGGACGGACGGACTCGAACTGCTCGACGCCGTCCGCGATCACTACGCCGACCTCCCCTTCATCCTCTACACGGGGAAGGGCAGCGAAGAGATCGCGGCGCAGGCGATCAACGCCGGCGTGACCGGGTACCTCCAGAAGGGCGGCCCCGACCAGCACCGCCGCCTGGCCAACCGGGTCAAGCACGCCGCGACGGAGTACCGCGCCCAGATCGAGTCGGAGCGGTACTCGACGGTCCTCCGGGCGCTCGACTATCCGATCTACGTCGTGAACGCCGAGGCGGAGTTCGAGTACGTCAACGAGGCGTTCCTCGACCTCGTCGGCTACGACAGGGAGGCGATCATCGGCAGCCCGCCGGGCAAGATCAAGACCGACGAGGGTGTCCAGCGGGCGAACGACATGCTCGCGACGATCGTCTCCAGCGCGGGGCCGGAGACGCAGCAGTTCCGGGTGGACATCCACACGAAAGACGGCGAGACGGTGCCGTGTTACGACCACATGGCCGCGCTCCCGTTCGACGACGAGTTCCGCGGGTCCGTGGGGATCCTCCGTGACGCGACGCGCGAACAGCGGCAGCGCGAGGAGCTGATCAGACAGAACAAGCGGCTCGACGAGTTCACGTCGATCGTGTCGCACGACCTCCGGACGCCGCTCCAGAACGCGAAGACGGCGGCGGAGATGGCTCGCGCCGAGAGCGAGGCGACGCACTTCGAGGCCCTCGAACGGGAACACGAGCGGATGGAGCAGATGATCGGCGAGCTGCTCACGCTCGCGAAGGAGGGCGAGTCGGTGTCCGAGCCGGAGCCGGTCGACGTCGGCGCGCTCGCCGCGGAGGCCTGGAAACCGTTCGGCTGTCCGGCCGACACGCTCGACGTGGTGGACGACGAGATCACCGTCTCCGGCGACCGCTCCCGGATCCGGCGGCTCCTCGAGAATCTCTTCCGCAACGTCGACGACCACTGCGGGTCGCCCGTGACCGTGACGATCGGGGCGTCCGCCGACGGGTTCTACGTCGCCGACGACGGGCCGGGGCTCGACGAGACGGACTGCGAGAGCGTGTTCGAAGCGGGGTACACGACCGCCACGGACGGGACCGGGTTCGGGCTGACTATCGTCGAGCGAATCGCCGACGCCCACGGGTGGGACATCTCGGTCGGCGACAGCGCGAGCGGCGGCGTCCGGTTCGACGTGACCGTCGACCCGGCGGTTCCCGTGACAGACGACGTACCCGTCTCGCCGTAGCGGGCCACGCCGCGGCTTCGACCGCACCTCGCAGGGCCCTGTGCCCCGAGCGATCGGTCCGCGGACCGGGCCGATTGAATAGGCACGGGAACGAGCGATCGATCGATGACACCCGACACCGTCGCGGGCGTCGACTGGGCGGGCGGCGCGTGGCTCGCGGTCGTGTTCGACGGGACCGGCGGGCCGGACGCGCGCCTCGAACGCGACCTCGAAGCGCTGTGGAACGACGGCGTTGATCGGCTGCTGGTCGACGTGCCGATCGGTCTCCCCCACGACGCCGAGACGCTGGTGAAGCGCGAGGCCGTCGACTCGGCCGCGCGGTCGGCCGCCGAGCGTCCGAGCAGCGTGTTCCCCGTCCCCTCGCGGGGCGCGTGCGAAGCGGCCAGAGACGGCGCTGACTACGAGGCGGTGAGCGAGCGGAACCGGGCCGACCTCGGCAAGGGGCTCAGCCGACAGTCGTACCACATCGCGCCGGCGGTCGGCGAGGTCGACGCGTTCCTCCGGCGGGACGAGGCGGCGCGCGAGGCGGTCATGGAGGCGCACCCGGAGGTGTGCTTCCGCGGGCTCAACGGCCGGCGGCTCGACCACTCGAAGACCACGGCCCCGGGCGTCGGCGAGCGGCTCGGCGCGCTCGACGGGCACCTCGACGACCCGGGCGCCGCGCTCGGTCGGGTCTGTCGACGGCTCGCAGACGAGCCCACCGACGCCGTGAGGGAGGCGGACCCCACCGCCGACGACGCCGTGGACGCGCTCGGGCTGGCGGTCGTCGCCCGCCGGCCGGTCGACGAGCTACGGTTCCTGCCGGGTGACGCGGATCACCGGGACGACGAGGGGGTCCCGATGCGGATGGCCTACTGGAGCGCGGACCCGTTGGCGTGAGGATCCGCCGGGTGGTAAGGTTGAAGTCCCTCTGTCACCCGCTACGACACGAATGAAACTCTTCTCCTCGCGGGCGGACCGCCGGCGAGGGATCGCGGCCGCGGTCGGCGTCGCGGTCCTCGCGGTCGGGCTCTACGTCCTCGTGAGCCGCTACGCAGGGTTCCTCACCAACGCGGAGGCCCTCCGGACGTGGCTCGACCAGTTCGGTATCTTCGCCCCCATCGTCTTCATCGGCCTTCAGGCCCTCCAAGTCATCGTCGCCCCGATCCCAGGGCAGGTCGTCGCGCTGGTCGCGGGGTTCCTCTTCGGCCCGCTCGCGGGCACGGTGTACAGCCTCACCGGCGTGCTGATCGGGAGCGCGGTAGCCTTCTCGCTCTCGAAGCGGTACGGGCGCACCTTCGTGGAGCGGGTCATCCACGAGGACGTGATCGCCCGCTTCGACGGGTTCGTCGACACAGTCGGCGTTCCCGGGCTGTTCGCGTTCGTCATCATTCCCGGCCTCCCCGACGACGCGATCTGCTTCCTGAGCGGCCTCACCAAGTGGTCGCTACCGACGTTCATGGCCGTCATCGCGGTCGGTCGCCTTCCGGCGTACGTCCTCACCGTGTACGCGGGGGGCCAACTCGCGAGCGGCCGGTTCCTCTCGGCGATGGCGCTCGTCGCGCTCGTCGTCGCCGCGTCCGCGGTCGGGTACTACAAGCAGGAGGCGGTCCGCGACCTCGTCGAACGCGTCGAGCCGCGGCTCCCCTTCTGAGGGGCCCGAGACGAGCGATCCGGGGTCAGCCCCACGTCCAGTGCGCGTCGAGGACGAACCGGTAGAGTCCGCTGACGAGGATCGCGGCCACGTTCGCGATCAGGTACATCACCCCGGCCCACTCGACGAGCGCGGCGAGCACGCCGAGCTGGATCGGAATCGCCGTGCCGCGGACCAAATTCGTCTTCAGCAGTCCGGCGAGGTACTCGGAGGCGCCCGTGTTCCGGCTCGCCCGGAACGTCCACGCGTTGTTGAGGACGTACGAGCAGACGATCGTGATCTCGATCGCGATCGTCGCGCCGACGATGTAGTTCAGTCCCGCGGTGTCGACGAACAGCCAAAGCAGGGCGAGCTGGAGCCCTGCGGTGAGCGCACCGACGACGACGAACCGGCGCATCTGGACCGCGATCGGTCCGCTGGCGAGGTCGCGGAGGACCGCTCGAAGCATCACTTATACCCGAGCGCTTCGAGGCGAGCTTCGAGGTCTTCGTCGACCTCGTCGTCGCCCCGCTCGGCGGCGGCCGCCTCCGCCGCGGCGCCGCGCTCGCGGAGCAGTTTCGCGTGGGAATCGACGACCGGGGCGAGCCGGTCGATGACTGCTTGTCCCTCCGCGTCGGGGTCGACCGCGAGGTTCTCTTGTTGGGTTGGATCCGTGGGACGGTGGTACAGCTCGCGGTCGCCGGCGTCGACGTTCTCGATGTACGTCCAGTCGTCGTCGCGCGCGCTGACGAACAGGTCGCCGTCGGACAGTGACCGGGGGATCGGCTGCTGGGTCACGTCCTCGCCCCGGACGGTCACCGAGACGACGGGGTCGGCAGCGTCGCGGTCACCGTCGCCGCCGGACTCGGACGGCGCATCGACGACGGTGTCGGAGGGCGTCTCCTCTCCGGCGGCAGAGAGCGTCTCCTCGCCGCCGCCGGAGCGCCTCTCCTCGCCGCGGAGCGCCGGCAGGAGCGACTCGCCGTGCCACTCGGGCACCGGATCGACGCCGAGGAGGTCCGCGACCGTTGGGGGGATCGCATCGAGGCCCACGTGGCCGTCGACGTGGCCGCCGTCGAGCCCGGGCACGTCGGCCACGAACGGAACGTGGATCAGCTCGTCGTACAGCTTCGGGTAGTGGGCGAGGTGGCCGTGTTCCTGGAACTCCTCGCCGTGGTCCCCCGCGAGCAGCACCGCGGTGTCGTCGCGGACGCCCGCGGCGTCCAAGGCGTCGAGCAGTCGCCCGACGCTGGCGTCGACCTGCCGCACCGTCGCCTGGTACAGCGTCCGCAGTTCGCTGAGCGTCCGCTCGCCGACTTCGAGGCCGAGGCTCGTCCGGGCGTGCGCGTGGAGCATCTGGTGCGTGCCGACGATACCGTCGGACACCTCGCGGATGTAGCGCGGCGCGGGGACGTACGGCGTGTGCGTGTCCATGTAGTGGACCCAGAGGAAGAACGGCTCGTCGGTGTCGTCGACGAACCCGGTCGCGGCGTCCTCGACGTCGAACATGCGCGAGGCGTCGAGGAACGGGCGGTCGTCGCTGTCGCCGCGGAACTTCGAGCCGAGCCGACGGACGGGCGAGGTCGCGAGCTGGATCCACGCCTCGACGGTCGGGTGGGCCGCGAGGTACCGGCTGTAGACGCTGGATCCGACGCTGGTGACGAACGGCTCGAACTCGTCGAAGCCGTCGGGATACCCCCAGTGGTCGGTGAGGAATCCGTTCGCGGCGTTGAAGCCGCCGGTCGCGATCCCGGCGTCGGAGAGCACCTCCGCGAGCGTCACCGACTCGTCGACGCCGATGTCACCGGACCGAGTGAACACCGGTTCCGAGGCGAGGATCGACGGGAACGAGAACGGCGTCCAGTTGCCGGTCGCGAACGCGCGGTCGAACACGGTTCCCCCGTCGGCGAGCCCGTCGATCACCGGCGAGCGTCGCTCCGGGTCGTACGGGGAGACCGCGTCCGCCCGCAGCGAGTCAACCGTCACGAGGACGACGTTCGAGACGGCCGCGTCGTCGCTCGGCGTACCGGGGTCTGCGGCCGTCCGGGTCGACGAATCGGATGTCATAGAGTACGCGGCGGACCCCCCGCGGCCGCGCCTCGGGCGGCGGCGCGCGGAGCGTCACGAGTATACTTAAATGCGGTTTGCCAGCGGTTTGAGGATTTCGATCCCTCCCATCTCCCGGAGCGCGGCAGTCCGTGGGTCCGTGTGCGCCCGCGTCGAGCGTAGCTATTTGCCCGTCCCGCTCCTCAACCCGACCATGCGCGAGACGCCACAGAGCGGACCGGTCGACGCCGCGGCGCTGCCGGAGTCGGTCCCCGACGACGAGATTCCCGAGTCGATCCCCGCCGAGTCCAGGGCGATCGAGACCAGCGGTGCGACACTTCACGCCGTTGAGGCCGGTCCGGAGGACGGGAAGCTCCTCGTGCTGCTCCACGGGTTCCCCGAGTTCTGGTACGGTTGGCACGAGGCGGTCGTCCCGCTCGCGAACGCCGGCTACCGCGTCGTGGTCCCCGACCAGCGCGGCTACAACCTCTCGGCGAAGCCGTCGGCGGTGCGCGATTATCGGATCGGCGAACTCTCGCGCGATGTCGTCGACCTGATCGACGCATACGACCGCGAGACGGCCGCCGTCGCGGGGCACGACTGGGGGGCCGCGGTGGCGTGGTGGCTCGCTCTCCACCACGAGGACCGTCTCTCGGAGCTGGTCGCGGTCAACGTCCCGCATCCGACGGTGTTCGAGGAGGCGCTCCGGGGGTCGTGGGACCAGCGGCTCAAGAGCTGGTACATGCTCGCGTTCCAGCTCCCGAAACTGCCCGAGGCGGTCGCCAGCGCGGGGAACTGGCGGCTCGCGACGAACGCGCTGCGGGACACGAGCGCACCCGGCACCTTCACCGACGAGGACCTGCGCCGGTATCGCCGGGCGTGGAACCGCGACGGCGCGTTCGAGGCGATGGTGAACTGGTACCGCGCGATCGTGCGCGACCGCCCCGAGCCGATCAAGAGGGAGGTGGCCGTCCCGACGCTCGTGATCTGGGGCGCGCAGGACCAGTTCCTCGCGCGCCGACTGGCCAACGAGAGCGTCGACCGCTGCGCCGACGGTCGCCTGCTCGCGATAGAGGAGGCGAGCCACTGGGTCGTCCACGAACACCCGCACCGCGTCGCCGAGGCGATCGCGGACCACGCCGACCCTCTCCCGCCGGGCGCGCGCGAGTGAGGCCGGCCGTTTCGAATACTGTCCCCGCCGAGTCGCCACAAAGGTTATATCTGCCCTCGGCCAAGGGACAGATATGAGCAAACACTTCGAAGACGCGCGGTACTACCTGGGTCGGGCGGCCGAACACGCGAAGGCGGGCGTGGTAGAAGAGTTAGAGCCGGTCGAAGCCCGCGTGAAGGAGCTCGTCGGCCGGGAAGACGAGGAACCGGAGCCGTCGCGGCTGGACAAGCTCCAAGCGGACCTGAAGGACCTCGAAGAGCGCGCCGAGGGCGAGGCCCGCGAGGCGGTCGCGTCCGCCCGGAAGCGCGTCGCGGAGTACCGCGGCAAGGACACCGCCGCCGAGTAGTCGCGCCGCGTCCTATCGGATCGGCGGCTCCGCTCCGGCGGTTTCGTCCCCACCGATCCGTTCGTCAGCGGGAACCACCGCGTACTCGATGCCCGCTTCTTCGAACAGCGACCGCACCCGTTCGATGCCCCGCTGTGCGTCGACCTCCGTCGCGCGGTAGTGCCGGACCGGGTGGCGGATCCACGACGGCTCCCAGTGGGCGTACACGTCCGTGGTCGAGCGGTCGGGGCCGACGTACAGCGCGAGGTGGAGCTGGTCGTCGCTGGCGAGCGCCCCCTCGGGGTACCACGCCCAGCTCGCGACGGTCGTCTCGGGCGGCGTCTCGTAGTCGCGGTACTTCAGCGAGGAGACGAGGTTGCGGACGAACCCGAGCCGGTGGAGCTGCGCTTCGACGAGGGGAAACGGCTCGCGGAGCGTGAACGCGTACTGCTCGCGCGGCGTCTCGCGCTCGGCGTAGAGCCCGACGAGCGACAGGGGCGCGTGGAGGAGGCTCGCGACGCTCTGTCGGACCCGTTCGAGGAACCGGAGTTCGTGGGTCACGGCGGGGGATCCGAGCGGGTCCGGGATGTACTTTCCGCGTAAGGTAACTCTTAAGTCCGGAGGTCGGATACCTCGAAGTGAGCGGGTTGGTGGTCTAGCTAGGTTATGACGGCTCCTTCACACGGAGCAGGCCGGCGGTTCGAATCCGCCCCAACCCATGCGTCTTCCTGCGGTTTCTGAAGTAGACAGCCTTCGCTGTGTCATTCAGTCTGGGGAGATAGCTCTCTTTCCAGCTATCTGTGTTCAGTGTACTGGGTCGGTCAGGCCCTTCGATCAAAATAAGTCTGTAATTCTTGTCAGCACAAAATCACAAACCGACAGTAACAACCAATGATCGGTCACAGCCGCCAAGGTCCTCTATCAGCTAGCAAACGTGGCTCTGTTGAATGCTTCTAAAGACGAAGTGGATATCGTACTGTCGCAAACGCCCAGTTCATTCGGCACCTTCTGCGAGGGGCGTAGCTATCCCGAGCAGATCCGCGCTCGCATTCCAGAGACGCTGCGCCGCATAGGTGCCCTGTGCCGGAGCGGACGGCTGTGTCGGCCGTTGATCGCTGAAGTATCGTCCAGAGATCGTCGCTGTCCGCGGCGAGAGGGCGGGCACCAGAATCTCGGCCGCCCCCTCGGCAACGCTCGTGACGATCGGCAGACCATCGAGCGCTTCGAGGACGCGGGGGATCGGTCCAGGGAGGAACCGACTGAACCCGCTTCCCGGGATCGCACCGGGATGGATGCTATTCGAGACAACGTCCCGGTCGGCGGCGTCAAGTCGTCTAGCGAGTTCACTCGAGAAGAGAATATTCGCGAGCTTCGAGTGGCTGTACGCCCACATGCCAGAGTACTCGTCGAGCGTCTGAACCCGCGAGAGGTCCAGTGACGTCCCCTGGTGCGCGGCCGAGGCCGTCGTGACGATTCGACTGCCGGCGGTGAGATGGTCGAGCAGCTCCGCGGTCAACAGATACGGGCTGAGGTGGTTGACGTGGAACGTGTACTCGACGCCGAGGTCGGTGAGCCGCCCGCTTCGGAAGAAGCCGCCCGCGTTGTTGATGAGGAGGTCAAGGCCGTCAGTCGTCCGGCGGACGGTCGCGGCCAGTTCTCGGACGGCGTCGGGGTCAGCGAAATCGGCCCGAACGAACTGACCGTCTGACCCGAGCGCGTCGAGTTCGTTCACGACCGCCGCCCCGGCCTCCTGATCGCGACCGTGGACGATGACATCGGCACCGAGACGCCCCAACGCGAGCGCCGCAGCGCGGCCGATGCCGCTCGTCGAACCGGTCACGAGCGCTCGCGTTTCGGAACAGTCCACGTCCGCAACGCCCGCGATAGCTTCGGGCTGCGTAGTCATACGAACCATTCGTCCTATAGGCACTTGAGGCCGTCTGCCCGGAGGCTGGCGACACGTCCAATCATGTTGAACTTCATCGCGGTCGGGGTGGTGGGGTGGCTGGTCCAGAACCCGTTCCGCGGCGAAGGCAACGCGGCCCCGAACACGGAGCGAATTCCGGAGTACGTCTCCCTACCCGGCGTCGCGTTCGACAGTTCCGGCTTCTCGATCGTCGGGCCCGGAATCGCGCTCGCGACCGTCGTCGTGATCTCCGTCGTGGTGGAGCGCAGCCGATTCGGATACGACATGGTGACGAGCGGCCACCAGGAGTCGGCGGCGACGTACTCGGGCGTCGACGCCGAACGGACCGTCGTCTCGACGATGACCCTCTCGGAGGTGGTGGCGGGAATCGCCGGCGCGGTGTTCGCAATTATGATCCAAGGCTGCTACACCGACCTGAGCGGCATCGGGACGTACGGGTTCGACGCGATCGCCGTGAGCCTGCTCGCCGCGAACAACCCGATCGGCATCGTCCCGGCGGGACTACTTTTCGGCGGCCTCGAGTCCGCCGGGTCCCACATCGGGATCTACACCGACCTTCCGGTACAGCTCATCGACGGGGTCATCGGGCTCGTCATCCTCTTCGTCGCCGTGCCGGAACTGTTCCGGACGGCCGCCGTGCGGACCGGGGTAGGGGGTGACCGCCGATGAGTCTCGCGGGCTACGCAGACGGCAACCGACTCCGGATCGGGGACGGTGCCGCCCTCGTCGCCGCGGCCGTCGCGGTGGCCGTCGCGCTGGATCTACCGATCGTCGAGATCGTCACGATCGGGTTCGTGGAGCGCTCGCTTCAAGCCGCGACACCGATCGCGCTGACGGCCATCGGCGGTCTCTACGCCGAGAAGAGCGGCGTCTTCAACATCGGCGTCGAGGGGTTCATGATCTTCGGGGCGGCGACCGCGGCGACGACGATGTGGATCATCAGCGGGGGCGATCCGGGGCAGAGCGATATCTGGCTCGCGATCCTCGCCTCGGTGCTGGTCAGTCTCGCGTTCGCAGTGCTGTTCGCGATCCTGTTGATCAGATACGAGGCGGACCAGATCGTCGCCGGGTTGGCGCTCTGGTTCGTCGGGCTCGGCTTCGGGCCGTTCATGGCGGTGCTCGTCTGGGACAGCCGAAACAGCCCGAGCCTCGAGAGCATCGACAACCTGGCTATCCCCGTGCTCGCAGACGTCCCCGTGCTCGGTCGGATCCTCTTCGACGCGTCACCGCTCGTGATGATCACGGCCGTCGTGGCCGTGGCCGCGTGGAAGTTCCTCAACGACACGAGGTACGGATACTGGATCCAAGCGGCCGGGGAGAACCCGGAAGCGCTCGACACGGCCGGCGTCGACCTGACGCGTGTTCGATACGCGGCAGTGATCTTCTCCGGCGTCATGGCCGGCCTCGGCGGCGCGGTACTGCTCGCACAGGCGGGGTCGTTCACCGGCACCGGTGACACGATGGTCAGCGGCCGCGGCTGGATCGGCATCGCCGCCTACCTGTTTGGGAACTACAACCCGCTCGGAGCGGCCGCCGCAGCGCTCGTGTTCGGGGCTTGGACATGTTACAGATCCAGCTACAGACGGTCGGCATCAACGTCCCGAACAGGCTGGTTAATCTGTTCCCGTACGCCGGCGTGATCCTCGTCCTGACGATCTGGGGCTCCACGCGGACCCCCTCCGCCGTCGGCGAGACGTACGAGAGCGAGGAGTGAGCACCGACGGGCGAGTGCCCGTTCTCGGTGTCTGATCACGGTTATAGAGACGGCAAGGCGAATACACCCGCCTTTAGGCGGGTAATGAAGCCGACATGGTGGGAAGCTATCCACTAGCCGAACGTCTGTACAGAGTTTCACAGACGGAGATTTAATTGACAGGCCGCTCTATCTGAAGGTAGGAATCGGTCGGAACGGAGCGGATTCCGGACCGTCCTTCAGAGGCGGCCTGTCCGCCCGCGTAACGAGACAGTATCTGAAAGGGTAGTCGGTGAACGCTACATCCTCGAAGGGTGTGTCTGTGCCGACCGCTCAAAGCACGCGACACGATATCCCCAACTCCGCTGACGCCTGCTGGCGCCCCCGTGGCAAAAACAACATTGGGACGCCATACATGGTCGAGGATAGGGGTAACGGCGGCTTGGCACCGCCAGCAGTCCACCACATCGACGCTGTGGGACTACCCGTGCCCGAAAGGTGTGGTAGTCCGGTGATCGGACTGGAAACCTGAAACTCCCACCGCTCGGGATTCCTCCGCGTTTACGCGGAGGAGGATGTCAATACCACGGTCGAGACCGGAGGCGCGAGGCCGACATTCGCTCATAAACACTACCCGAGTGCTGCGTCTTGGTTCACGTTTAGTTACATTTCTATAGGGGACTTATTACTGCGTAATTATATATCTAACAGTAAGGCGTCACATGAGCGAGAAAGTGAACTCAATCCGCATTTTACATGTCGACGATGATCCCGACCTTGCGGAATTGGTCAGTACCTATCTTCGAAGAGAGGACAGTCATTTCGAGGTCGTATCCGCGGGGAGCGCGAGTGACGGACTCGACACACTCGCTGAAACGGACATCGACTGCGTTGTTTCCGACTACGACATGCCGGAGCGGAACGGGATCGAACTTCTCGAAGCCGTTCGCGAGCGGGACGCCGATCTTCCATTTATACTGTTCACGGCGAAAGGAAGCGAGGACATCGCGAGCGATGCGATTTCGGCGGGCGTTACGGATTATTTACAGAAGGGAGTCGGCACCGATCAGTACGCCGTTCTGGCCAATCGGATCCGAAACGTCGTCGACAAGTGGCGAGCCGAGCGGGAGGCCGAACGGACCAAGCGGCGCCTTGAGGCGATCGCCGAAAACTCAAGCGACGCCATCCTCACCGTCGACTCCACGAACACGATCCAGTTCGTAAACCAAGCGACCGAAGACTTGTTCGGGTACGAGCCGGAGACCCTCAGAGGCGACTCGCTGTTCACCTTGATACCGGAGCGGTATCGAGACGGCCACCGGCAGGGAATGGAGCGGTTCCTGGAGACGAACGACCGGTCGCTGGACTGGACGGCGATCGAATTCTCCGCCCAGCATCGAGAGGGACACGAGGTGCCGGTCTCGATATCGTTCAGCACGTTCAAGGAGGGCGGCGAACGCAAGTTCGTCGGCGTTCTCCGAGACATCTCGGAGCGTGTTCGGATGGAAGACGAACTCCGAGAGCGAGAACGGCGGTTCCGGCAGATGGCCGAGAACATCCAGGAAATGGTCTGGATGACCGACCCGACGAAGGGAGAAGTGCTCTACGTCAACCCCGCGTACGAGGTGATTTGGGGCCGGTCGCCCGACGCGCTGTACGAGGACCCGCAGTCATTTGCGGACGCCATCCATCCGGAGGACCGAGACCGAGTCGAAGAGATCCTCGATCCGCAGTCGACTGGCTCCTACGAGGAGGAGTACCGCATCGTCCGGCCGAACGGAGAGACGCGATGGGTGTACGACCGGGCCGTTCCGGTGAAAAACGAGGCCGGAGAAGTGTATCGGACCGTCGGTATCGCCTCGGATATAACTGAGCGGCGAGAACGCGAGCGTGAGTTTGATCGCGTCGTCGAACTCCTCGATCACACGGAACGGGTCGCCGATGTCGGCGGCTGGGAGGTCGACCCGAAGACGGGGGACGCGTTCTGGTCCGACCACCTGTTCGAGCTCATCGGCTGGGAGGGCGACCGAGCGCCCTCACTGGAGGACGTCGTCAACATCTACGTCGAGGAAGACCGGCCGAGGGTTGAAGCCGCGGTCGAAAACGCACTTACTCACGGGGAATCGTTCGCGATAGAGGCCCGCCTCCAGCGGTCTAACGGTGAGGATCGGTGGATGGAGATCCGCGGCGACCCTCACGTCGAAAACGGTGAAGTCACGACGCTCCGAGGGGCCGTTCACGACATTACTGAGCGGAAGCAACGAGAGCGGGCGCTTCACGAACTGTACGACGTCACTTCGGACCCGGATCTGTCGTTCGACGAGAAGGTACAAGCGCTTCTGCGGCTCGGTCGGAGGGAGTTAGGAACCGAGTACGGGACCCTCTCGAGCATTCACGACGACGAATACGTCTTCGAGTTCGTCGACACGGACCGTGAGACGATCCAGCCCGGCGACGTAGTTCCGGTCTCGGCGACGAACTGTGAACTAGTAGCGAGCACCAGACAGACGGTCGTGATCGGCGACGTCGAACGGGATGCGCCCGAGGAGACCGGCCGGGCGGGATTCACCGAGTGGGGGATTTCGTCGTACATCGGAGCCCCGGTGTTCGACACCGGTGACGTGTACGGGACGTTCTGTTTCTACGACACTGCGGCCCGGGCCGATCGGTTCACGGACTGGGAGGAGACGCTGGTTGACCTGATGAGCAACTGGGTGACGGTGGAACTCCAGCGAAAGCGGACGACGGAACAGCTCCGAGATCAGAACGAGCAGTTGAGCCAGTTCGCGTCGATAGTTTCGCACGACCTACGGAACCCCCTGAACGTCGCGAAGGGCCGACTGGAGTTGGTACGAGAGGAGTACGACGGTGAGCATATCGACGCGGTGCGCCGGTCTCACGAGCGGATGCAGGACTTGATCGACGATCTGCTTGCGCTCGCTCGCGTCGGAGAACAGATGGGCGAGTTAGAGCGAGTGAACCCGGCGGATGTAGCCAGCGATTGCTGGCGGACGGTCGCTACCACTGAGGCAACGCTCAGAACGGCTATCAGCCGGAGTGTTCGTGCCGATGAAAGTCGGTTTCGCCAGTTGTTCGAAAATCTCATCAGTAACGCGATCGAGCACGGCGGCGAGGACGTGACGGTTACCGTCGGGGAACTGGACGACGGGTTCTACGTCGAAGACACCGGTGTGGGGATTCCGGAAGAGAACCGTGACAGCGTGTTCGAACCCGGCTACTCCACCACGCGAAACGGGACCGGCTTCGGACTACACATCGTGAATCAGGTGGTGAAAGCACACGGATGGGACATCCGGGTGACTACCGGAGCTCGGGACGGCGCCCGGTTCGAAGTCACGGGCGTCGAGTTCAGTTCGGAGTGACCTGTCGCGGGTTCAGCTCCCGAGGCGTCGCCCCGCGACGCGGAGCGGCACGGCCTCTCAGGACTGCTGGTTGGGGAAGACCATCACCGGTACGGCCGCCTCCCGGATGAGTCGGTTCCCGGGGTCGCCCGCCAGCGTC
This sequence comes from Halorubrum sp. CGM4_25_10-8A, assembly GCF_005435025.1. Lineage (NCBI taxonomy): Archaea > Methanobacteriati > Methanobacteriota > Halobacteria > Halobacteriales > Haloferacaceae > Halorubrum > Halorubrum sp. CGM4_25_10-8A. The sequence goes on along the minus strand of NZ_SGTX01000011.1, from coordinate 36,404 downwards.
TGCTTCCACGTGTCCATGTCGCGCGGCGTGAAGGCGACCACCGTCGCCGCGGTCATCTCGACCGCGTCGACGAGCGCCTCCGTGACCTCGCGCGCTTCGAGCGTCACCCACTCGAACTCGAGGTCGCGGCGATAGAGGATGTCCGAGAACGTTTCGTAGGTCGCCCCGGCGAACTGGTCTCGACCGGTCTTGATCGTCGTCTCGGCGTCGGTCCCCCGCGTGACGTGTGTCACGATGAGCGTGGTCCCCGCGTCGAGATGCGGCCGGATCGCACGCGCCGTCGCCTCCGCGTCTTCGGGACTCGCTATCGGGACGAGAATGCGTTCGAAGAGCTCGTCGTTCACAACGGAACTGTCTCCCAGACGAACATAACTCGTGGGGGACGTTCCCGAGGTGCGGCTCTCCGTGTGCGGCGGCCACCGACACCTCAGTCAGACTCAGTTGACCTCGATGATCTCCACGTCGAACGTCAGCGTTTCGCCGGCGAGGCGGGGGTTGAAGTCCACCCGAACGATCTCCTCGTCGACGTGAACGACCTCTCCCTGACTCCCGTTCTGAGCCTCGAGATACGAGCCCTCCTCCGGCGTCTGTCCGCCGAGCATCTCTCTGAGCTCCGCGGTCTCGAACTCCTGGACGTGTTCCTCGCTGGGTTCGCCGTAGGCCTTCTCCGGCGGGATCGTCAGCGTCTCCGTGTCTCCCGCCTCTAAGCCGATCAGTCCCTCCTCCATCCCCTCGATGACCTGCTCGGCCCCGATTTCGACCGTCAACGGCGTGTACTCTCTGTCGGGTTGCGCTTCGGCGAGCCCCGCCTCCTCGGCGACGGACTGCCGGGTGGTGTCGAACACTGTTTCGTCGTCGAGTCGGCCCGTATACTCGATCGTCACGGAATCGCCGGTATCGATCGTCATACGCGTTCGAACAGCGCCGCACGGAAAGTCTGTGGCATTGCGCGACAGGAGCCGGTGCGGCACAGTGCGGCGTCGCCGTGTCGGCGGTCAGGGCGGGCGCCGACGGGTGGCTCGCTTCGTCACTGCGATCCGACCGACCGCCGGAGCGCGCGCTGTGCGCGGTACAGCGTGTACGCAACGGAGACCCCGACGAAGACTACCGCCGCACCGACGGCAGCGAGCACCGGACCGGACGCCGGCTCCTTCAGGTCGTCGCCCGTGCCGCAGTTTCCGCAGCCGTCGTCGCCGCAGTTCCCACACCCCGGCGCGTCCGTCGAGTCGTCGTCCGCCGAGTCGGCCGTCGATCCGCCCCGATCGGCCGCGGTGGCCTCGTCTGCGTCGGGGGTGGCACTCGTCTCGTCCGGTTCGCGAGAGACGCCGTCCGGCCGCGTCTCGCTCGGCGTTTCGTCCGGGCCGTCGTCCGTGGCGACCGGCCCGGCGGTCACTTCGACCGAGTCCGTGGCCTCGCCACCCGAGTCGTCGGGCTCGTCGAACAGGTGCGGCGCGTGCGAGCGGAGCGCCTCCAGCCCAGCCTCGATCTCTTCGCGGTCCTGGTGGCCCACCGCGAACTCGGACAGCTCGTCGACCATCTCGCGGGCGCGCTCGGATCGGTCGTTCTCGACGTAACTCCGGGCGGCGTCGAACATTGCCCGGCCGAGCCAGTGTGCGAACACCGGGTTCTCGTACCGGTCTTCGAGCGCTTCGAGGCGTTCGAGCTTCGTCTCGCCCGCGTCGATGTCGCCGTCGAAGAACGACGCCCGCGCGGAGAAGAACGCCGCCACCGCCGCCCACGTCGCACTCGACGGCGTCGAGAGTCGCTCGTGGTGCGCGGCCGTCTCGCTCGCCCAGTGTTCGACCCGACTGATGTCGGCCGCCTCGAAGCCGGCGCGCGCGGCGTTCGCCGTCGCGACCGGGAGCCAGCGGGTGATCGACTCCTCCCGGGCCGGGTACCGGTCGGCGAGCGCTTCGATCCGACCGATCCGGGCCTCGATCGCTTCGACGTCCGTCCGCTTGGCGTCGGCGTTCGTTCGGCCGGCGAGGACGCCGGCCAGGCCGGCGGCGACGTCGCCGTCCGGGTGGGTTCGAAACAGCTCCTCCGCGCGGGCGACGCGGTCACCTTCGACCGCCGAATCGGGATGGTCGTCGCCCGTGTCGGCGCCGCCGTTGCGGCCCAGCGGCACGTCAGCGGTCTCCTCGCTCTCGGGTTCCTCGCCGAGGTACAGTTCCGCGTGAGCGTACGCCCGCAACAGCGCGGCCGCGACGTCCGGCTCGGGATGCGCGTCGTACAGCGTTTCGAGACGGTCAACCAGGGGTTCGATCCGATCGCGACGATCCCCCTTCCCGTTCGCGTGGATCGTCTCGGCGGTCGCCCGAGCCAGCGGCGCCGCGATCGCCGGCTCGGGGTGGCGGTCGTACAGCGTTTGGATTCGGTCTCGGTACGCCTCGATGCGGCCGGGGTCGATCGCGGTCTCGTAGAGGTCGTCACGGTCCCGCACGCTCGTCGCGTTCGCGAGGGCGTTCGCGAGGTGGACCGCCGTGTCGTTGGCTCCGCCGTGGCCGCGGAGCCGGTCCAGCCGCGCGATCGTCTCGGCCTCAGCGTCGAACGCTCCGCGTTCGCCGTAGGCGTCGGCGAGCGCGACGAGGGCGTCGGTCAATCGCGCGTGATCGTCCGGGCTCCTCTCGGCCGGTTCCGTCGCGGCGATCGCCTCGACGCGTCGCTCTAGCTCGTCGACAGACCGTGTGTCGCTGGCTACCATATGTGTTGATCTACCCTTGGCGTCTTCCGACGTAAACGCTCGCCTTCGAGCGTGGCGTCACCTGCTGTCGTTTTCCCCGCGCGTCCCGCTCCGTGCTGCCGAGCAGTTTCCGGTCGTCAGGCACTAGCGCTGGCTGCGTCGGCGCTCCGCTTGAGCCTGATAATGAGACTAATCAGGAAGGTCCCTATCATCACCAAGAGCACGTTGACGGCCCCTCGGATTGCCGGCGCCGGGAGCGAAGTGGCGGTGGCGCCCTGTATAACGCTCACCGTCCCCACACAGATCAGCACGGCGATCACGTAGGTGACGGTGGCATCGAGGACGGTCCCGTGCGTCAGCCGACGCGCCCGGATCGCCTGTCCGAACGAGACCCCGTAAACGGTGAACGCACCGGCCGCGGTCGCGACGATCACCTCCGCGACCACCGTCGGCCCGAGCCAGACAACGAGCGGGAACTGGATTAAGGCGAGCAGCATGAATCCAGTCTCGATCCGTCGGGCCGTCGACAGCGAGATCCGGGTTCCCTCGGTCGATGTCGCGGGCTGAGCGTAGTACAGTTCTCGGAGTGACAAGGCGAGGAAGACGGCAAAGAACAACTGTGAAAGGAGTCTGAACGCGACGAGAACCGTTCCAACTGCCGGGCGAGTCGTCTCGGCCAGCAACAGCGCCGAGAACACTCCACCGACGGCCGTCGACAACGCGACGTACCGCCACACGAGCGTGTCATGCGGTTCGTGTCGCGCTGTTACCAGCGCGTACCGCGCCGTTCCGAGGCACGCGGCCAGCACGAGGACGAGGGCGACGAACCGAGTGACGCTGGCCCCGAGTACCGGTGACGAGGTACTAACGACCGCTGGTCCCGGCTCTAACGCGCTCGACCCGAGAGTCGCCGTCATCAGTTCGTTCCCGCCACGTTCGACGACGCGGTCACGCATTGCTGGTCACGATAACAAGTCTCGTTTGAACGCTGCCACAGAGGCGTATCGCTCCATCTTCGCTGTTCTCAGCGACTTCAGCAGGACTGTGGACAGTCCTTCGGGGATACCGGTCACGACGTCTCGCGTGTGAACGGTCCCGTCGTCGCGGATCGGCGCGGCGCCCGTCAGTAGCTCGTGCCCGATCATACCGAGCCCGTAGATGTCGGTCGCAGTGTCGACCCCGCCGAATCGATCGGGAGCGACGTGTTCCGGTGCCGCGTACGAGTCGGGTATCTCGGAGAACGTAGTCTCCGGCCCGAACACTTCCCGCAGTCCCCAGTCGCTGACCCGCGGAAAGGCCCACGCGTCAGGGTCTTCGACGGCGTTGACCGCAGTAATCACGCCCGGCCACATCGCACCGTGAAGCACGCCCGCAGCGTGTGCGTACTGAACCGCGTCGGCGATCTGTAACAGAATCCACCTGGCTTCAGCCGGTGAGACCGGCGTCTCTCTCTCGGTGAGGAGCCCCGGTGCGCCCCGCTCAGAGACGAGCCACGGTACGGGGCGCGTTCCGGCGTCGACGACGCGTGCGACAGCGTCATGATCGTCGATCCGACGCCACCGCTCGATCGCGTCCCGAAAGGCGTCGTCATGCATACCGCTGGCGATCACACCCCGGCGGCACGTCGCTGTGAATTCGCGCCCGCTCGTCGCGAATTGGATGCGCTCGGCGTCTGAATCGCCGGCTGCTTCAGCAGCCTCTCTTGACCTGTGTTCGGTCAGCGATCGGTCGAGTCGGGGTGGCTTCGCAGGGGGCTCGTTTGGGGGATGTCCGGGTGTCGGCGACGCGTCCTCGCCGTCCGCGGAGCCGGTCGACTCCTCTCGGTCCGCCGCGACGGCGGGTTCGGTCGGTGAGATCGCTTCGTCCCCTTCGTCCGCGATCACTGACCCGCCGGATTCGAACTCGGGGGGTTGATAGCCGGCGACAGTCCGGATGGCAAGTGACTCGTCAATCAACCCGGCTTCGACCGCCCCATCGATGATCTCGGCGACCGCCTCCTGGTTGTGGTCATCGAGCACCGCGAGGGTCCGAAGCGCGACCGACCGGGCCGCTGGATCGCGAAGCGCTCGTCGGAACCGTCCCGCACAGGCGTCGACGAGTTCGGGCGTCTCCGCGGACACGAATCGAAGTGCCCACGACGCGGCTCGTTGAACTTCCTCGTCGTCGTGCTCGAGCTGCGCCACGACCCGCGCGGTCCGCGCGGCGTCGAACGATTCGGGATCTGTGAGCGCCGCCTCGAGCAGCTCGTTCGGGTCCGGCGTCAAGTCCGTTCGGTCCATGATGACACTCTACCCAACAGCACGTCGTCACGTGGTCTGCTCAACCTGAGAGAGTCACGCTAATAAATCACGCTACATCACCCACGGTCCGCTCGATCTCCACCAAACGACTTCGGGGGTCGAAGACCAAGGTGTACCGAGATGAGTGTTCCGCCCGCTACTGTCGAACGAACCTCCGGCGACCCGTTGATCGTACACGTCAGTGATATCCACGGCTACCTCACGGACGCTCGAAGCGCGCTGCTCGCCGTCGGTGACTCCGGGCAGTATCCGGACCTCGTACGGGCCGATGAGTCTGACCGGCTCCACTGGGCGGACAACGATTACGTACTCGTGGTCAACGGCGACGTGATCGACCGGGGGCCGGCGAACGAGGAGTGTCTCGAGATGGTCTGGCGACTCCAAGAGGAAGCCCCGCCCGGGCGGGTCCGATACCAGTTAGGGAATCACGAGTTGGCTATTCTGCTCCCGTCGTTCGTCCGGTGGCCGGGTGCGTATTCCACCGGCCTCGACGCGGCGGACCGGCGCGAGTTTCTCCGGCGAGCCAGCGAGGGGGCTGTCACGGCCGCCTTCGAGGGATATCAGTATCGCTACAGTCACTCCGGACAGAACGAGCCGTTCGACGTGACGAGGGTAAACGACGTAGTCCGGAACGCCGCGAGCGAGCTGTTGGCCGTCGACGGCGACGACAGAACGGTACAGAAGCGGCTCGAACGACGACACGGCCGCGTGTTCGCCCTCGGCAGCGACGGCGGCCGCGGCCCCGATGCCGGGCTCTGCTGGCTGGACTTCACGCACCTGGACCCGTCGGCCCTACCACAGATCGTCGGCCACACGAAGCGAGTTGACCCCGTTCGGAACGGCAACGTGGTCTGCGGGAACATCATCCGGATGAACCACCGCTCGGCAGGGGGCGAGGGCGTCCTGATCGAGAGCGCTGATTCGCTGGAGGTCGTCCGCCGAAAACCCGACGGGTCCGTCTCCGTCTCATCGGTCTGACCGGCGCGCGCCGCGCTGTAGCGAGCGATCGGCGCAGGTGGACCCGCTCCGCGTCTGTGCGTGACAACGCCCGCTGCGGCGACTGCCCAGTTCTACCGGTGTACGGGGCGAGCGCCGCGACGCGCGGCCCCGAGACCGTCCACGGGGCCGAAAGCGTCGACGGTGCGTTTCGGATACGGCTGAAGTGATCAGTCGTCCCCGATGGTGGCCTCAGCGTCGTCCGGTTCAGGTCCCGGTTCGGAGCCGCTGGGGTCCGGCGTCCCGCGAACGTCGCCCGCACGCCACGTCCCGCGTCGGAACCACAGCCACGCGATGACCGCCCCGGCGACGTTCGAGGCGAAGAACGCGATCCAGATGCCCCGGACGTCGGGCTGGCCGAGGAACCACAGGTCGGTCGGGAGTATGCCCTGCGAGGCCACGTAGGAAACGGGCAGCCGGATGACGGCGAGCGCCGTGATAGAGATGGCGGCGGCGATCAGGGTCTTCCCGGCGCCGCGGAAGCCGCCCGTGAACGCCCGCTGGATCCCGATGAACCCGAACGAGAGCGCGACGTACCGGAGGAACTGCGCACCGACATCGAGCACGGCCGGGTCGTCGGTGAACACCGAGACGATTGGTGTCGGGACGAAGAAGATGGCGACGCCGACGACGCCGAGGATCCCGAACAGTCCCTTCGCGGCCACGTAGTTGGCCTCCTGTGCGCGGTCGTACTTGCCGGCCCCGACGTTCTGCCCGGTCATCGTCTCGACGCCGCGCGCGACGGCGATCGCGGGGAGGAAGATGACGGAGAACACCCGCGTTCCGATACCGAACGCGGCGACGACCGAGGTCGAGAACAGCCCCACGACAATCAGCAGGGCGTTGATCGAGAGCGCCCGACCGGTCCCCTCGATCGACGCCGGGACGCCGATTCGGAGGATCTTCCGGAGATACTGGAGGTCGGGCTTCATATCGGCGACGTTGATCTGAATCCCCCGCGTTCCCGACAGCATGATGTAGAGGCCGACGAGCATCGCCAGCGCCCGCGAGAAGATTGTGGCGATAGCGGCGCCCTGAATCCCGAGTTCCGGGAACGCGATCGGGCCAACCGCCCAACCGTTGATCAGGAACGGGTCGAGGATCACGTTGATGACGACCGTCCCGAACATGACGAGCATCGGCGTGATCGTGTCGCCCGCGCCGCGCATCAGCGAGATGAACACGAAGAATCCGAACATGAACGGCAAGCCCAGCGCGACCACCTGCATGTACGCCGTCGCGCCGGGGAGGACTTCGGGCGAGGCGCCGAGGAACGCGAGGAACTCCTCGACGAACGGATACCCGATCGCTCCGAAGATGACCGAGGCGATGAACGCGAACGAGACCGTCTGCGAGGCCGCATACTCGGCTTTTTCCGTCTCCTCGGCGCCAGTGTGCTGGGCGACGAGGACGCTCCCGGCGACCGAGAGCCCCATCCCGAGCGAGATGAGCAGGAACACCATCGGGAACGCGAAGGAGATGGCCGCCAGCGCCTCCGTCGAGTACTGGCCGAGCCAGAACGTGTCCGCCAGGTTGTAGGCGGTCTGCATCAGGTTCGTAATGACGATGGGAAGCGAGAGGAAAAACAGCGGTTTGACGATGCCGCCCTCCGTCAGGTTGAGCTCCTCTTGGCCTTTGAAGAAGCTCACGCGACCACCTCCGATCGGGGCTGCCAGCCGAGGTGGAGTTCCAGCGTGTTTTCGAGCATCCGACGCGTGTCGTCAAGCGGCTCACCGAGCGCCACGTGTCGGGCGTGTGCGCCGTTGATCGTCGTCGTGACGAGCCTGGCGACTTCGTCCGGGTCAGTCTCGGCGAAGTGTCCGCCGTCGATACCGTCGGCGACGATCTCCCTGACGACCTCGCACACGATGTCGTCGAGTTCGAGGAACCGTTCCCGGTACAGTTCCTGGAAGGGTGCTTGGGCTTTCAGCTCCATCATCGCCACGGGGAAGCCGTCGGCGGCGGGATCCGACGGTGTGAAGGCGTGGTCGAGGAACGCTGTGAGCCGGTCGCGCGGGTCGGTCGCCTCGAACGTGAGTTTCGTCTTGAACCGCTCGATCAGGTCGTCGAGGAACGCGTTCAGCAACTCCGCTTTCGTGTCGAAGTGGTAGTGGATCGCGGCGGTGGTCATCGACGCCTCGTCGGCGATTTTCTGTACCGTGAGGCCGGCGTACCCGTGCTCACACAGCACCGAATTCGTCGCGTCGATGATCTCGGATTTTGTCTCCGATCCCATTTCGTTCTGTCTCAACTTACTAACTGATTAGTTAAGGGCCTTCTGATGCGACGGCGGAGCCGAGGAGTCGGTCGCTGCGACTGCGAGAGTCGAGTGGATCGGTGTCGTGTGCGGTATCACATCGCCGAGGCCGACCTTCGGTGTGATCCAGGACCCGGCGCCGACCGGCGGAGCGGCTAGAAGCGCGTCCGGTACGCTGTCGCCGTTGAACTCCGACGGCGCTCGACAGACCGGACCGCGTCGTACGCGTTTCCCGTCGATCGCGTTCCGCGCGTCACCCAGGCCACTCACCGGCGGCGTGACAGAAACCGTGTCAAACTTCACGTCGTGTCGCCGCAATCGTTCGCTCGACATGAATCCGGAGCTGATGGGGGTGGGGGTCGCACTGAGTCTCGTCGGCGTCGCGCCGGTGGGGACCTGAGCCTCTCCGGGCCGAGGCCCCCGACCACCCCGCTGGGGCCGGTGGGACGGGCGCTCCTCTTTGCCGGCCTCGCCGGGATACGACTCAGTCTCGGCCCCGATCGGTGAGTCCCGCCGGTCGTCTCTGGACCGGCGTGAGACGGGCCGCCCGGTCGTCGGGAGGTATGTGTCGAGAGCGGACGGACTACGCACCCGGCGAACGCCCCTAACGGCGAAGTGACTCACTGTTCAGCGGGGACCCACCGGTGAAGTCTCGGCCGACGGTCGCGTGGGCCCTCGGAGTTGTCGGGCAATAGATCGAAGCGAGAACCGAACGAGTGCTTGTGTGTCTACAACACATTTCTGCCGAATGTTTAATCCAGCTAACCGCGAATGGGTGGACGGAAAGAGAGTCGCACGCTCCCTTTCCCCCCTAATGACCGACAGCTCGGCGCCGCTCGGACAGTGCCCGAGCTGCGACCGCGAGATCCCCGCGGCGTGGAAGATCATTGAGTACGACCACGGGGACGGGAATACGGGTGTCTTCGCGGAGTGTCCGGACTGCGATGCGGTGGTGAAACCACGGTAGGCCGGTCCGCTCCCTCGACGTAGTCGGGGAGTTCCGGTCTCGGAGACGGCTTGGTCTCAGATCGCGACCTCACAGACGCGTCTCAGAGAAATGGAGTGGCCCCCTCGCCCGTGTGTGCGTGAACGATGAAAATCGGCACGTCGTTCATCGCTGGTCCCGTTAGCTTATGTACAATTCGCACAATACAGTCTCGACGCCGGCGAGACGACCGGCAGAGATGATCTCACCGTGCGACGATCGACGCCGCGGGACCTCGCCGTGACGGAGATGAATCTCGCCAACGACGAGAAGAGCCGCCGGCGCACGGGATGAGCGGGCCTGTTCAAGCCGGTGGTTCCAGTCGCCCTCCGTTCCAGCGCACCGGCGGATTCGTGACTTCCGGGTCGACCGTTAGCCGCTGGGCGACGCGATGACTTCGGACGACATCACCGCACCCAAAGCGCTACTCGACGTGCTCTTGGAACAGGGACTCGGGGTCGGCCTCCATTTCTGCCTCGACGTCAGCGGACAGTTCGCCGACCGAGAGTTCGTCGAGCGCCTCCTTGAGCTCCTCGGCCCGTGGGAGGGCGAGTATTTTGCAACTCACGGCGTCCCCAGCCGTTTTAATGAGGGTGTCGAACCCGAACACGTACTCCTGCGTCGTCGCGAGATCCAGCATTATCGGATCGACGATAGCCGACGCGAAGTCGTGGACGAACTCCGGAGGGGTATGCTGGTTCGACGTGCCGAGCACGTTCGCCCACCCGTCGACGAATCCGCTGATCATGATATTGCTGATCTCTTCGATCGCGCTCTCGTGAATTCCGTCGAATCCGTCGGTGACCGCTCCGGTACCCATCGCCTCTGCGATTGTTTCGGCGGAGGGCTCGTCGAACAGGACAAGGACGTAGCCGGTGGGGAGGCCGGTTAGCTTCGCAACGACTCCCACCTGCTGCTCGTCACCGAGTCGCGGTCCGATCTGTTCGACCTGAAGGAAGCTCATGCGGCTGACCGTGACCGACGTGTCGATCCCGGTCATCATCGTTATGCTGTCGCCTGCGGTGTCGCCGCCCTTCGCGGCCATTCGGCTGAACACCTGGAGCTTGTCCAGCGGTATCGGCGTCGACTCGCTGGTGAGCCGGGTATCGAGAATATGCCTGAACGACGCCTCCTCGAGGAATACGTACGCCGTCGTTTCGACGACTGCGCTCGACGTTTCGAACGTAGTGTTCACCGTCAGCACCTGATTCGACGCCTGATCGATCGGCGTCGCGTCCGGGATGATGTCCGTCCCGCCTCCCGTCAGGTACGTCGGTGGGCGCTGATCGATAGCCTGGTTCAGATAGTCCGCCCACCCGTCGATGAACCCGCTAAGCATGATGTTTCCGAGTTCCGTGAGCCGCGATTCGAGACCGATCTCCTCGGCGCCGTCACCGGGAAGGCTCTTCGCGAGCGTCCTCGCGCCCGCCTCGTTGAAGACGAGCAGTGCTGTCCCAGCGATACCCCCGGAGAATTCGCTCGAAATGCCGATGAGATCCTGATTGTGAAGGTCAGCGATGATATCTCGACGCCGGAGGAGATCGATGCTCGTCGCTTCGACCGTCGGCCGGACACCGGTCAACTGTCCGAGTGAGTTCGCGGCCTGTTTCGACCCGTCATGAGCGAGGCGATTAAACTCTCCGAGGGCGTTAACCTCAATCTTCATATATGGTATGTTAATTGACAAGGCAGCATTTTAACACTTACCCCGGCGTTCCGCACCGCGGAAGCGAACCCTGAGAGCTCCTCGAACGGTGACGCGTTATACGGGCGCCGAGTGAAGGCAGCATCGGCAACCGCAGCATCGATGAACGCGAAGCGGCCACCCTCGGCAGTTCGTTCGGAGTGACGCGTCGTCCGCTGCGGAGATTCACTGTGCGTCGGAGAATCCGTAGGCTTTCACTCTCTGAACTCCACCGTGTAGCCGTTGTCGCGGAGCGCCTCGACGAGTTCGTCTCCGCGCTCGATCGTGAACTCGTGGAACGAGTTGTCCGGGCTGTCCGCCGAGTACAGCTCCGAGTCGATGTTGTCCGGGACCTCGTTCTGATGGGTGTCCTCCTGGACGACGACCGGCTGACTGGGAACCCGGGTAGAACTGCTTTCCTCTGTCATTTGAACATATCTTGTTACAGGTGTTCGGATATTTGAATTTCGATCCGGGTTCGGATCGGGACCGGCGTCCCCACGAACGAATACGGCCGGGTCGGTGCCGACGGCGGACGGATCGACCAGAACCGTCGACTGCGAGAGCGAGAGCTGCCGGAGCCGGTGCGCGTCACCCGACACTTTTCGTGGGGGCTCGTGTCGTGTGACGTATGGACGTTGATCGGGCCCGCGGTGTCCTCTGTGGGATCGCCTGTGGAGACGCGCTCGGTCGGCCGGTCGAGTTCATGTCCGCGTCCGGGATCCGTACCGGTCACGGGCGACTCGACGAGATGGTCGGCCACGGAACGTGGAACCAGCCCGCCGGGACGATCACGGACGACACCGAGCAGGCGCTGTGTATCGCGCGGAGCCTCGTCGAGCGGGGAGAGTTCGATCCGGCGGACATCGCGGAGCGGTTCGTCGCGTGGTACGACAGCGACCCGTTCGACATCGGCCGGATGACGATGAAGTCGTTGAGCCGACTCAAGCACGGCGGCGAGTGGGACGAGGCGGGCCGGCACGTCTGGGAACACAGCCCGGAGGGGCAGAACGCCGGGAACGGGAGCGTGATGCGGTGCGCGCCGCTCGCAGTTCCGTACGCGGCGGACCGAGAGCGACTCGTCGAGGTGAGCCGGGATTCGTCGCGGATCACGCACGCCGATCCGCGGTGTACGTACGGGTGCGGGATCCTGAACCTCACGGTGGCTGGGCTCCTCGACGACGCGGACGCGCCGTTACGGGATGCGCTCGACTACGTGGGTACGGACGCACCCGCTGAACTCGTCACGGCGCTTCGGCCGCTCGCTCGGGGAGACTCGCTTGACGACCTGGAGACGTCGGGCTATGTCGTTCATTCGCTACGGACGGCACTCCACGACGGGCTGTCCGCCGAGAGCGCCGAGGAGGCAATCGTGACCGCGGTCAATCGCGGCGGAGACGCCGATACGATCGGGGCGATCGCGGGTGCGGTCGCGGGTGCGCGGTTCGGCGCATCGACGCTTCCCGATCGGTGGCTCGACGCCGTCGGCGAGGCTGACGAACTCGAACGGATAGCGGACCGGCTCGTGGAGACGGCGTAATCCCTCTCTTGGCGTTCGACAGGGATCGGACGGTGAACCGGCGGCTCACACGTCGCCAGCGGAACGGAACGTCCGGGGGCAGGTCGTCGCGCAACGGGCGGCGAATCGGCGCCGAGTCGGCGGCCGAGGGACGCACCAACTGACTTATAATCCAGCAAAAAGTGAGTCAGGGCACGGAGGACCGAGTGTGTCACAGGAGTTTCTGATCCCGCTCGTCGCCGGCATCATCGGACTCGGCGTCCTCGCGCAGATCCTCGCCGCTCGGCTCCGCGTCCCGAGTATCATCTTCTTTCTGCTCGTCGGAGTGACGATCGGTCGACCGGGGCTCGGGATCGTGACGAGCGAGAGCTTCGGCGACTCGCTCCCGGCGATCGTCGGGCTCGCGGTCGCGATCATCGTCTTCGAGGGGGCGTTCCACCTCGAGTTCGAGCGCATTCGGCAGGCGCCCCGGGCGGCGGTCCGACTCGTCACGGTCGGGGCCGGCATCGCACTGGTCGGGACCGCGGTGGCCGTCCGAGTCCTCGAAGGGCTCCCGTGGGAGCTCTCGTTCGTGATCGGGGCGCTGCTCGTCGCCACCGGCCCGACGGTCATCTCCCCGATCCTCGAGGTGGTCCCCGTCCGCGATCAGGTCGCAGCCGTCCTGGAGACGGAGGGGATCGTCAACGACGTGACGGCGGCGATCACGGCGGTCGTGCTCTTCGAGACGGTGAACCCGACTGTCGCGGGCGAGGGACTGATTCAGGGGTTCGCGCTCCGCCTCGGAGAGGGGCTGCTCGTCGGCCTCATCGTCGCGGGCATCCTCTACTACCTGCTCCGATACGTCGACCTGTCGCCCGGGGCCGCGCCGCGGAACGCACGGCTGCTCGCCCTCGCCGGCGCGCTCGCCGCGTACGCGGGGGCGAACCAGCTGGCGAGCGAGGCCGGCGTCGCCGCCGCCGCCACCGCCGGACTGGCGCTCGGGAACGTGGACATCCCATACAAGGAGGAGATAACCGACTTCAAGGGCGACATCACGCTGCTCGTGCTGGCGTTCGTGTTCATCGCGCTTGCCGCGCAGCTCCCCCCCGCGGCGATATTCGACGTGGGGCTCGCGGGGCTCGGCGTGGTCGTCGTGGTCGCGGTGGTGATCCGGCCGCTGCTCGTGTTCGTCTCGACCGTCGGCGACCGGTTCACCTTCTCCGAGCGGCTGTTCATCAGCGCGATCGGGCCGCGCGGGATCATCCCCGCGTCGGTTGCGACGCTGTTCGCCACCGAGCTTCGGGCGGCCGCCACGGAGCTCAACGACCCCGCGCTGGCGCAGCAGGCGGACCTGCTGATCGGGACGGTGTTCCTCGTCATCTTCGTGACCGCCCTCGTCCAGGGCGGGCTGGCGCGGTACATCGCGCAGTACCTCAACGTGATACCCATGAGAGTCATCATCGTCGGAGGCGGACAGGTGGGCCGCGCGCTCGCCGAGCGCCTCGAAGACCGCGGCGAAAACGTCGTCATCATCGAAGAAGATGAGGCGACGGTCGAATCGCTCCGCAACGACGGCTTCGCCGCCGTAATCGGCGACGGGACGGACACGGAGGTGTTGCGCAAGTCCGGCGCGGAGAACGCCAAGATCCTGGTCGCGGCCACCGGAGACGACGACACGAACCTGCTCGTCGCGCAGCTCTCGAAGACGAACTTCGGCGTCGAGAAGATCCTCGCGAAGGCGAACAACTCCGACAACGTCGACGCGTTCGAAGACCTAGGCGTGAGTACGATCTCGGCCGCGATGTCGGCCGCGTGGGCCATCGACAATCAGATCGAGCGGCCGGACCTCGCCCACTGGATGACCGACATCGGGGAGACCGGCGACGTCCAACAGATCGAGGTCACCAACGAGGAACTGATCGGTAAGGCCGTCCGCGAGGTGGGTCCGATGCTCCCCGACGGCTGCCTCATCGCCGTTCTCAGCGACGGCGACAGCGAGTCGGTCGCGGTGCCGAGCGCGGACACGGTGGTAAACCGCGGCGACCACGTCACGCTGCTCGGTCGACGCGAGGCCGTCCGAGAGGGAATGGAGTTGGTTCAGCCCGACTGAGCCGGGCTGGGAGACCATGCGCCTCCGCGCTCGGCGAGACTCACACGGAAGAGAAGTACGACTGGCCGAACCGGAGGAGGTCGCGGTCGAACTCTTCCGGGTCGTCGACCCGGAAGTGAAAGAGTCGGTTCCGCATGTCGCCGATTTCGAGCACGAGCTCGCGGATCACGTCCTGCTGGTCGTCGAAGATCGGCTCGAACTCCGCCCAGTGGATGGAGATGAACTGGGCGTAGTGCGCGTAGCTACAGTGGTCGACTGACGCCGGCGTCGGCAGCGGGTGGTCCTCGTCGAACGTCGCGGCCAGCTCGTCTGACAGCGCGTCGCCGAACGCCCGCGCGAGGAGCTCGCGAAGCCGCATCTCGATCGACTCGATCAGCAGGAACGGTTCGAGCATCCGCTTCAGCCGCGTCAGGAGGTCGTAGTCGGTCAGGATCTGCCACGCCTCGCCCCCGTCGACGACGATGTACGTGTGCTCCGCGAGCGCGTCGAACACCGCGAGGACGGTCTCGTCCTCGCTGACCGTGTGCGCGTCCTCGACGGCCGCCCCGACCGATATCTTGTCCAGCGTCTTGTGGCCCACGTCCAGCTGGTGGAACGCGAGCAGCGTCCGGACGACGGATCGGTAGGTGACAATCCCGACGAGCTCGCCGTCGCGTTCGACGCCGACCTGCGTGTAGTCGTTCTCGAACATCCGGCGGAGGGCCGTTTCGAGCTCGAGGTCGTACTGGACGGTCCGGAGTCGGTTGTCGATCGGGAGGTCTGCGATAGTGTACATGATGCTGTCGTGTCGTCGCGGGGAGAGCTACGCGTCTCCGCGCGGTCGTGTCACCGCTCCGCTCACGGGTGACGCCGGAGTTCGGAGTCGATGTACGAGGCGAGCGAGACCCGGGTCGCCGCCGCGGCGCTCTCGCGATCGGTCGTCGCGCGGGCGTACATCGCGCCGTTGACAGTCGCCAAGACGTGCTCCGCGACCCGCGACGGGTCGACGTCGCGGAACGTCCCCTCGTCGATGCCGCGCTCGACGATGTCCCGGATGGCGGCCGCTAACCGGTCGTCGATCCGCGTGAACTGCTCGCGGAACACCTCGTTCGTCACGGCCTGCGACCGGAGCTCGACCAAGACGGCCTGGAGCTGGCGCTGCTCCTCGTCCGGTTGGAGCGGCAGGAGCTTCTCGATGACGTGTTCGAGATCGGCCGTCGGCTCGTCGCCGGTCTCGGTCGCGACGGTCGCTTCGAACCTGTCGACGGCGAACTCGAGAAACGTTGCCAGGAGCTCGTCTTTGGCGTCGTAGTGGTAGTAGATGGCGGCCTTGGACTTGCCGAGTTCGGCGGCGATCCGCGAGATCGACAGCCCGGCGTAGCCGTGTTCGAGCAGCGCTCGGTAGGTCGCCTCCATGATCTCCGCTTCGGCGGCGCTCCAGTCCCGCTCGGGTGCGTCGGCGGCCATCGTCACTCGTCTCCCCGCTCGTCGACCCGTCCGGTGCCGGCGTCGTCGAGGGCTTCGAACTCGGTCGTACACCAGTGACAGAACGCGATGTCCGGGTCGACAGGCTTCCCGCAGGCGGGACAGGCCGGCGATTCGTCCGCCTCCGTCGCTCTCGCCGCATCGCTCGCCCGAGCGTCGTCGGACCGACGCTCGGCGTTCGCGACGAGGTACGCGTCGAGGACGCTGATACCGGTGACGAGGACGAGCGGGAGCAGCGAGAACGGGTCCACGAGCGTCCCCGAACTCACGGCGGACAGTGTCGATTCGGGGACGAACAGGACCGTCGCGGCGAAGCTGGCCGAGAGCCACCCGAGGGCGCGGACCCAACGCCGGAGGTACAGGTGGCCGAGCCCGGTGGCCAACGTCCCCAACAGGGCGGCGAGCAGCGGATTCTTTCGGAGCGAAACGCGTGCCATACCAAATACTGAACGTTCGGTAGGTAAAAGTGCTTCGTCCGCGTCTCTGGGTGTGTGCCGAGAGCGCTTTCCGCGGTCTCGAAGTCGTCTACCTGCCAGAAATCCCGTCATACGGCGCTAGAGGCGGCTTCCGAACACCGACGGGGAGTCGTCCCCTTCGACGCCAAACGCGGACGAAAGGTTGATACTTACCGAACGTTCAGTAGAAGTTACGGGCGAACCGACGCCCGCGTTCGACCAATGACCCGCAACCCCCGATCCGCCGACGAATCGACGAAACTGTGGCACGACCGCCAGCTCGCTCACTGGGACGAGTCGGCCCTCTACGAGGCCGTCACCGAGGCCGTCTCGAACGCCACCGGGACGGCCCGCTCGACGGTCGCGTCCCGGTACGACCGCGCGCACGCGGCGGCCCTCAGCCGACTGTTCGGCGAGGGCGACGGGGAGGCGACGCCCTCGACCGGGGTGGTCAAGTTCGTTCTCTCGGAGTGTGTCGTCTCGGTCCACAGCAGCGGACGGATCTCGGCCAGCCCCGCCGACGAGACGCCCGCCGCGGACGGCTGAGACGTCGCGGAGCAGCCGTGGCACCGAGTCGCTCGCGCCAATACGCTCTTTTCGCTGGTCACCCACCGGTCCGGACGGGCGACCGGAGGCGATGGTCGGCCGTTACCGCTCGACGCTGTCGGTCCCTGTTCCTGAAGGGATTTGAGGCGCCGGCGGGACCGAGACATCGAATCGTGAGCGGAGTCGGCGGGAAGACGGCGCCGGTCACCGGTGCGGGCTCGGGCATCGGCCGCGCCTCGGCGCTGCGCTTCGCCGAGGAGGCGGCGAGCGTCATGGTGGCGGACATCGCGGCGACCGAGAGGCCTGACCGACTCCGTCGACGGCGGACAGCCCGCGGACTGAGTCGTCTCGCCCGCGTTGCCCGCGTCGCCCGCGTCACCAGTCGCGAGACACCGGCGTCTCGCTCGCGTCGACGTTCGACAGCAGCCACGCCGCGGCCGCCGAGAGCGCGTCGTCGTCGGTGGCGGTCACCTTCAGCCGGTTGTGGTCCGCCTCGCGGTCGGGGTAACAGCCGACGGCGACATCGAACCGGTCCATCGCCTCCCGCAGCGCGGGCACGATGTTCGACTCCGGTTCGACGGTGTACAGGAACCGGGAGCGGCGGTCCCCGGCGAACTCGTCGGCGACCGTCTCGAAGGTCGCCTTCAGCTCGTCCGGGATGCCGGGCAGGACGTAGACGTTCTCGACCACGCAGCCGGGCGCGAGCCCCGCGTCGGTCACCAGCGGGCGGCTCCCCTCGGGGACCGCCGCTTCGGCCTCGACGTCGACGTCGAACTCGCGGTCGGGGACCCGCTCGCGGATCGCCGCAAGCCGGCGCTCGACGGACTCGCGCGTGAGGTCGGTGACGGCCATTTCGCGGTCGAACGCGTCCGCGACCGCCTCCACCGTCACGTCGTCGGGGGTGCTGCCGATGCCGCCGGTGACGATTACGGCGTCGAAGTCCGCGGCGTACTCCCGGACTCGGTCGGCGATCTCTCCCCTGTCGTCGGGGATCGAGAGGATCCGTGCCACGGCGACGCCGCGCTCGCTCAGTTCGGCGGCGAGCCAGTTGGCGTTCGTGTTCACCGTGTCGCCCGAGAGCAGTTCGTCACCCACCGTGATCAGCGCGACCTCCATCAGCATCTCCTACGGTCGGGCGACGGATGTACGTTTCCCGCACCTGAAGGCGCCGAGGTAAGTCCCGACGGAAGCCACCAGAAGGGCTAACTACGCGATCCGTGTACCTCGACGCATGGCCCTCCACGCAGTCGAAAACGTCGAGGAAGCGCTCGGTGTCACTCGAGCGTTTCTGACGCCCGTCACCGTGCGCCGCTGGCTGAAGCTCGCGGTCGTCGTGTTCTTCGTCGGCGGTGGCGTGAGCTTCCCGACGACACAGTTCAGCACGTCGGCTCCGACGGGAGAGGTTTCTCCCGGCGAAATTCCCTCCGGGCTCCCGGTCGAGCTGCTGACGCTCGCAGCCGCGGTCGTCGCCGTCGGCCTCCTGCTCCTCGGGCTGTTCGGCCTGGTCGGAGCGGTCATGGAGTTCGTGCTGATCGAGTCGCTCCGCACCGGCGAGGTGTCGCTCCGACGCCACTGGCGCCGACGCTGGCGGCAGGGGATCCGCCTGTTCGGGTTCCGAGTCGCGATCGGACTCCCGATGCTCGCGCTGTTCGGCGGCTGGGTCGCACTGCTCGCCGTTCCCGTCCTGACCGGGCGCGACCCCGCGCGCTCCGCCACGGCGTTCCTCGTCGGGATCCCGGTGCTGGCTCTCATCAGCGCCGGGTACGCGTTGGTCTCGGGGTTCACGACCGCGTTCGTCGTGCCGCTCATGATTCAGTCGGACTCGGGCGTCGTCGCGGCGTGGCGTCGCCTCTGGCCGTCGGTCAGGGCGGCGTGGAAACAGTACCTGGCGTACGTCGCGGTCGCGTTCCTGTTGACGGTCGCCACCGGGGTCGTCGTCTCGATCGCGGTCGCGCTCGTCGCGTTCGCGCTCCTGGTCCCCGTCCTCGTCGCGGTCGCGATCGTACACGCGACCGTCTCGGTGACGTCGCCGCTCGGACTCGCCCTCCTCGTCCCGCTCGCGGTGCTGTTCGGCGTCGCGTTGCTCGTCGTCGGGACGCTCTCACAGGTCCCCGTCGTGACGTACCTCCGGTACTACGCGCTGCTCGTGCTCGGCGACATCGAGGAGTCGTTCGACATCCTCGCCGACGGGCGGCCGTCGACCGAGGATCGGTGACGAGGTCGCTCCCCCGGCACCGAGCGTCGAGCGACTCCGTTTCGGGGCCGCTCGCATGCGAGAGCCCCGGGTCGGTGGAACGGATCGAGCACTCCGCCGACTGCGTCCGCGTGATCGCCGCCGCGCGTGCGTCTCACGCTCTCGGGCCGTCGGTGCCGGAGCGGGCCCCGCCCGAGGCGCCTCGGAGGACGGCTCCGAGTAGGCGATGACGGTCAGAACAGCGACTCCAGCTCCCCGTCGCTATCCATCAGCTCGGTGAAGCGGTCCTCGCTCTCGTCGGTGATCTCGCCCAGATTCTGTTGCGCCTCGACCGCGACCTGCTGAAGCTCCTTCACTCGCGGGACGTTCGTCACGCCGCCGAGCAGGACGAGCCCCGCGACGGTTCCCTCGCCGCGTCGCGGGTAGTCGCCGCCGCGGACCTCCATCGACCCGGTCTGTTCCTCGAGCCACTTGCGACCGTGCTCGATGCCCTTCCGGTTGAGATACTCCGGCGGCCCGGCGACGACGAGCAGCGCCCGCTCCGTCCCGCTCACCTCACACGGCAGAGTGAGCCGACCGAGCGTCGCCTTCCGGACGAGGCTCGTGATCCGATTGGTGGCCTCCGTGCTGTCGATCCCCTCGTTCGAATCGTTGCCGAACCGCGAGAGCAACCCCGACCGCTTCGGTTCGTCGACCTCGACGTCGGCGTACCCCAGCGACGAGATGCCGCCGCCCTTGAGCGTGTTGATGATCTCGGAGGAGTCGACCACGCTCTCGGCGACGTCGCTCCCCTCGGTGATTTCGCCGGCGCTGAAGAGCACGCCGAACCGCTGGACCAACTCCCTGTTGATCGCGTCGAACCCTTCTCCGACGGACTCGCCCGAACTGCGCCACGCGTCGTTGTCGAACAGCATGAGGTTGTCCACCTCGTCGACGAACGTCTTGAGCGAGCGGGCGGCGTTCAGCGTGTAGATCCCGCCCTCGTCGCTGCCGGGGAGGATGCCGAGCCCGTAGACGGGTTCGGTGTAGATCCGTTTGAGGTTCTTCGCGATCACGGGTGCGCCACCCGATCCCGTCCCGCCGCCCAGCCCCGCAACGACGAGGAACGCGTCGATCTCGTGGACCGGCACCGAGTCGAGCGCCCCCTGGATCTCGTCGATGTCCTCCTCGGCCACTTCCGCGCCCAGCTCGTTGTCCGCGCCCACCCCGTGGCCCTTGACCCGCGATTGCCCGATCAGGATCCGGCGGTCCTCCGGAAGGCGGTCGATCCCGTTGAGGTCCGCCTTCGCCGTGTTGACGGCGATCGCTCCCCGGACGATGTCTGCGCCCGTCTGTGCGTCGTAGGCCAGGAACTCGTCGACTACCTTCCCACCTGCCTGTCCGACCCCGATCAATGCGAGTTTCACGTGAACACACCGCATGTATCTACGCGGGTCGGACTAATAAAGGTTAGAAGCCGCCTCAGCGTAGCGTGAGCGACTGCTTCCCCGGTACAGGAAGCCGCGGTGTTCACAGGCGGGAGTGGCGTCACGAGTCGTCGTCCGCGGACGCGTCGGAGTCACGCCGTTCGGTCGACGGATCGGCACCGACGCTCGGACCGTCGGCAGGAGTCGCCCCGGTGTCGTCGTCGCCGCCTTCGTTACGAGCCTGCTTGAGTGCGTCGACGGCGCTGTCCGTCGATTCGACCCGGGTTTCGGTCACGCCGCTCGGATCGAGTTTCGGCTTCGCTGCGGCCTCGGTGCCAGTTTCGTCGGCGGCCGAGCCGTCGGTCTCGTCGGCGGCCGGGGTATCGACCTCGGCGTTCGCGTGTGGGTCCCCGTCTCCGTCGCCGTCGCCGCCGAGGCCGAGCCACGATCTGAGTGTGTCAAGAAGCCCCATCGTTAGTAGTGTTTAAACAGGGCCGCGCGAACGTCGTCTTTGGTGCGCGCGGTCTCGACGCTCCCGTCCGGCAGTTCGACCTCGTAGCGGGCGTCGCCGTCGGCCGAGTCCCACTTGTCGCTGTGCGTTTCGAGCAGGCTCAACATCGCGTTGAGCTGACCGTCGTCTCCGGCTTGGTCGCCGGCGTCGGACTCGGCGGCGGTATCGCTCTCGTCGCCGCCGTCCTCGGCGTTGTCGTGGTCCGCTTCGGAACTACCGTCGTCGTCGCCGTGGTCCGCTTCGGAACCGCCCTCGGCGGAGTCGGTGTCTGCTCCGGAGCCACCGTCGTGGTCGGCGTCGGGTAACTCGACGTCGACCGGCGCGAACGGGGCCGTGTAGCGCCGTTCGGCGACGTCGAGGATCGCCGTCACGAGCTCTCCCTTAGTCATGCTGCTGCGGCCCGAGACGTCGTACTCCGCAGCGATGCTGTACAGGTCCATCGGGTCGTCCGGGTTTGCGTCGCTGTGGCGGCGATTACGCTCGCGAAGCCGCGCTTCGAGCCGCTCCCGCGGAAACCCGCCGTCGTCGTCGTCGGCCTCCGATCGGTTGGTATCGACCGCCGCCCGGCGGTCGGGGTCGTCGACGGCGTCGGCGAGGTCGAGGAGGTAGGCCACGGTGTCGCGCAGTGTGACCGAGGTGTATCTGTCGGCGTGCGCGTCGGTGAGCTCTTCGCGCAGCGCGGCGATGCGGTCGCGTTGGTCGTCGGTGATGTCGATCGATGGCATGGGTCAGGACTCCTCGTGGAACCGCCGGAGCGCGTCGTCCCAGCTCTCGACGACCGTCCGATCGCCGGAGTGATCGGCCTCGACGCCGACGTAGCCGCACGCCTCGCACGCGAGCGCCTCGACGCCCGCCAGCGTGAACGCGGTCAGGCTGTCGCCACACCGTGGACAGTCCGGCTCCACTGTTGATCAGTTGAACCTCAGTCGCGGAGTTGTTAAGGACTAGGGTCGGGGGGAACAATGATTACAGTCGGGGCGGAACGCTCCCGTATGAGCGAGGCGACCGACTCGAACCAACTCCTCCGGTACTACCGACGATACATCGGCGACCCCGACCGGACCGTCGACGTGTACGCCGGGTTCGGCCTCTTCTTCGTCGGACTGGTCGCGGGTGCCGTCAGCGTCGTGGTGTTCCTCTACAGCGCGACGTTGCCGGCGGCCTCGTCGTCCTCGTACGCGATCCGCGAGGTCGCCGGCGTCGCCAGCGCGGTCGGATTCCCGGCGCTGCTGCTCGGAATCGTTGTCCTGCTGCCGGTCGACAAGCGGATGCTGTACGTCGCCGCCGCGGGCTCGGTGATCGACCTCGTCGCGGTCGGCCTCTTCGTGTGGGCCTACCCGCAGGACTGGAACGTGACCGTGCCGCCGGACTACAGCGCGCAGGTCATCGCCCTCTACAGCGTCGGTATCGCGCTCGTGGTCGCCGCGACCGGCGCGGCCCTCGTCGCCCACCGGGTCGAGCGCGCGGTCGACGAGACGGGCGAGGCCGAGGCGACCGAGGCGGACGCGGAGGAGACGGAGACCGTCAGCGACGAGCAGGTACGGTCCGACATCGACAGCGCGCTCGACGACGCGGAGCTCTCCTGGGGCGGCGTCAGCCGCACGGAGACGCGACGGCTGAACCTCGACACGAGCGCCATCGACGACATCGACAGCGAGAATCTGCCGGACTCCGGGATCGAGACCCGGACCAGCGACGGCAACGTCTCCGACGCGGTCTCACAGCTACAGGGCCTCCAGGGCGGGGATGTCGAGACCGCGAGCGGCGAGGGGACCGACGACCAGGCGGCCGCGCTCCGGGAGCTCCGCGAACAGCAGCGCGAGGAGGAGGAGACCGATGCGACCGGCGAGGGGCTCATCGACCGGATCCGCGGGCTGTTCTAAGCATCCTGTCTTCCTACGAAAACTTATGTGGATTCGCTTTGAGGTTAGCGTATGGCCAAGGGACTTGACGTTGGCACGATGAATATTCTCTCCGCGCGTCAGGAAGGCGCAGAAACCGTCTTCGTACAACAGCGGAACTCGTTCGTCGAGATCGAGTACAGCGACATGGCCGAGCAGATGCTCTCCCGGAGCGAAGTCCTCCACATCCGAAAAGACGATCAGGTGTACGTCGTCGGGGACGACGCGCTCAACTTCGCGAACATCTTCAACCAAGAGACCCGTCGCCCGATGCAACACGGGATCCTCTCGAGCGACGAGTCCTCGGCGATCCCGATGATCAAGCTCATCACGGAGCAGGTCGTCGGCGAGCCGTCGCGGCACAACGAGCGGCTCTACTACTCCAGTCCGGCCGACCCCATCGACTCGGACCTCTCGACGCTGTATCACGAGAAAACGCTGGAGTCGATGCTCGGCGACATGGGGTACGACCCGGAGCCGATCAACGAGGGCATGGCGGTCATCTACTCCGAGCTGGCCGACAACAACTTCACCGGGCTGGGGATCAGCTTCGGCGCGGGGATGACCAACGTCTGTCTGGCGTACTACGCGGTTCCGGTCATGAAGTTCTCTATCGCCCGCGGCGGCGACTGGGTGGACGAGCAGACCGCGCAGGCGACCGGGACGCCGGTCGACAAGGTGACCTCCATCAAAGAGGACGACTTCGAGCTGGACTTCCGGACAGACGTGGGGGGCGTCGAGGGGGCGCTCGCCATCTACTACGAGAACCTGCTCGACTACGTGATAGAGAACATCACCAGCGAGGTCGACGAGGAGGACATCGAGGAGGGCCTCGACGTTCCGGTCGTCGTCACGGGCGGGACCTCGAGCCCCAACGGCTTCGAAGATCTGTTCGCCGACCACCTCGAAGACGCGAACATCCCGTTCTCCATCAGCGGCGTCCACTCGCCGGACGAGCCGATGTACAGCGTCGCCAGCGGGGCCCTCGTGGCCGCCCGCTCCGAAGAGGAAGAGGAAGCCGAAGAACAGGAAGTCGAAGAGCCCGCCGCCGAGGAGTAGCGCCGCCGCGGCTTTTTTTCGCGTGTCCGAGAGCGCGCAGACTGGAGTCCGCGCGTACTGACGGCTTCGCCGTCGTCCACTGCTCACGCTCGGATACGTGAACCACCCCGATCCGATCCAAATTATAATGAGGAATCGGGTCGTCGGTCGTGAGGTGACACGCGACACCACGCGCCGCGCGGTCCTCGCGAGCGTCCTCGCGGCCGGCAGCGCCGGACTGGCGGCGAGCGACGCGGCCGACCTCCTCGACTCGTTCGCCCCGCTGTCGGGCGAGGCGTGGGACGCCGCCGACCGGTCCCTCCCGGAGACCGTCGAGAGCCCGCACGGGGCGGCGACGGTCGCCCGCGACGAGTTCGGCGTCCCGCAGATCGAGGCGGACGAGGAGCCCGCGGCGTACTTCGCGGTCGGCTACTGTCAGGCGTTCGACCGGCTGTTCGCGATGGATCTCCAGCGGCGGGTGATGCGCGGCCGGCTCTCGGAGGTGATCGGGGAGGCGACGCTCGACAGCGACGAGTTCAACGTCGCGATGGGGTTCGCCGACGCCGCCGCGGCCACGTGGGACGCGGTCGCCGAGACGCGCGCCGGGCCCCTCGTCGAGGCGTTCGCAGACGGCGTCAACGCCGCGATTGAGGACCTACCGCTCCCGCTGGAGTTCGAGCTGATCGGCTACGAGCCCGAGCCGTGGACCCCCGTCGACTCGATGCTGATGGAAAAGCAGATCTCGTGGACGCTCACGGGGAGCTTCGCCGAACTACGGCGCGCGCTCGTCGCCGACCGCCTCGGATCCGAGCGCGCCGAGACGCTGTTTCCGACGCGGTACGACCACGACGACCCGATCCTCGACGGGACCGAGACGCGGCTCTCCGAGGGGAGGGGCGCCGAGAGCCTTCGCGGGGCGGGTGAGCGCGCGCCGAACCTAGAGGCGACCTCGAACGTTGGGGGCGGCGCCGACCCCGTCGACCCCGAACTGACCGACTGGCTCTCCGGCTTCGAGTCGCCGACGGGGGTCGGCTCGAACAGCTGGGTCGTCTCCGGAGAGCACGCCGCGAGCGGGAGCCCGATCGTCGCGTACGACCCGCACCTCTCGCTTCAGGCGCCCCCGCTGTGGTACGAGCAGTCGGTCGACACCCCCGAGCGGTCGGTGCGGGGCGCGACGTTCTCGGGCGTCCCGTTCGTCATCGCGGGCGCGAACGACCGCGGCACGTGGTCGTTCACCAACCTCGGCGCCGACGTGCTGGACTGCTACCGGTACGATATCGACGAGGCGGGCGACCGCTACGAGTACGACGGGGAGTGGCGCCCCTTCGAAGTCGACGAGCGCGAGACGATCCCGGTCGCCGGGGGCGAGGACCGGGAGGTCCGGGTGCGCCGAACCGTCCACGGCCCCCTGATCGAACGCGAGGATCAGACGGTCGGCGTCGCGTGGACCGGCCACACCGCGACGCGCACCACCGTCGCCATCGAGGCGTACGGACGCAGCGAGGGGATCGACGACCTGCTCGACGCGACGCGCAACTTCGATCTCCCCACGCAGAACCTCGTGTACGCCGACGCCGACGGCCGCACGCTCTACTTCGCGACCGGGAAACTCCCGATCCGCCGCACCGACGGCGAGGTCGTCGACGGCGACCGGGTGTTCGACGGCTCCGCCGGCGAGGGGGAGTGGGCGGGGTTCGAGCCGTTCGGTGAGTCGTCGTGGGAGGGGTTCGTCCCCTTCGCGGAGAAGCCGCACGCGATCGACCCCGACGCGCTGTCGACCGCCAACCAGCGCCCGATCGACGACCCGATCCACTACGTCGGCGTCGACTACGCGACCCCGTACCGCGGCGCCCGGATCGCCGACCGTCTCGAGGGGACGATCGACGGGGGGGAGGGGTCGACCGACCCCGACTTCCACCGCGCCCTCCAGAACGACGTGCGCGACGGGCGCGGCCCGGAACTCGTCCCCGAACTGGTCGCCGCGGTCCGCGACCGCGACGACCCCGATCCGCCGCTCGTCGACGCCGCTGACGCCCTCGACGAGTGGAACTACCGAATGCGACGGGACTCCCGGGCCGCGCTGCTGTTCGCCCGGTACCTGCCGAAGTTCCGCGAGCGCGTCTTCGAGCCCGCCTTCTCCGACGGCGGCCTCGGCGAGTCCTACTACCCGAGCGACTGGACGCTCGCGCGGCTCCCCGACGACGACCCACTGTTCGAGGGGGGCTCGCGCGGCGACCTCGCGGCCGCGGCCCTCCGCGACGCGCTCGACGAGATCGGCGAGGAGGGTTGGGAGACGTACGGCGACTACAACACCACGCGGGCGATGACCCACCCCCTCGGCGGCGAGGCGGCGTTCCTGAACTACGACGAACTGTCCGCTGACGGCTCGCCCGCGACGGTGAAGAACTACCGCGTCGAGTCCGCGGTCGGGTCGAGCTGGCGGATGGTGGTGCGCCCGGGGACCGACGCGACCGCGGTCCTCCCGGGCGGGAACTCCGGGGACTACTTCTCGGAACACTACGACGACCAGCTCCGGCGCTGGCTGGGTAACGACCAGCGCCCGATGCCGCTCGGCGCGGGCGGCGAACCGGCGGTTCGGTTCGAGCCCCCGACGGAGGGGTCGCAGTGAGCGACGCGCCGTCCCCGAACGACGCGCCGGCCCCCGACGACTCCTTGCCCCTCCTCGGACGCGTCCGGACGGAGCCGCGCTCTCACGCGGTCGCGCTCGTCGCCGCGCTGGGAGTCGGCGTCGCGCTCGCGACGGTCCACTGGCTCGGGCTGATCGCCGCCGGCGCGCTCGCGTCGCTCGTCGCGCCGACGGTCCGGCGGGGCGTCGCGTACGCGCTCGGTGCGGGTATCGTCGCGCTCGCGGCGTTCGCGGTCGGTCTCGGTTCCGCGGCCGCCGCGGTGCCGGGGATGCGTCCGGTCGTCTACCTCACGGTCGGCGCGGGACTGGCGCTCCCCCTGTTCGGGTCGCTCGCGCGCGCCGTCGTCTCGTGACTCAGTCCAGCCGCTCCACGTCGGTCACGGTCTCGTCGGTCTCGACGTCGCCCGTGTTGCGCGTCTCGGTGGGTTCGAACAGCAGGATCTCGGCCTCCGGCTCGGCGACGGGGCGGTGGTCCGTCCCGCGCGGGACGACCGTGAGCTCGCCTTCCTCCAGCACAACATTGTCCGCCTCGCGGAACTCGATCCGGAGCCGCCCAGAGTGAACGAAGAACAGCTCGTCGGCGTCCGCGTGGCTGTGCCAGATGAACTCGCCGTCCGCCTTCGCGAGCTTGACCGCCTGTCCGTTGAGTTCGCCCGCGAGCCGCGGGGACCACGTCTCCTCGAACGAGCCGAACGCCTCGGCGAGGGCCACCTTCTCCATACCGCCGATCGGCGGCGGAGCGGGAAAGTCGCTGTCCCCGGCCCGAGAGCTATATACCCCTCCGGAGCCGTCCGGTGTGGCGGATACGTCTCATATAAGCGTTTACAGGAGGTGTCGCCGTGCCGCGACACATGGCAGCGATTCACGCGGACGAGGGGAGCGATCCGATCCGGGCGGCGCGGGCCGCGCTCCGCGTCGAGCGGCGCCGGGTCGTCGACGAGCGCGAGGCGTTCCGGGCGTTCCGGAGCCGCGTGTCGTCGATTCCGGGCGAGAGCGGGGGCACCGGTCCCGCGGACGCCTCCGCGCCCGGCGGGTTCGCCGGCGTCGCCGACGCGATGCGCAGTGCGGTCGGCGACGGGGCGGGCGGTCGCGGCGACGCGGCCGCGGCCCCCGGCTCTCGGCTCGTTACGGTCAGGGACGCGTATCGCGCCACGGTGATGTCGGTCCCGCACTACGCCGAGGAGTACGACGACACCTACGAGCGGAGCGTCGCCGAGGAGTTCGGCCCCGAGCTGGCGTACGCGCTCACCCGGACGGACTGCTTCCGCGAGGAGTACAAGCGGTCGGTGCTGAGCGCCGCCGAGACCACGGTCCAGGAGCGCGAGGCGTTCCTCGACGCCGTGGAGTCGGAGCTGGAGTCGATCGATCGCGCGGCGTCCCGCCTCGACCCGATCCGGTCCGAGATCGCGGCGATCGACGATGAACTCGGCGACGAGGGGGACGACGCGGCGGCCGGGTTCGGCGCGCTCGACGCCTGCCGGACCCGGACCGCGGCGCTCCGCGACGACTGCGACCGGATCGCCGCGCGCCGCCAGCGCGTGCTCGCCGAGCACACGCGCCGGCTCGCGCTCGACGGCGACCTCGACCTCCCGGGGTACTGCTACCAGGACCTCGACGTCACGTATCCGGTGTTGGCGGCGGTCGGCGCCGTGGGCGACCGGCTCGAGGCGCTCAGTGAGCGGATCGAGCGGGCGATGGCGCTGGCTCGGTGACCGGTCGCCCCGCCGGCTCACCGCCGCCGGGACCCGGTAACATCCGTGTCCGCGCCGATTCAAGTCGGTCCGGGACCTACGGGGTAACATGACCGACGGACCCGACTCAACAGACGGCGAAACCGGCGACGGCCCCGCGCCGACGCCCGGAATCCACCACGTGACCTGCGTGGCCGGCGACCCGCAGCGGAACCTCGACTTCTGGGCCGAGACGCTCGGCCTCCGGCTCGTGAAGCGCTCGATCAATCAGGACGACCCCGGGACGTACCACTTCTTCTACGGCGACGCGGAGGGGACGCCCGGCACCAGCATGACCTTCTTCCCGTGGACGGAGCTCCCGGAGGGCGAGGTCGGCGCCGGTCAGGTCTCGCGCACCGCGTTCCGGGTGCCCGAGGGGAGCCTCGACTACTGGGAGGACCGGTTCGACGAGCGCGGCGTCGACTACGACGCCCGCGAGGAGCGGTTCGGCGAGGCGGTCCTCCCCTTCCGCGACCCCGACGGGCTCCCCGTCGAGCTGGTCGCGGTCGAGGTTCCCGACGACGATCCGACGACGGCGTGGACCGCGTTCGTCCCCGAGTCGGCCGCGATCCGCGGGTTCCACTCCGTGACGCTGTGGCTCGGCGACGCCGAGCGGACCGAACGGCTCCTCCGGACGATGGGGCTGACGGCGGCCGAGACGGAGGCGGACGACGCGGCCGGGAACGAGCGGACTCGCTTCGCGGCTGGCGGCCCGGTCGGGAAGTACGTCGACGTCGTCGAGACGGACCGACAGGGGAGCTCCGGCCGCGGCACGGTCCACCACGTCGCGTTCCAGACACCGACCGACGCCGACCAGTCCGGGATGCGCGACGCGGTCGCGTCGATGGGGCTGCGCCCAACTCAGCAGATCGACCGCCACTGGTTCCGCTCGGTCTACTTCCGGGAGTTCGCGGGCGTCCTCTTCGAGCTCGCCACCGCCGACCCCGGCTACGCGAGCGACGAGCCGCTCGACGCGCTCGGCGAGCGGCTGGTGTTGCCCGGGGAGTTCGAGGGGCGGCGCGAGGCCATCGAGGCCGAGCTCCCCGCCGTGACCGTCCCCCGGCCCGACGGGAAGTTCGCGGCGAACCGCGCTGACTGAGCGGGCGCGGCGAGTCCGTCGCCCTCTCGGTCCCCGTGCCCCCGATCGCCGCGGACCGATCCTTCTAATCGCGCGCGGCCGAACGGTCGCCCATGAGCGAGGACCTCGGCACGCCGGTGTTGGACGACCACCTCCACCTCGACCCCCGACACGGCCGCGGGATCGAGGCCGTCGAGGAGTTCGTCCGGCTCGGCGGCACCCACCTGCTCGTGGTGAACAAGCCCTCGTGGCTGCTGGGCGTCGAGCCGGACGAGCCGGACGACTTCCGGGCCGTCTTCGAGGAGACGCTGGAGACGGTCGCGGCCGCGACGGAGGTCTTACCAGGGCGCGCGTGGCCCGTCCTCGGCGTCCACCCCGGGCTGATCAGCCGGCTCGTCGACGAGCGCGACTTCTCCCCCGAGGTGGCCCGCGACCTCATGCGGGGCGGGCTGGAGGTCGCGAGCGAGTACGTCGCGGAGGGCGACGCGCTCGCGTTGAAGTCCGGCCGCCCACACTACGACGTGAGCGACGCGGTCTGGGAGGCGTCGAACGCGGTCACGCGGCGGGCGTTCGAACTCGGCGCGGAGGTCGACTGCGCGGTCCAGCTCCACACCGAGGCCACGGAGGACCTGACCGACCTCGCCGCAGTCGCCGAGGAGTCGGGGCTGGACCCGTCACGCGTCGTCAAACACTACGCAGCGGGCGAACTCGCCGGCGTCACGCCGAGCGTGATGAGCGACAAGGATCGCCTGGAGCGCGCGGCCGAGGCGGGCGAGCCGTTCCTGATGGAGACCGACTTCGTCGACGACCCGGACCGTCCGGGCATGGTCCTCGGGCCGAAGACCGTCCCGCGCCGGGTGCGCTGGCTGCTGGAGGCGGGACACGACGAGGCGGTCCGCCGGGCGCACGTCGAGACTCCCCGGGCCGTGTACGGGATCGACACCGAAGCGACGCTGGAACGCGAGTCCTGAATCCGAGGATTCACGCGAGTGAGACGGTCTCTCGGGCGGCGATCGATAGGAAAGGCATTTGAGTTGGCCGGGCGACGTACGGGACATGACCGACGACGACGCCGTTGAAACGTTCTATACCGACGAACGCTGGCAGAACTGGCTCGACAGGCTGGCCGAAGAGGAGATCGACCCCGAGAACGAGGACTCCGCGCGGCTCCTCCTGAACCTTCAGGACGACGCCGCGATCGCCGTGGTGAAGGTGCTGGCCGCGTTCGACGAGGACCGCATCGACGAGGACCGCGCCGTCGAGGAGGTCCGCGACATCCGCGACATCGTCCTCGCTGACGTCGAGTTCGACGACGAGGACAAGGTGATGCTGATCGACGGCGTCCAGACCTCGCTCGTCCCCGTCTTCTACGCGGCCGAGGAGTATCTCGTCGGCGGCGTCGTCGACGGCGACGTGAGTGAGTTCGTCCGCGCGGCCGCCGAGGCCGAGGAGGGCGACGACCTCGACGCCGCGCTCGGCTACGTCGTTCAGGCCGGGACGCGCGTCATCGACGGCGAGACGCTCGACATCGAACTCGTCGAGGACTTGGAGTACGGCCTCGTCTCCGAGTGGGTCAACGGGCTCGACTCCCTCCAGTCGGCCATCGAGGACCCGGAAGTCGTCGAGGAAGAGGACTGACGGCGTCGAACCGGACCGGCATCGACGGCGTCAGACGGGTTTACGCACACTTCTGCGGGCCACGCGGATCGGGTCAGAACACTGCCCGAGCGGGCTGTAACTGTTCGGAGAGGGTCGCCCTCGTTCGAACGGGCGTCGACGCGTGGTCGGACAGTGGTTTCGACGGGTTCTACGGACGAGTCCGACGGAACGCGGCTACGGGACCCCAAAATATAATTCTCTCCGTCTCGAAATAGTAAGCAAACGGTAAAGTAAATATCTTTGGTAAGTTTTTTGCTCGTCGATTCCTTTTCTATTCTCGGACTGAGGCCGAAACAACCGACAGAAAGGTCAGGGAACGCCAAAATGTCACTTCCACGAAACGATGACCGAGACCCAATACGCGGGGACTATCGACTGGGGCGAGTACTGGGACGGAGCCGATGAGGCGGTGCGCGAGGACACGGGGCCGAGCGCGGACCTCGTCGCGGAGCCGTTCGTCGAGTTTCTGGACGCCAATTTCCGCGACGGCCCGGACGCGCACGCCGATGTCGGATGCGGGCCCGGCGACCTCGCGTTCGAGGTCGCGGAGCGCTACCCGGACACGACCGTCGTCGGGTACGACGCCGCCGAGGCGGTCCTCGCGGCGAACCGCGAACGCGCACGCGAAGCTGACCGCGAGGTCGCCTTCGAGCGGGCGGTCCTTCCGGAGTTCGACCCTGACCGCCGGTTCGACGTGGTCTCCTGTCTGTTCACGCTGTGTTACGTGGCGGACATCGCACGGGCGATAGAACGCCTCTACGGCGCGGTGGAACCCGGTGGGTGTCTCGTCTTCAACTACCACAACCGGCTCGCGCGGGCCCATTACAACCGGATCGCGGAAGCGCCGCACGAACACCTCGGCGAGGACGCCGTGTGGGACCCCGAGCGCTTCACCGATCGGTTCGGACTCGTTCTCGCGGGCGAGAACTTGCTTTCGTACGAACGCATCCACGAGGTGTTGGGGACGTGGCCGCAGAGCGTGTTCTCGCTGGCCGACGACGCCGAGCCGTACGCCGCCCACCGGTACGAACCCCTCGTGTACGTCCCGAAGTGACGGGACCCGAGACGGTGCGACGGTAGACGCGTTTTTGAACGCGCGACGCGTCTGCCTCGTATGGTCTCTCCCGCGGCCGGACTGGCGATCGCGCTGCTCGTCGTCTGGACGGCCAGCGCCTTCGCTCCGTTCGTGCCCAGCGGCGTCCTCGCGGCGCTGACCGTCCTCGCTTACGCGTACACCACCGGCTTCGCCGAGCCGGGGCTCGCCGTCCTGGTCGCGCTCGTCGCCGTCTCGCTGCTCGCCTCCGCCGTCGACCTGCTGTCCGGCATGGTCTCCGGGCGGCTCGGCGGCGCGTCGACCCGGACCGTCGTTGCCGGGACGCTGGTCGGCATCGCGTTGCTGATCCCGCTGGGACCGATCGGACTCGTCGTCGGGCTGGCCGGGACCGTCTTCGTCGTCGCCCTCTACGGGAACGGTGACGACCCCGAGGCGGCCGCCCGGCAGGCGGCGTACGCGGCCGTCGGCGTCCTCGCCAGCGCGTTCGTCCAAGCCGTCATGCTGGCGAGCGTCGCGGTCGTGTTCGCGCTCGCCGTATGGTGAGGCGTTACGACCCGCAGCCCCCGGTCAGGCGGCGACGGAGAACAACAGCAGGTTGTGCGCCGCGGGGCCGAGCCCCATCGCGGCGACGAACCCGAGGAGGAGGTAGCCCTCTCCCGGAGTCTCCCGGACGTATGCGGCGAACAGCCAGACCACGGCGCTCGCGACCGCGAGCTTCACGAGGAGGAACAGCCACCCGTCGCCGATCACCGGAAGCGAGGGCAGTCCGCCGATCTCTAAGAGGATCCGCGACACCGGCGTGCGCTCGCCGAAGCCGAGCTGCGTCGTCCCGACCGCGGTCGAGACGCCGTCGAGCGCGTGCCCGAACACGGCGAGCGCGCCGACGCCGCCGGTGACCGCGACCTCCGGCCGGAAGCGGGTCAACCCGAGCCAAGCGCCCCCGGCGATCGGAACGGTGAGCCCGAGCGCGACGGCCGACCAGCGCGCGCCGACGGGGGAGAGTCCGGCCCCGACCGCGGCCGCGACGACGGGGACGAGGAGGGCGACGCCGGTGGTCGCGAGCGTGCCCCCGACCCGTTCGGGACGGGCAGCGTCGGCGGCGAGCCACGCCGCGCCCGCCAGCGACCCGACGGTGAGGTAGACGGTCGGCGAGCCCGCAAGCGGCGCGATCAGGGGCGGGAGCGCGTCGACGACGTAGAGGACGTGCGCGGCGGAGCCGAGCGCCATCCACGGCGCGAGCGCGAGCACCCGGCGACCGGTGACGGCGGGGCGGCGGCGGCGAAGCGCGGCGACGACCCCGCCGGTCGCGAGCAGGACGGCGAGGAGGTGCGGGAGGGGCGGCAGGGTCGTGCCGGCCGGGAGGAGGCCGCCGACCATCAGACGGACAGCACGGGCTGGCTCGCGTACAGGAGGACATATTCCGCCGCCTTCCCCAGCACCTCGCCGGGGTCGCCGGAGACCGGCTCGCGCGGGACCACGATGAAGTCCGATTCCAACTCCTCCGCGGTGTCGAGGACGACGCTTCCCGGGTGGACGGTCTTCACCGACGTGGAGAAGCCGTAGGCGATCGAGTTGCTGTGGGGGACCCCGGCCGTCTCCGCGCGGCGGGCGACGGAGTCGGTGAACGCCTCGGAGTCGTCGGCCACGTCGCTCTCGTCGACCACGCCGTGGTCGATGGCGCGGACGACCTCCTCGTCGAGGACGTACAGCGCGTGGACGCTCGCGTCGTACTCCGCCGCGAGTGCGATGGCGTAATCGACCGCCTCGTGAGACTCCTCGCTGCCGTCGACGGGCACGAGGACGAGGTCGATGTCGAGATCGGTCATACCCGGGTCGTCGGCGGGGGAGGTCAAAAAGCCCGCCCCAACGGCCCCGGCGGCCGCGAGCGAGCGAGAGTCACTCTCCGCCGCGGAACGGCTCCAGCGACGGCGTCCAGTCGTACTCGCGGTAGCGGATCTCGGGCGTCGCGTCCGCGTCGATCACCCCGTACCGCCGGAGCCGCTCTCGGATCCCGCTCCTCCCGCCGAAGTCCCCGCGGTACCACAGCATGAGCCGCGGGACGCGGGCGGTGCCGTCCGCGACGACCGTCTCGCCTCGCAGGTACGTCTCGGCGGCGTGGTCGAGCGCCTCGTCGACGGTCGCCGGGTCGTAGGCGAAGACGGCCGGACAGGCGGTGGCGCCGCAGTTGACCGCGAAGTGGATCCGCGGGTCGGGATCGGCGACGCGGTGCCGGCGGACGAACGCCGAGGGGAACGGGTCCGGCAGGTATCCCAGCCCGTACTTCCACTTCGAGCGGCGTAAGATTCCGTGTTCGATCTCGTCGAGGCTCAGGTCGGCGCCGGCGACGGAGACGACGGACGCGGCGAAGAAGCGGCGCCGGTTCGACAGCCGCGTCGGGTCGTCGAGGAGGGCGTCCCCGGTGGCGGCGTTGTAGACGTTGATCCAGAACGCCAGCTGCTCCGCGGCGTCGAGGGCGTCCAGCGCGGCCGGCGGCAGCGCGTCGAGCCGTCGTCGGGCCGCGTCGACGTCGCCGTCCGTTCGGACGGCCCGGAGGAACTCCCGCGCGGCGTCGACCGGAGCGGGCTCCGCGGCCGCGCCGCTCGCAGCTTCGACGGGCGAGCCGGCGGTCCCACTCCGTTCGGTCATACTGCGTGAACGAGTGTCATTGACCTATATTTGTCCCGGTTCCGCGCGCGGCGCGCCACACCGACTCCCCGTTTATGCGGCGGGAGCGCGTAGCGGGCGCCATGAGCGACACTCGGACGTCCGCCGAGGCGGTCCCCGACTTCGAGTTGCCGAACGCGGGAGCGGGTCCCGACCGATTTTCACTGTCGGCCGCGGCCGCGGACCCCGACACCGACGCGATCGTCCTCCTGTTCCAGCGCGACTACCACTGCGGGAACTGCCGGAAGCAGGTCCGAGCGATCGCCGACCGGTACGACGAGTTCGAGGCACTGAACGCGACGGTCGTCTCCGTGCTCCCCGAGCCGGTGGGCCGAGCGCGGTCGTGGCAGGACTCGTACGACCTCCCGTTCCCGCTGCTCGCCGACCCCGAGACCGACGTGAGCGACGCGTACGACCAGCCCGTGCGGTTCGGGGTCCTCGGCTCGCTCCACGACCTCGTCGGGCGGATGCCGGTGGCGATGATTCTCGACGCTCGCGGCGGCGAACCGGTCGTCGCGTACGCGTACGAGGGTCGGATGCCCGCCGACCGCCCCGAGATCGACGACCTGCTGGCCGAGGTCCGCGGGCTGGGCGACGACTGACCGATGGACCGGCGCGTCCCGGCCGCCTTCTGGCGGCTCTCGCGGCCGTCGCAGGTCGCGCTGATCGGCTTAGTGTACGCGCTCGGCGTCGTGATGGCGTACGGCCGGGGGTACGGCGAGACGGGGGGCGCAGCGCGGCTCGGACTCGGGCTCGCGGCGCTGATACCGGTCGCCGCGAGCGTCCACTACGCTAACGAATACGCCGACGTCGAAACGGACGCGCTCACCGACCGCACCCCGTTCTCGGGCGGGAGCGGCGCGCTGGTCGAGACCGACCTCCCGCGGAGGATCGCGCTGCGCGGTGCGGTCGCCGCCGGCGGGCTCGGCGTGACCCTGACCGGCCTCGGGGTCGCGAGCGAGGCGACCGGGCTCGCCGAGGCGGCGCTCCTGCCGCCGACAGCGGCCGCCCTCCTCGCGGGAATCCTCGTCGTCGGCTGGCAGTACTCCGTCGGTCCACTCCGGCTCGCGTGGAACGGGCTGGGCGCGCCGGCGAACGCGCTCCTCGGCGGCGTCGCGCTCCCGCTGTACGGGTTCGCGGTCGTCGCCGGCGAGGTCACCGCCGCCGCCGCGCTCGCGACGCTTCCGTTCGGCGCCACGGTGTTCGTGAACCTCCTGGAGACGACGTGGCCCGACCGCCGGGCGGACGCCGCGGTCGGGAAGCGGACGCTCGCGACGCGCTGGTCGCCCCGGCGGCTCCGGGCCGCGTACGCGCTCGGGGTCGCGACGGCGGCCGTCGCGACCGTCGCCCTCGTCGGGCGAGCGCTCCCGCCGGTCGTGGCCGCGGCGACGCTGCTCCCGCTCGTCGGGCTCGTCCCCGGCTACCGACGGTTCACGCGGCGCGAGGAGCCGCTGCCCGCGGTGGCGACGATGGTCGCGATGGCGGCGACGACGACGGTCGCGTGGGGGTTCGTCGCGCTCTGGGTCCGGCCGGGCGGGTAGGGG
>NZ_SGTX01000010.1:0-121566 GCF_005435025.1 Halorubrum sp. CGM4_25_10-8A | reverse complement strand
GCCAGCGCCGGTTCTGACCCGCCCGTCCCGCCCTTCAGAACAGCGCCTCGCTCTCGTCGAGGACGCGCGCCGGACCGCCGACCTCCCAGACATCGGTGTCGACGCCGATCTCGGCGATCCGGCTCTCGACCTCGTCGACGTGGTCCGCGAGCGTGTTCACGTACACCGAGGCCCCGGTGTCGGTCGAGAAGTAGACAGGGACGCCCGACTCGCGGAGTTCGCGCACCGCGTTGAACACGGCGATCGTCTCGGGCTGCCAGTACACCCATCCCGCGGGGCCGGTCATCGTCGTGGCCGTCAGGGACAGCGAGTCGTGCTCCGCCGTCTCGAAGATCCGGTCGAAGTCGCCCGTGCGGAGCGCGTCGGTCATCTCGACTAGCTGGTCTTGGACGTGCGCGGTCCGCGCCTGCATCATGTGGCTCGCGGCGGCCTCGCGGTGGGCCTCCTCCGTCTCCTTGTACGCGGGGACGTGTGCGGCGACGATTCGGAGGTCCTCCTCGGGGTCGAAGCCGTCCTCGCTCACCCCCACGTCGAGCCGGGAGGAGCGACAGTCCTCGTCGTTGAGCCCGGCGTCGAGCCGCGAGTACGCGCCCGTCACCGAGCGGGCGGCAGAGGAGGAGCCGCGGCGGGCGACCGTCGAGACCTCCGGGAGAGACATGTCGAGGCCCGCGGCCTCCACGAGGGCGAGTGCGGCGGCCGCGAAGCCCGACGAGGAGGAGCCAAACCCGATGTTCGACGGGAAGGAGTTCTCGCTCTCCAGTCGGACGGCGGCGTCGACGCCGGCCAGGTCGCGGACGTGGTCGACGACCATGTCGATGCGCTCGGCCGCGCGGCCGTCGACCGCCTCGCCGCCGATGACGTATGCGTCCTCGCTCGCGTCCGGCTGCCACTCGACGGTGGTCGTCGTGGCGGTCGGCGCGGTACAGAGGCTGATGCTGTCGTGGTACGGGAGCCGCAGTTCCTCGTCGCGCATCCCGTGATACTTGACGAGCCCCTGAATCGGGTGGGCTCGCGCGGTGGCCTTGCCGGTCATGTCTCGGGAAGCGTCCGGCGGGGGATTAGTCGTTGCGATAGGTGGGAGGCGGTGCGCGACCGTTGTCGGAACAAGATATTACTGAGATGCGACGCAGGGCCCGACATGGTCCGCCGCGACGCGCTCCTCCGCCGGCCGCGAGCGAAGCCGTACGCCCTCGCCGCCGTCACGGCGGGAGTGGTGTTCCTCGAAGCCGTGACTCGGTCCCGCCAGTACGCGATACGGGAGGGACAGCCGGTGACCGCCCGAACGCCGCTCGACCTCGTGGTCGACGTCGCCGGAACCTACCTCGTGGTGCCGGGGCTTCTGTTCGTCGCGTTCTACGCGCTTATCGCTCCCGGCTCGCGGATTCCACTGACCGGCCGGTCGTTACTCGCGCTCTTCGCGGGCGCGCTCATCGGCGGGCTCGCGGGACAGTACGTCGGAGTCGCTCCCCACTCGCTCAGGACCCTGCTGTGGTCGGGGACCTTCGCGGCCGACCCGCAGATCCTGCGCCTGTGGGTCGACGTGTTCGGATCGATCGGTCGAGACTTCCTCGTCGCCGTCGGCGTGTTAGTCGTGGCGCGGACCGTTCGTGACAGGCGGAACGAGCGCTCGGACGCCGCCGCGTAGCGACCGAGCGCTCGCTTCCGTCCCCGCGCCGGCGACGGGATAGAGGGAACCCTTTTTGACCGGTCGGCGGGTACTCCGCGCCATGACAGAGTACACCGTCGAGTTCGTCGGCACCGACGAGACGATCGAGGTGGCCGACACGGAGACGATCCTCAGCGCCTGCTTCGAGGAGGGGATCGCTCAGGAGTACTCCTGCCGCGTCGGGATGTGTCTCGCCTGCTCCGCCGAGATCGTCGAGGGCGAGGTGACACAGCCCGCGGCTCGCGGCCTCTCCGACGAGGAAGCCGAGCGGTACGCGCTCACCTGTATGGCCCGCCCGCAGTCCGATCTGAAGCTCGACCGCGGGAAGTACCCGCCGAGCATCGAGGACGACGCGGCGACCGCGGCGGGCGACGGCGCGGCCGCGGACGACGACTGAACTACCTCATCATCTCCGGTCCTACTCGGCGCGCTCGAACCGGTGTCTGACCACGTCGGCGTCGTCGTCCCACTCGAAGTTGCCGCCGTGGGCGCGGACCATTCGCTCCTTGTACGCCGACAGCGACGGCGACCCCTCGCGCTTCGCGTCCTCGTCGGTCATGTCGCCGAGCGTGCGCTCGGTCACCTCGACCAGTTCGAAGGCGACGCCGTCGATCTCGAAGGTGTCGCCCTCTTCGCCGTATCGGTTCCCGCGGTGGAGCTGCGTCACCTCGCCGTCGAGGGCCGCCTGCTTCACGCGGTCGTTCGGGAGCAGGTCGGCCGGGTCGTTGTCTGCCATGCGATCCGCTTCGGTCCGCGGCGGCTTATGTACGGCGGCGAGGGGCCGGCACGGCGGCGAGTCTTCGACTCTGTCGCGCCGATCCCGGACCGGTTCGGGGCGCGTTGCGGATATCGAAACGGCGACCCGAGCGGGTACGCACGTCCGTGAACACCCGCGCTGCGCCCCGAGCCGAGGGATTCAAGATACTGCCGACACCCATCTCTGACGATGCGACAGGACCACCTCATCACCGCGACCCAGCTCTCGCGGGATGACATCGAGGCCGTACTCGACCGGGCCCGGGCGGTCGCCGACGACCCCGCCGCCTACGCGGACCGGCACGCCGGCCGCGTGCTCGCGCTCTGCTTCTTCGAGCCGAGCACGCGGACCCGGATGAGCTTCGACAGCGCGGCCAAGCGCCTCGGGATGAACACCATCGACATGGGCGACGTCGACTCCTCGTCCGTCTCGAAGGGGGAGTCGCTGTCCGACACCGTCCGCGTCATCGAGGGGTACGCGGACGCCCTCGTCCTCCGCCACCCCAGCGAGGGTGCCGCGACGCTCGCCGGGGAGCGCGTCGACGTGCCGGTCGTCAACGCGGGCGACGGCGCCGGACAACACCCCTCCCAGACGCTCCTCGACCTCCACACGATCCGCGAGGACCACGGGCTCGACGACCTCACGATCGGGGTCATGGGCGACCTGAAGTACGGCCGGACGGTCCACTCGCTGGCGGCCGCGCTGACGGAGTTCGACGCCAACCAGCACTTCATCAGCCCCGAGTCGCTGCGGCTCCCGCGCTCCGTGCGCTTCGACCTCCACGAGACGGGCGCGCAGATCCGCGAACACGACGATCTCGAACCCATCCTCGACGAGCTCGACGTGCTGTACGTCACCCGGATCCAGAAGGAACGGTTCCCGGACGAGAACGAGTACCACCGCGTCGCGGGCGAGTACCAGATCGATGCCGAGACGCTGGCGGACGCCCCCGACGACCTCACCGTGATGCATCCGCTCCCGCGCGTCGACGAGATCGCGCCCGACGTCGACGAGACCGACCACGCCCGCTACTTCGAGCAGGCGCACAACGGGATCCCGGTGCGGATGGCGCTGCTCGACACCCTGTTGGAGAACGCGAACCCCGACGGCGACGAGGGGACGGAGGTGGGTCGATGAGCGATCACGAGCTGCGCGTCTCGAAGATCCGCGACGGCACCGTTATCGACCACGTCGAGGGGGGCCAGGCGCTGAACGTCCTCGCAATCTTAGGCATCGACGGCTCCGAGGGGTTGGGCGTCTCCGTCGGGATGAACGTCCCCTCCGACCGGCTCGGCCGCAAGGACATCGTGAAGGTCGAGGACCGGGAGCTGTCGCAGTCGGAGGTCGACGTGCTCTCGCTCATCGCGCCCGAGGCGACGATCAACATCGTCCGCGACTTCGAGGTCGTCGAGAAGAACCGGGTCACCCGTCCCGACGGCGTCACCGGCGTGCTCTCCTGTCCGAACCGCAACTGTATCACCAACGCCGGCGAGCCGGTCGAGACGCGGTTCGACGTGGTCGCCGACGGCGTGCGCTGCGACTACTGCGCGACGATCCTGCGGTCCGACATCGCCGATCACATCGACGTCTGAGACGGCCGGCGCCGCGGGTCGCTCCGCTCGGGGCAGCCTGTTTTCGGTCCGTCCTACTCGGGGCGACCTGTCTTGTTCCGACCTATTCGGGGCGACCTGTTCTCGGTCCGGTAGGTTTTAGCGCCCACCGTTCCAACCGGCAGGTATGAGCAAGAAAGCCAAGCTCGTCCTCGTCCTGTCGCTCGTCGCGCTCGCGTACTTCCTGTTCGCCGGCGACAAACAGCCGGTCGAAGTGGAGTAACCGCGAGACGCCGCGCTCGCGCTCTCCGCTCGACGCCGCGCTCGTCACACCACTCGCCGCACGGCACGTCGAATTAGACTCCGCGTCGACTCGCCTCACCGATCGACCACCCCGATACCGTCCGCTTTTACCGACCAGTCACGTATGTGACTCCATGTACGGGGTCGTCACGCGCAACGCCGACGAGGTCGCGATGGAGCCGTTCGACCTCGGCTTCTACGAGGTGAAAGACGTCACGGGGCGGGCGGCCGAGCCCCTGCCGGACGCCGTGAACATGGTGTCGTGCTTCGGCGACAACGCGGCCGCGAGCGAGGACGACGACCTCGTCCCGGTCGACGAGCGCGGCGAGCCGGCGACCCGCGACCGCGACTACTTCGACTGGGCGTACATCTGCCCGACACACCCGGAGTACCGCGAGGGACTCTTGGAGATCATCGCGGACTGCGCCGCCGAGAACGAGGACGTGCGCCTCGACGACGTGGGGTTCCCCCGCGAGGGGTTCTGTCACTGCGACCGCTGTGAGCGTCTGTTCGCCGAGAGCGATCGCGAGGAGTTCGCCGACTGGCGCGCGGACGTGATAACCGACTTCGTCGCCGAAGCGGCCGATCTGGTCCCCGGCCGGCTCCTGCTGACGCTGTACCCCGACCCGTACCCCGACCACCTCTACGAGCGGGCCGGCCTCGACATCGACCGCCTCGCCGCCCACGTCGACGAGTTCGTCGTCCCGCTGTACGACACCGAGTACGCGACGACCTACTGGCTGGAGACCATCGCGCGGGGGTTCCGCTCGATGCTCGGCGGCGACTACTCCCTCCACGGCGCGCCGCCGGAGACGCCGTTCTCGCTGGAACTGTACGCGGTCGAGGTCGACGTCGACGACCTGATCCACGCGACTGAGGTCGCCGAGACGTACGCGAAGGACGTGTTCTTCGGCTACGACGCGAACAACGCGGCCGCCGCGGTCCGTCGGAAGGACGCCGACTCGCGCGACGGCGAGGTCCACCGGCCGGAGTGACCGGGCGCGTCGGCCGTCCGCTTGCGACTCCGTGGACGAGGGTTTAAATACGCCCGCGGTCGACTGCTACTCGACCGGCCGCCGGCGCGCGACACAACCGGTCGTCTCGCGTTCGCGCGAGGCGGTCGCCTTTCAACGTCCGCGCCGTAGCGGCGGTCGTCCTACACCGATGAGCCGTCGGCTCGCCGCGCCGCCTCAGCGGTCGACTTCTCCCATGATCGTGTCGAGACTGCCGAGCGCGGCGATCAGGTCCGGTATCGACTCCCCCTCGGCCATCTCCGGCAGCGTCTGGAGGTTCGAGAACGAGGGCCCGCGGATTTTGAACCGGGCGGGCTTGTCGGTGCCGTCGGCGCGGATGTAGATGCCGAGTTCGCCCTTGGCGCCCTCGACGGCCCGGTAGATCTCCGTGTCGTCGGCCGGCCGGATCGTCCGCGGGACGTTCGCCTGAACGGTCCGCTCGTCCTCGGGCCAGTCTTCGAGCAGGTCGACGCACTGCTCGATGATCTTCGCGGACTCCTCGACTTCGCCCATCCGGACGAGCAGGCGACTGTAGTTGTCGCAGCCGTCTTCGGTCACCACATCCCAGTCGAGCTCGTCGTAGTAGCCGTACGGGTCGTCGCGGCGGAGGTCGTAGTCGACCCCCGAGCCGCGGACGACGGGGCCGGTCGCGCCGTAGCTCTTCGCGACCTCCGGCGGGAGGGTTCCCGTGTCCACTGTGCGGAGCTGGAGGATCTCGTTCCGGGTCAGGAGGTCGTGGTACTCCTCGATGCGGCGCGGGAGGCCGTCAAGGTACTCGCGGACGCTCCGCAGGAACTCCTCACGGGGTTCGGGGAGGTCCCACGCGACGCCGCCGAGCCGGAAGTAGTTGAACATCAGCCGCTGGCCCGTCAGCTCCTCGACGATGTCCTGAACGCGCTCGCGCTCCTGTATGGCGTACATGAACGTCGCCGTGAAGTCGCCGATCACGTCGAGCGCGTACGCGCCCATCGCCAGCATGTGCGAGAGGATCCGGCTGAACTCCGCGGCCATGGTGCGGACGACGTGCGCGTACTCTGGCACCTCGATGTCGGCGAGGTCCTCGGCGACCCGGGCGTACGCCCACTCGTTGAGCAGCCCCGCGCCGCCCCAGTCCCAGCGGTCGGGGTACGGCATGATCTGGTGACGGTACGTCCCGGACTGCGCCATCTGCTCCTCGCAGCGGTGGATGTAGCCGATGTCGGGCTCCACGCCGACGACCGTTTCGCCGTCGAGGGTGACCTGGAGGTGTAAGACGCCGTGGGTCGCGGGGTGGTGCGGCCCGATGTTGAGCAGCATGGTGTCGCTGCCGGTCGCGGTCGACGACCCGGGTTCGATCGGCTCGTTCTCGGAGAGGGCGGCGATCTGCGGCTGATCCTTATCGTAGTCCATCGACAGGGGGTGCCCCTGCCACGTCTCGGGGAGCAGGATCCGGCGGAGGTCCGGGTGGTCGTCGTACTCGATCCCGACGAGGTCGTACGCCTCGCGCTCGTGCCAGTCCGCGGTGCGGAACACGGACGCGGCGGACTCCGAGACCGGGTCCTCCTTGTCGGTGGGAACCACGACGCTGAGCTCTCGGGTCGGGTCGTCGTAGGAGCGCAGGTGGTAGATCGACTCGTACCGGTTCTCGTACTCCTGTGCCGTGACGCAGGCGAGGTGGTCGTACCCCGCCTCGTC
This sequence comes from Halorubrum sp. CGM4_25_10-8A, assembly GCF_005435025.1. Taxonomy (NCBI): domain Archaea; kingdom Methanobacteriati; phylum Methanobacteriota; class Halobacteria; order Halobacteriales; family Haloferacaceae; genus Halorubrum; species Halorubrum sp. CGM4_25_10-8A. Next base: position 114,603 of record NZ_SGTX01000010.1, on the reverse strand, counting down.
TCGCAGCGTGGAGAGCGCTTCCTGAACCGCGTCGGGTCGGACCCTCGCCGCGGGGGCGTTCAGGTGGCTCTCACGCCCCGTGATCAGCCCGCGGACGGACGAAAACGCGTCCGCCGTCTCCTCGTCGTCGCGCTCGCGCAGCAGCTCTGTCGACATACCGGAAGAGACGCGAGCGCACGACCCGAGGCTTCTGCCGGCTCAGTACGGATATTTATAAAACCGCCGTCGTCATTGTCCGCCGTGAAGTATCTGCGCCTCGAACTCCGGTACCCGCCGGAACTCATGCATCCGATGCACCGACTGGTCGACGAGTCGGACGCCATCGGTCGGGACGTGCTCCTTCACGGCAGCCTCTTCGACGAGACTGCCGACACCTTCCTGTTCTACGTGGAAGGGGACATCGACGTGTACGTCGACGCGCTGCGGTCAGTCGACCGCATCCGGGAGTTCGAGGTCACCCGGATCGACGGGACGGGCTACTACGTCTTCCTCACGCAACGGCGCGACGCCGTCGACGACGCGATGTTCGGGTCGCTCCGGCGGACCGGCATCGTCGTGGTCCCGCCGATCGACTTCCGTCCGAGCGGCGTCGCGAGGCTGACGATCCTCGGGGATCACGAGCCGCTCCGGGAGGGCCTCGCCGCGCTCCCGGAGCGGATCGAAAGCGAGGTCCTCCGCATCGGCGAGTACGACTGGCGCAAGCACCTCTTCGACCCGGGACTGACCGACCGGCAGTTCGACGCGGTCGCGGCCGCCGTCGAGTGCGGCTACTACGAGTCCCCGCGCGCGGCGTCCGTCTCGGATGTCGCCGAGCGGATCGGCGCCTCGCCGAGCACCGCGTCCGAACACCTCAGGAAAGCCGAATCGGCCATGATGAACGCGTTCATGCGACTGCGCGACGTGGCCTGACAGCGGGTGGCTGACGGCGTTCTCGCCCGACGATGCGCCAGGCCGACGACGCGTCCGTCCGACGACGCGTCCGTTCGACGACGCGCCCGTTCGACGATTCTCCTCAGTGAACGGTCCGGTCGTCGCTCGTGTCGATCTCTTCTCTCGGGTCCGCGTTGCCGAACTCGGGCGTCGGCCCGTCGCCAGGCTCCGCCCAGCCGACCGCGTTCCGGAGCACCCGTCGGACGTCCTCGTCGTAGTAGATCGGGTACGTCTCGTGACCGGGCCGGAAGTAGAACACCCGCCCGTTCCCGCGGCGGTAACAGCAGCCGGAGCGGAACGTCTCGCCGCCCTCGAACCAGGAGGTGAAGACGAGCGTGTCCGGCGCCGGCACGTCGAACCGCTCGCCGTACATCTCCGTCTCGTCGAGTTCGATCGCCTCGCCGATCCCGTCCGCGATCGGGTGGCTCGGCTCGATCGCCCAGAGCCGTTCGCGCTCGGCGGCCTCACGCCACTTCAGCGAGCAGCTGGTCCCCATCAGCCGCCTGAATATCTTCGAGTAGTGGGCGGAGTGGAGGACGAGGAGGCCCATCCCGTCGAGGACGCGCTCGTGGACGCGGTCGACGACCGCGTCGCGCACCTCGTCGTGAGCGGCGTGGCCCCACCAGACGAGCACGTCGGTGTCGTCCAAGACCGCTTCAGTGAGCCCGTGCTCCGGTCCCTCATCGAGGGTCGCGGTGCGGACCTCGTGGCCCCCCTCGCGGAGCGCGTCGGCGACGACGGCGTGGATGCCGTCGGGGTACACCTCGGCGACTGCGTCGCTCTCGCGCTCGTGCCGGTACTCGTTCCAGACCGTGACGCGTGCCATGCTCGGGGTCGACGCCGCACCGACTTGAGCGGTCGGCCTCGCCCCGGCGCGCGGACTCGGCGATAGGCGCCCACCCGAAGGTACTTGATCCGCGCGCGAGACCACGGCATATGGCTGGTCCCCGACAGTTGTACCGCCGGGCCGACGACTGGGCGCGCGGCCTCTCGCGGCTGCGCTACGCCCTCTTCACCGGCGCCGTGGTGACGGCGTCGGTGCTCGCGGTCGGCGTCGCTCTCGGCGCGTCGACGACGGTTCAGGCGGTCACGATGGGCGTCGTGATGGCCGCGCTCTACTACGCCGGCGACGTGAACGCCGAAGACGGCTGAGTCCCTGTCGCGGCCCCGAACGTCGACTCAGGCCGTCGCTTCGACGTCCGCGAGCCGGTCCGCGAGGTACTCAGCGATGGAGACGGCCTCCTCCTCGACGAACCGCGCGACCTCCTCGCCCTCGGGCGACTCGACGACGACGGTGGGGATAAGCCCGATCTCGTACGCCTCGACGAGTTCGCCCTCCTTCCCGTCCGGGCCCTTCGTCACCGGGAACGACTCGATGCGGTCGTCCGGGACGCCGGCGGCGGCGAGCGCGGCACCGAACTCGGGGAGCTGTCGCTGGCAGTCGATACACCAGTCGCCGCCCCACACTTTGAACACGTAGTCGTCCGCCGCGAGCGCGTCGAGAACCGAGTCGTCGAACGCGTCCGCGTCGAGGTCGTCCGCGGGCGCGAGCGTTTCGAGAGTCATTGGGATCGATAGATCACGGAGGCACGTAAACGGCGCGTCGGTGGCAAGAGCACATTCGCTTCGGGTCCGTCGACGACACCTCGTCGAGTTCGCAGACACACCTGATTTCTGTCCTCGGCTACAGACCGACTGCTGACACCCCCGAAGCCCCAGCCGCGGGCGACATCGATTGCCGGAGTCCGCGGGGCCTTTGGGTCACGACCGCCTCGGTTCGGGTAATGGACGACGACATCCTGTCGACGCTCGGCTCGCCGCTGGTGCGGGTCGACGCGCCCGCGGGGACGACGGTCGCGGCGAAGGTCGAGTCCCGCAACCCGGGCGGCTCGGCGAAGGACCGCCCCGCGCTGTACATGGTCGAGGCCGCCGAGGAGGCGGGCGAGATCGAGCGGGGCGACCGCATCGTCGAGCCCACGTCGGGCAACACCGGCATCGGCCTCGCGATGGTCGGCGCGGCGCGCGACTACGACGTCACCCTCGTGATGCCCGAAGGGAAATCGATCGAGCGCCGCCGACTCATGCGGGCGTACGGCGCCACCGTCGAGCTCGTCGACGGCGACATCTCCGACGCGAAGGACCGCGCCGACGAGCTGGAGGCGGAGCCGAACACCGTCCAGCTCCGCCAGTTCGAGAACTCCGCCAACCCCCGCGCGCACTACGAGACGACCGGCCCGGAGATACTCGATCAGGTGGGCGACCGCACCGTCGACGCCCTGGTCGCCGGGGTCGGCACCGGCGGGACGATCACCGGGATCGGCCGCCGTCTCCGAGAGGCGTTCCCGGACGTCCGGATCGACGCCGTCGAGCCCGCGGACAACGCCGTCCTCTCGGGCGAGGAGCCGAGCGCCGACGACTTCCAGGGGATGGGGCCGGGCTTCGTCTCGCCGAACCTCGAGGTGGACCTGATCGACGAGGTCCACACGGTCGAACTCGGCGACGCCGAGACCGAGTGCCGCAGGCTCGCTCGCGAGGAGGGGATCCTCGTCGGCCAGTCGTCGGGCGCGTCGAACCTCGCGGCGAAGGTCGTCGCGGCCGAACTGCGCGAGAGCGGCGCGTTCGTCGGCGAGGAACCCCTCGTCGTCACCGTCTTCTGGGACAGCGGCGAGCGGTACTTGACGGCGGGGACCTTCGGCGAGTGACCGCGCCGCGGCGGTCGACCCCGGTGTTGATTAGCGTTCGGCGCCCAGATCGGGCGTGAACACGCGCGCCGAATCGGAGACGGAGCCGCCCGACCGCGACCCGGCCGACGGCGGTCCGACGGGGGGCTCGGACCGCCGCTTCGACGGACCGTGGCTCGCCGCGATAGCGGCGACCGTCGGAGCGTGGACGGTCCTGTACGCGGTCGACTGGGCGCTGCTGACGCCTGCGACCCCGGTTGGACCGGCCGTCGCCTTCGCGCACAGCTACCTGCTCGCGCCCCTGGCGACCGCAACGATCCTGCTCGACGCGCTCTCGCTCGCCGAGCGACGCGTCGCCGACCTGGGCGTCTTCAAGTGGATCTACGCGCTGGCCGCGCTCCCCGCGCCTCCGGTCGCCGCGCTCTACTACGCGCACCGCGAATGGCTGAAGCCGGACGACACGACGCTTCTCGGGGAGCCCTGATGCCGGCGGACCGGCCACCCGAATCGACCAGCGCGGACGCGACCCCCGGCGCGGTCGCCGGCCTCGTGACGGCCCCCGAGGGCGGCGCCCCGCCGGTCCGTCGCGAGGCGGTCGAGGTCTGTCCCGACGGCGTGGAGGGGGACCGCTACCGCCGCGGCGACGGCCACTTCCAACTCGACGGCTGCGCGGTCACGCTCGTCGCCGGGGAGGCGCTGACCGCGGTCCGTGAGGCGACCGGCATCGACGTGCGCGACGGCCGTCACCGTCGCAACGTGGTCGTCGAGGGGTTCGGCGCGGAGATGGACTCGCTCCTCGGCGCGACCGTCGCGGTCGGCGACGCCCTCCTGCGACCGACCCGACGGAGACCGCCGTGTGCGCACCTCGAGGAGCTCGCCGGCGAGGACGGCCTCGCGTCGGCGCTCCGGAACCGCGGCGGCCTCTGCTGTGACGTGGTCGAACCGGGGTCCGTCGCCGTCGGCGATCCGGTGACGGTGCGGGAGGCCGACCCGCGGACCGCCGGCGCGGCGATCGCCGACCGGTTGCGGGAGCGATCGTCGAGCGGTCACGAGTAGCGACCCCGCCTCGTCGGGCATCGGACTGCCGCCGGAGATCGGCTGTGCGTGTGAATTACACCCGCGCTGCGGATTTTATACGCTCGAAGCCGGAGACGACGACATGTACCGAACCCGTCGCGCGGCGCTGGCCGGGATCGCGGCGGTCGGCGGGGCGTCCCTCACCGGCTGCCTCGGGGGCCGAGCGACGGACTCCGTCACCGGAGGCGCTGAGGACACGGGTGCCGGAGCTCCCCCGCCGACCGTCGACGCCGGCTATCACCTCGCGTACGAGGCCGACACCCTCGTCTCCGAGTCGCTCGACGGCGGCGTCGGCAAGGATGGGATCCCTTCCGTCGACGACCCCGCGTTTCGGCCGATCGCGGAGGCGGATATGGCTGGCAACGAGCCGGTGTTCGGCGTCGTCCGCGGCGGCGAGGCGAAGGCGTATCCACGTCGCATCCTCTCGCACCACGAGATCGTCAACGACGAGGTCGGCGGCGAGTCGGTCGCGATCACCTACTGCCCGCTCACCGGGACGGCACAGGGGTTCCGTCGCGGCGACACGACGTTCGGCGTGTCGGGCCGGCTCGTGAACTCGAACCTGATCATGTACGACCGCGCCACCGACAGCTGGTGGCCGCAGATGCTCGCCACCGGGGTCGACGGGTCGATGGCCGACGAGACCCTCGACGAGTTCCGCGTCGTGTGGACGACCGCCGGCGAGTGGGCGACGCGACATCCCGACGCTTCCCTCATGACCGAGGAGACCGGCTACGTCCGCCGCTACGACAGCGACCCGTACGGGAGCTACGCGCCGCTGAGCGGGTACTACGTGCGGGACGGGACCAGGTTTCCGCCGCTCGCGTCCCCCGAGGACGGCCACGCGAAGTCCGTCGTCATCGGGGCGCGGACCGCGACGGGCGCGGTCGCCTTCGACAAGACCACGCTGCTCTCGGAGCGAGTGCTGACCGGGACCGTCGGCGAGGGCGGCCCCGCCGTCATCGCCGTCGCCGACCCTGCCCTTTCGACGGGGTACGTCTACCGGAACCCCGACGAGGTCGCGGTCGAACCGGACGGCGACGAGTACCGAGTCGACGGTGAGGGCGGGTTCGAGGCCGCGGACCTGCCGCTCGAACGGCTCCTCGCGTTCGACGCGATGTGGTTCGCCTGGTACGGCTTCTACCCGGACACCGCGTTCGTCGGGGAGCACACGCGAGCGGGCTATGGGGGCTGAGACCGCCGCGCCGGCCGCGTCGCCGCGCGCGTGGCTCGCCGGACTCGTTCGCCGGACGGTGTTCGCCGTCCGCGCCGCCCTCGGTCGGCGCGACGGCCGGGCGACCGCGGGTGCCGTCACCGGCGCCTATCTCGTTGCCTACCACCTCGGACTCGGCCACCTCGGTCTGCGCGCCGGCGCGGTCGAGTCGGCCGGGACGCCGCGGTTCGACCTCGTCGTCGCCGCCGACCCGGTCGCGCTCGCGACCCGGCGCGTCGCGCCGTTCCAGTACGAGCCCGTGGCGCTGCTCTCCGCGGGACCGGTCGAGTACCTCTTCGCTCCCGTCAACGCCGCCCTCGGGCTCGCGCTCGCGGTGCTCGTCGGCGTCACGCTCGCCGTCTCGGTTGTCGCGTGGCGCGGCCCCTCGGCCTGTCGGATCGGCGCCGGCGCGGGGGTCGCCGCGGGCCTTCCGGGGATCCTCTCCGGGGTCGCCTGCTGCGGCCCCGCGTTCCTGGCGGTGATCGGCCTTCAGGCCTCGGCGGGACTGCTCGCCGCGTTCCGGTGGTTCATGCCGGCGTCCGTGGCCGGGCTCCTCCTCACGCTCCTGTGGGTCGGGAGCCGGGTCGACCCGGGGGCCGTGGGCTGACCTCGCCCGACCGGCTCACGGCCTGCTGGAACCGAAAGTGTTGACGGCCGACCGCCCCGATGAGTCGCCCGTGACTGTCGGATGAACTGGCGGTACCGCCACACGGTGTTGACGCTGTGTATGCTGGCGTTCTTCGTGACGTACTTCGCGCGGCTGGCGATCAGTCCAGTCGTCCCCCTCATCATCGACGACTTCGGTGTCTCGAACACGGCGGTCGGGGTGGCGCTCTCGGGGATGTGGTTCGCCTACGGCCTCTCGCAGTTCCCGAGCGGGATCCTCGCAGACCGGTTCGGCGAGCGTCGGGTGATCCTCGTCGCCGTCGGCGGCACGACCGCGATGAGCCTCGCGCTCGCCGTCGTACCGGTCTTCCCCGCGTTCGTGCTGGCGGCGGTGCTCCTCGGGCTCGTGGCGGGGCTCCACTACGCGGTGGCGACCACGCTGCTCTCGCGGACGTTCGACGACCTCGGCACCGCGGTCGGGATCCACTCGCTCGGCGGCCCGCTCGCCGGGCTCGTGGCGCCGGTCGCCGCGACGTGGGTCGGCGTCCGCTACGGCTGGCGGCCCGGGGTCGCGCTGGCCGCGGTCGTCGGGGTTCCCATCTTCCTCCTGTTCGCGCGGCGGGTCCGGCCGACCGAGCCGCGGCGCCCCGACCAGCCGATGGCGGAGCGGCTCCAGGTCGGCCCGCTGCTCGAACTGGTCGGGCGCCGTGAGGTGCTCGTCCCGCTCGTCGTCGCCACGCTCGGCACGTACGTCGCGCAGGGCGTCATCTCTTTCCTGCCGACGTTCCTCGTGGAGCTCCGGGGGTACGACCCCGCGTTCGCCGGCGGCGTCTTCTCGGCGTTCTTCGTCGTCCGCGCCGGCGCGCAGGTCGGGCTCGGCCGGCTCTCTGACCGGCTGGGCCGCGACACGAGCATCGCCGCGGCCCTCCTCAGCGGCGCGCTCGGCCTCGGAGGGCTGGTGGCGCTCCCCGACCTCGTTCGGCTGCCGGTCCCGGTCGGGCTGCCGGCGCTGCCGACGGTCGGCGGGCTCGGGATCGTCGTGCTGCTCGCCGGGCTCGGGTCGAGCTTCTTCTCCGCCATCGACCCGCGATTCATGGACGCCCTCGGCGACGCGGAACGAGGCGCCGGGTTCGGCCTGATACGGACCGTCTACACGGTGATCGGCTCGGCCGGCTCGGTCGGCGTCGGGCTCGTCGCGGACCTGTTCGGCTGGGGCGCGTCGTTCGCCGTCATCGCCGGCATGTCGGGGGTCGCGTTCCTCGTCATCTCCGCGAACGCGCTCGTCGGCGAGCGGCGGTGAGGGATGGCGCGTCGCCGAGGTACTACCCGTTAGCCGACGTACGGCCGCCTAACCGACGTACCGCCGCCTCGTCGTGCGCTCGCCGTCGGGGGCGTACACGGTGACGACCTCGCCCTCGTCGTCGAGCGCGGGCACGTCGCGGCCGAGGTAGTGGTCGGTCGCCGTGTCCGCGCCGGCGCCGACGTGAACCGTCAGGGTCTCGTCGGGCCCGAGCGTCGCGTCCGGGAGGTCGTCGCGCTGGCCGTCGAGGTCGATGACGTACCCGGTCAGGTCGATCGGCTCCGCCGCGGCGTTCCGCAGGGTCACCGACTCGTCGAGCGCGTCGCCGGTCACGTCGCCGGCGTCACCGTTAGCTCCCGCATCGCCGCCGCTCCCCTGGCCCGCGTCGACGGCCTCGATCACCAGTCCGTCGGGGTTCGCCTCGGCCGCGAACGCCGTGATGTCCGCCAGCGTGTACCCGTCGGTCGCCGTCGGCTGCGGGAGGCTCGGCTCCCAGCCGTCGGGCGCGGCGTTGGGGTAGGCGGTCTCGTCAGCCTCGATCAGCCCGATCAGTGTCTCGGCGACGATCCGACTGCCGACCGCGCCGAGTCGCTCGCCGTCCTGCTGATAGTCCGCCTCGGCGAGCACGTAGTACCAGAGCGGCGAGTCGGGGTCTGCGCCGCGACCGTGCGCCCGCAGCGCCTCCATGATCGCCGATTCGTCGCCGAACGCCTCGTTGCGGATCGGATCGTACCCCATCCGCGCGGCGACGTCCTGTCCGGAGGCCAGGCCGAGCGCCTTCCCGCGCCGGAGGTTCCGGACGGCGAGCGAGGAGTCCCCGGCGATCGGGAGGTTGAACAGCGTCGGCGCGAGGAGGGGCTCGATCTTCCGCGAGGGCTGGTAGTCGCCGTCGCCGGTGTCGAGCAGCCGCGACCAGTCGACGACGAGGTCACTCGGGACCGGTCGGCCGCCGCGGAGGTTCCGCCCGTCCCCGGGGCCGGTCGGGAACAGCGGCACCTCGCCGACCTCGTCGTTGACGTCGAACGCGTGTCGGATCATGCTGTGGCCGAAGCGGTACGCGGCGCCTCCGAACTCGACCGGGATCGCCGGCGTGCGCCCCGGCGGCACGAAGTGTTGTCGGCCCCGCTCCTCGATGTCGGCCAGGACGTAGCGGTCGCAGATCCGGGGGAGGAAGTCGCGTCGCACGACCCACTGGTAGTGCCACCTGACGAGTCGCTGCGCGGCTTCGAGGACGGACTCGCCGTCCTCGACGAGCGACGATCCGGGACCGCGGAGGTGGTCGACGACGCGGTTGTGGAAGTTCACGAAGGCGAGCTCGAGCTGCGAGACGACGACGTTCTCGTCGTTCCGCGGGTCGCCGATCAGCGCGATCCCCTGCTCGTTCCGCTGGAGGTCCGTCCCCGGGAGCCCCGAGAGCCCGCCGCCGTCCTCGGCGTCCGGCGCGACCGCGTCGCCGGTGAGAAGCTTTCGCTCGTCCGTCTCGTGGTCGTAGAGGAACGGTGCCGCCTCCGCGTTCGTCCGGTACAGCGAGTCGAGGTCGAGCGCCGGCGTCCGGAAGTTCCGCAGCGCGGCCGGGTCGTTGCGCCGGTCGATGTCGGAGGTCGGGTCGAACGTGAGGTCGTGGTCGACGAACTGACCGAAGATGCCGTAGCCGGCCGGCGTCTCGGCGTCCCCGACCGGGTCGTCGGGCGACTCCATCATCGGCGCCCCCGCCTCGCCGTCGGCGCCGCCGAGCGTCCGGAGTAACTCCTCGTCGCGGTCGTACGGGTCCAGCTCGGGGAACTGCGTGTGGAACCGGTGGCTCCGGACCGGGCCCGCGGCCGTACACGCGGCCTCGTTCATCCCGCGGTGGTCGCTCCCGCCGTGGAGGGCGACGCTGCGCGCGTTCACCGAGAGGTGGAGCGCCGCCTCGCTCCCGTCCGGTCGCCGCCGCCGTCGGACCGGCTCCTCGGTCCCGCCCCGCGCGGGGTTCCGCACGGTGAACGAGACCTTGTCGAGGTCGGCGCCGCCGTCCGCTTCGAGGACGAAGTTCCCGTCGTCCTCGGTCATCCAGTGGCCGATGCGGTCGCCGTCCTCCCGTTCGCCGATGACTATCCGCCCCGCCAGCGGCCGGGAATCGCCGTCGACGACGCGACATGTTATCTTGTCGGTAGCACCCATGGGTTGATGTGACACACATAAGTATCAAAAAATTATCTAAATGAACTTTCAACTCGTTTCCCGGATTATATTGCTGGCTTCGCTCCCGTCGGTCGGGCGACGCGCGCTTGACGGGCCTCCGCACGCCAGCCGTTCGCACGCGACCCGAACATTCGAGTCCGCCCGAGACGAACTGCCGTCGTGTACGACTACCACGCCCACACGAACTACTCGGACGGGGCGTTCCTCCGGTGGATGGTCGAGGCCGCCGCGGACGCCGGGCTCGACGGGATCGGGCTCGCAGACCACTGTAACGTCTCGCCGGCGCCGAACGCGCGGGAGCACAAGCGCGCGTTCGGGTTCAACCTCGACCTGACCTACGAGCGGCGCCGCGACGCGATCGAGTCGGTCCGCGACGACGTCGACGTCGACGTGTTCGACGCGGCGGAGATGGACTACGACCCCGAACACGCGGACGCGATCGCCGAGTTCCTCGACGAGGCGGACTTCGATTACGCCGTCGGCAGCGTCCACGACCTCGACGGCGTCAACGTCCACACGCGCTCGCACTTCGCCGACAAGCCCGAGGCGGAGCGCCGCGAACTCGTCGACCGGTACTTCGAGAAGCTGGTCGCCCTGGTCGAGTCGGAGCTGTTCGCGATCGCCGCGCACCCGGACTTGGTCGAGCGCAACCCCCACCTCCGCGGGTTTGCGACCGAGGACCACTACGCCGCGGTCGCCGAGGCGTTCCGCGACTCGCGGACCGTCCCGGAGATCAACGCCGGGCGGCTGCTCGACGGCTACGGCGAGTTCCACCCGGCCCCCGCCTTCCTCGACCGCCTCGTCGACGCCGGCGTCGACGTGAGCGTCGGGACCGACAGCCACGAGCCCGACGTGATCGATCCCCGGGTACAAGAGATCGAGACGGAACTCGACCGTCGCGGGCTGGAGCCGGTCCCCCTCGACCGGATCGTCGCGGACGCCTGACGCGGTCGCTCACGCCCTCGAGAGAGCGACCTTCGAAAACGCAGCTATTTCCTCGTTTGATTTCGGCTTACGCCTCGTCAAACAGCGCAGCGCTTCGCGCTGCTGGCTCGCCCCGGCTTACGCCGGATCGAACGACGGGAATCGGAGATTCGCTCGCCCGACGAAGCTACGCTTCGTCGAACACCGATAGGCTCGCTCCGCTCTCCTATCGAGTTCGACTTCGGCTTACGCTTCGTCGAACAACGTCTCGCCCTCGACCATGTGGTCCTCGACGGCGTCCATGTCGAGCGTGACGCCGAGGCCCGGCTCCTCCGGCACCTCGATGTACCCGTCCTCGATCACACTCTCCTCGACGAGGTCCTCCCACCAGCCGAGCTCGTAGGAGTGGTACTCGATGGCGAGCGAGTTCGGGATGGCGGCGCCGACGTGCGCCGCGGCCATCGTCGCGACCGGCGAGGCGACGTTGTGCATCGCGACCGGCACGTAGTACTGGTTCGCGATGTCGGCGATCTTGCGGGTCTCGCGCATGCCGCCGACCTTCGGCAGGTCGGGCGCGACGATGTCGACCGCCTGGTTCTCGATGAGCCGGCGGAGCTCGGTGACGCGGTAGCGGTTTTCGCCGACCGCGATCGGCGTGACCGTGTTCTTCGTGACCTCCTCCTGGACTTCGAGGTTCTCCGGCGGGACGGGGTCTTCGAGCCACCACACGTCGTGCTCCTCGATGGCGTCCGCGAGGCGCTTCGCGGAGCCGCCCGAGAACGTCCAGTGGCAGTCGAAGGAGACGTCCGCCTTGTCCTTCACGCGCTCGGTGACCTTCTCGACGATCTCCGCCTTGTGGCGGATCTCGCCGGGGCGGAGGTGGCGATTCGCGCGGTCCTTCTCGTGGCCCGAGGGGACGTCGAGGTCGAACTTCAGCGCGTCGTAGCCGAGTTCGTCGACGACGCGCTCGGCCTCGTCGGCGCAGGCCTCGGGGTCCGCCTCGTCCTCGGTGTGACAGTCGCAGTAGACGCGCATCTCGTCGCGGTACTTCCCCCCGAGCAGCTGGTAGGCGGGCACGTCGAGAATCTTGCCGGCGAGGTCGTGGAGCGCGACTTCGATGCCGGAGATGGCCGTGACCGTGACGCCCTCGACGGAGCCCTCGCCGGACATCTTCTGGATCAGGTGCTCGTAGAGGCGGTCGATGTCGAGCGGGTTCTCGCCGATCACGAACGGCTTCATGCGCTCGATCAGCTCCGGGACGCCGGCGCCCCAGTACGCCTCGCCGGTGCCGACCACGCCCGCGTCGGTGTAGACGCGGACGAGCGTCCACGGGAAGTTCCCGTCGACCATCGTCGTCTGGACGTCCGTGATCTCGACGTTGCGATCGCCGCCGCGCGTCCCCGTGGTCCCCATCGTCTCGGCGGAGAGCTCCCGCATCGTGTACTCCGCGTTCGGGTCGTGGAGCGACTCGTAGTTCCGGCTCATACCCCCCGATTTATTCGGAACAGGGTAAACGTTTACCATCAGGCGTGGGACGCCTGAACAGGTGGCTTTTCATCCCCGTGCGCGCAACGGGTGGGCATGGTCGAAATCACGGATTCTCTCGCGTGTCTGTACACGGGTCGGGTCGAGTCCCGCGGCGACGACTACGTCGTCACCGTCCCCGCGTCGGAGATCGAACACGGAAGCGTCAGCGTCGGCGAGACGTACCGGATCGCCGTCCTCGACCGCTCCGACGGCGAGCCGTCGGCGGCGGCCGACGACGGGGCCGCGTCGTCCGTTCCCGACGCCGACGCCGACGCCAGCGGCCCCCCGTCCGACGGGGGCGATCGACCCACCTCTCGCGGGGCCGCCGGGGCCGTCCAACCCGACCCGCCCGTCTCGGAGGGAGAGGTCCGCGAGGTGACGATCGAGACGCTGGGCGACAAGGGCGACGGGATCGCGAAGATCGAACGCGGTTACGTCGTCATCGTCCCCGACGCCGAGCCCGGCGAGGAGCCGACCGTCGAGATCACGAGCGTCCGGGAGAACGTCTCGTTCGCGAACGTCGTCGAGGAGTAGCGCCGCGCTGCGAGGTCGCGAGACCCTTCGAGGCCGCCGTCACGCGTCTCTCTCTACGCGGCCTTCCTCGGGCGGCTCGGCCCGCGAGAACAGCGCCCGGAGGTTCGACGGCGAGAAGAACGAGGACGGCTCGTCCATGTGGACGCCGATCTCGCCCGAGAGCGCCCGCAGCCCGACCCGCTGGACCGGCTCCGGCAGCGAGTAGCACCGCCGTATCGCCTTCCCGAGCCGGATCTCCGTCGACAGCTCCTCGCGCCACTGCGACTCGTAGTCGGCGAGCGTCGCCGGGTCGCGCGGGTCGATCGCCGCCGCGGCGACGTCGGCCGCGCGCATCCCGTATAAGATTCCGCCTCCGGTGAACGGCTTCGTCTGCGCGGCGGCGTCGCCGATCAGGAAGCCGCGGTCGCTCGTCGTCCGCGCCGGCGGTCCCACGGGGATCGCGCCCGAGCAGCGACGGTCCGTCGTCGCGCCGTACGCGTCCGTGAGCCGGTCGAAGCCCGCCGACACGTCCTCGCTCGGCGGCGCCGCGAGCCCGTACTCGACGCCGGCGTCGCCGCGGGGGATCCGCCACGCGAAGAACGTCGGCGCGGTGAGGTGGACGTCGACGTAGTCGCCCGCGTCCGCCGCGTCGTCGAACGCGAGGACGCCGTGGAGCAGTTCGTCCGGCTCCGGGAGGTCGAGCGCGCGGCGCACCCGCGAGGTCGGACCGTCGCACCCGGCGACCATGCGCGCCTCGAAGCGCTCGGTGGCGCCGTCCGCGAGGCTAGCCTCGACGACGACGCGGTCGCCGCGCTCGTCGACCGAGACGACGGTGTGGCCCTCCCGGAGGTCCGCGCCCGCGTCCTCGGCGAGGTCCGCCAAGGTCCGATCGAGGCCGACCCGGTCGATCACGTTCGACACGGGCTCCCGCTTGTAGAACGGATAGGGGGCCGACTCCGGCCCGCCGACGTGGAACCGCGCGCCGAACACTCGGTTCTGCCGGAGCCGGTCTACCGCCCCGTCGTCGACGTACTCCCAGAGGTCCGTCGAGACGTGGCCGGAGCAGGCCAGCGGTTCGCCGACGGTCCCCGACTCCAGCAGGAGGACCTCGCGTCCCGCCTCGGCGGCCCGGCGCGCGAACCGCGACCCGGCCGGCCCCGCTCCGACGACGACGAAGTCGTACACGCCCGTAATCACCGTCCCGAGACGGCTAAACGGTTCCGGCTCCCGACCGGTTCGCGGATCACTCGTCGCCGCCGAGCCACGCGAGCGCCGCGTCGAGGTCGGTCCGGGGCGGCGAGCAGGCGAACCCCTCGCAGACGTAGGCGGTCGGCTCGCCGTCGGTCGCGTCCCGGTCCGCCCAGATCGGCGGGGCCTCGACCATTTCAAGGCGGTCGAGCCACTCGTCAAGCCCCGCGTCCGTGGCCGGGCGCGGCGCGACGAGCGCGCCCGGCAGGTACCGCTCGCCGAGCGTCTCGCGCCACTCGTCCGGCACCTCGTCGGCGGCGACCGTCACCTCGATCCCCCCGGTCTCGACGAGGTCCGCGGCCCGGACGAGCGAGGCGTGTTCGAGCGGACCGCCGCGGATCCGGTCGGCGTGGGTCGTCACGACGCGCTCGGCGATCTCCCGGAACTCCCCGCCGGTCCGGAACCCGTCGAGGAGCGCGAGCGTCTCGGCCGCGACGCCGAGGCTCGACGGCGTCGACCGGTCGGTGAACTCCTGCGGCCGGGCGATGAGCGGGCCCGCGTCGGCGCGCTCTCCCGCCCCGCCGGTCCCGTCCCCGTCGAGGTCGCGCGTGAAGTATATCGTATCGTCGTCCGCGTCGTAGAACTCCGCGACGAGCGCGTCGGCCAGATCTAAGGCGAATCCGAGCGCCTCCGGGTCGCCGGTCGCGGCGTAGGTGTCGAGCGCGCCGCGGGCGAGGAACGCGTAGTCGTCAAGGTACCCCGGCCCGCGCACGTCGCCGTCGAGCCAGCGCCGGGCGAGCGCGCCGGTCTCGGCGTCGGGGTCGTAGAGCCGGTCGCGGCAGAAGTCGAGTGCCTCGCGGGCGCTCTCGGCGTACGGCTCGCCGAGAGTGTCCCCGGCCCGCGCGAACGCCGAGATCGCACGCCCGTTCCACGCCGCTAGCACCTTCTCGTCGCGGGCGGGCCGCGGTCGCGACTCGCGGGCGTCGAACAGCGCCGTGCGCGCCTCGGTCAGCGTCTCGCGGACCGCCTCGGGCGACTGCTCGCGGTCCGCGGCCAGCTCCGCGACCGACGCCGCGACCGTCGGGACCGTCGTGCCGCGCTCGAAGTTCCCGCCGGGCCGGATCCCGTACCGCTCCTTCGCCAGCGACGCCGCCGGCTCGTCGAGGACGGCGTCCACCTCCTCGGGCGTCCAGACGTAGAAGGCGCCCTCCACGTCCTCGCCGTCGCTCGCGCCCTCGCCGTCTCCGCGGCTCGCATCCCCGCCGTCCCGGCGGCTCGCGGGCTGTCGGCTCCGCGCGTCGAGCGTGCTGAAGAAGGCGCCGCCCTCGTGTCGCAGCTCGCGGTCGAGGAACGCTAGCGACTCGCTCGCGACGCGAGCGTACCTCGGGTCGCCGGTGAGCCGGTAGCCGTCGAGGTAGACCATCGGTAGTTCGGCGTTGTCGTACAGCATCTTCTCGAAGTGGGGGACGGTCCACTCGCGGTCGACCGCGTAGCGGTGGAACCCGCCGCCGATCTGATCGTACATCCCCCCGTCGGCCATCCCGTCGAGGGTTCCGGTCGCGGCCGACAGGAGCGCGTCGCGGCCGCGGCCGGCGTACGCCCGCATCAGGAGGTCGATCCGGCCCGGCATCGGGAACTTCGCGCCGCCGCTCCCGAAGCCGCCGTGTTCCTCGTCGTAGCCGCGCAGCGCGGCCGCAGCGGCCGTGTCGAGCAGGTCGTCGCCGGGCGGCGAGGGGCCCCCCTCCTCCGAAGCCGGCGGTTCCGGCGTCGGCACCGACTCCAGCTCGTCGCGCGCGCTCTCGGCCCACTGGTCGGCGCGCCGCTCCATCTCCTCGCGCTGCTCGGGGTCGCTCCACGAGTCGGCGATGCGCTCGCAGAGCTCGCGGAACCCGGGCTGGTTCCGCCGCGGCTCGGGCGGGAAGTACGTCCCGACGTAGAACGGCTTCCCCTCGGGCGTACACCACGCCGAGAGCGGCCACCCGCCCCCGCCGGTGACGAGCTGGGAGACGGTCATGAACGTGCTGTCGACGTCCGGGCGCTCCT
Source organism: Halorubrum sp. CGM4_25_10-8A (assembly GCF_005435025.1). Taxonomy (NCBI): domain Archaea; kingdom Methanobacteriati; phylum Methanobacteriota; class Halobacteria; order Halobacteriales; family Haloferacaceae; genus Halorubrum; species Halorubrum sp. CGM4_25_10-8A. Next base: position 98,420 of record NZ_SGTX01000010.1, on the reverse strand, counting down.
CGCGGTCGACCTTGATCGGGACGAACGAGTCGTTCACGACCGCCGCGACCGACTCGTCCTCGAAGCTCTCCTCGGCCATGACGTGACACCAGTGACACGAGGAGTAGCCGATGGAAACGAACACCGGCGCGTCGTGCTCGCGGGCGCGCTCGAACGCCGCGTCCCCCCACGGCTGCCAGTTGACGGGATTGTCGGCGTGCTGTCGGAGGTAGGGACTCGCCTCCCCGTCGAGGCGGTTCCGCTCGGTCGGCTGTGACATGGGCCCGGTTCGGCCCGGCGCGACAAAAGGCGTCCGGGGCGCGCCGAGCGCCGCCGCCCGCGACGCGGGTATCCACGAACAAGCACATATCGGGCCGCGGAGAGAGTAAGGTTTACACTACCGTGCGGTCACCCGTCGGGCATGACGGAGACCGTGCTGCTTGTGGGGGGCGGCGGCCGCGAACACGCGCTCGCCCGAGCGGTGGCTGACGACTGCGCGCTGTACGCCTGCGCGAGCGTCCGGAACCCGGGGATCCGGCGCCTCGCGGACGGGTTCGAGTCGATCGACGAGACCGACGCCGAGGCCGTCGCCGAGTACGCGACCGCGGTCGGCGCGGACCTTGCGGTCATCGGCCCGGAGTCGGCGCTGGAGGCCGGCGTCGCGGACGCCCTCGACGACGCCGGCGTCTACGCGTTCGGTCCGCGGGCCGCGGAGGCCCGCCTGGAGACGGACAAGGCGTACCAGCGGGAGTTCATGGAGCGGAACGCGATCCCCGGCTGCCCGGACTACGCCGTGTTCGACGACACCGAGGCGGCCTGCCAGCACATCGACGAGTACGACGGCGACCTCGCGGTCAAGCCCGCCGGGCTCACCGGTGGCAAGGGCGTGAAAGTGATCGGCGACCAAGTGACGGCGGCGGAGGCCAAGGCGTACCTCCGCGATTCCGACTACGACCGCGTCGTCCTCGAGGAGCGGCTCGTCGGCGAGGAGTTCACGGTTCAGGCGTTCGTCGCGAACAGAGACGTGCGGACGACCCCCGCGGTCCAGGATCACAAGCGCGCCTACGAGGGCGATGAGGGACCGAACACCGGCGGGATGGGGTCGTACACCGACACCGGCCGCTCGCTCCCGTTCATGGCCGAGGGCGACTACGAGGCCGCGGTCGACGTGCTGGAGGCCGTCGTCGACGCGCTCCCCGACTACAAGGGCGTCCTCTACGGACAGTTCATGCTCACCGACGAGGGGCCGAAGGTCGTCGAATTCAACGCGCGGTTCGGCGACCCCGAGGCGATGAACACGCTGCCCGTCCTCGACACGCCGTTCGTCGACGTGCTCGCCGCCGCTCGCGACGGCGACGCGCTCCCGGAGCTCGACTTCTCCGGCGAGGCGACCGTCTGTAAGTACGCGGTCCCCGACGGCTACCCGACCGACCCTGACGCGGGCGCGGCGATCGCGGTCGACGAGGAGAGCGCGGGGGACGCGCTCCTCTACTACGCCAGCGTCGACGAGCGCGACGGCGGGCTGTACACCACCACCTCGCGTGCGTTCGCCGTCGTCGGCCGCGGTGACTCGATCGCGGCCGCCGAGGCGCAAGCGGAGGACGCCCTGGCCGCCGCGGGCGACCGCGTCCGCATCCGCCACGACATCGGGACCGCCGACCTCGTCCAGCGCCGGATCGACCACATGGACGAGCTGCGACCCTGAGCCGGCCCGGCCGCTCGGTCGGCGGGTCGGCGGCCCGGAGCGACCCTTTTATCCTCCCCGTCCGAACGGCGTGACGTGACAGACGACGACCCAGACGCGACGCGCGAGGATTTGTCCCGAAGCGACCGCCTCGACAGGTTCCCGACGCCTGGCGTCCGGAACTCCCTGTGGTCGTGGCCGGACGCGAAGTCGCCGCTCGCGGTCGTCCGCAACTACGTCGTCATCGTCCTCGCGCGGATCTGCCCGAGCCTCCGGCTGAAGAACTGGCTGCTCCGGCGGATCGGCGTCGCGGTCGGGGAGGGCGTCTCGTGGGGGCTGGAGTCGACACCGGACGTGTTCTGGCCGGAGCGGATCCGGGTCGACGACGACGCGATAATCGGGTACGACGCCACGCTGCTGTGTCACGAGTTCCTCCACGAGGAGTACCGGCTCGGCGACGTTGTCGTTGAGGAGCAGGCGATGATCGGCGCTGGGGCGGTCGTACTCCCCGGCGTCACGATCGGTGAGGGCGCGCGCGTCGCCGCGAACTCGCTCGTCGCGGAGGACGTGCCGCCGGGCGCGACCGTCGCGGGGGTCCCGGCCGAGGTCGTCTCGCGGTCGGACCCGGCCGCGAGCGACGACTGACCGGGGGGCTACGCGGCAGCGGTTTACACGGCGTCGTCGTCCGCGTCGCCGCCGTCGCTCGCGGTCCCTTCCTCCTCCGCGTCGGTGATGTGTGCCTCGGTGCTCACCCGTTCGAGGTCGACGCCGACCTCCTCGGCGACGGCGTCGAGGACAGCCCGCTGCTCGGCCATCTCGTTTTCGAGCGTCTTGACGCGCTCAGAGGTGTCTATCACCGTCTCCTGCGTCTCGTCGACCTCGTCGCGGAGCTCGCTGATCTTCTTGTAGGTGCGCTCCGCGCGGTCGGCGAGCGTCTGGATCTTCTTCGCGGTGTCCCCGAATCCCATACCGACGCGTCGGTCCGGCGATACGTGTGCTTTTCCGTTCGGTGCGGCCCTCCCGAACCGTCGGTTCGCCGACCGCCGCGACCCCGACCGACGGTGGACTTTTGCCCGACTCGCCCCTGATACGGGTATGAGCGTGGACCGGATCCTCCTGACCAACGACGACGGCGTCGACGCCGCGGGACTGCGCGCGCTGTACGACGCGCTCGCCGAGGAGTACGCGGTGACCGTCGTCGCGCCCGCGGCCGACCAGTCGTCCGTCGGCCGTCTGCTCTCCGAGGACGTGGCCGTCGAGGACCACGAACTCGGATACGTCGTCGACGGCACCCCCGTCGACTGCGTCGTCGCGGGGCTCGACGAGCTTGTCCCGGAGGTCGACGCGGTCGTCGCGGGCTGTAACGAGGGCGCGAACCTCGGGGCGTACACGCTCGGGCGGTCGGGGACCGTCTCGGCGGCGGTCGAGGCGGCGTTCTTCGACGTGCCCGCGGTGGCGGCCTCGATGTACGTGCCCGGCGGCGACGATTGGTGGAAACGCGAGTTCGAGGGCGCCGACTTCGCGCACGCGGCCCGGGCGACGCGGTTCCTCGTCGACGAGGCGGTCGAGGCGGGCGTGTTCGACCGCGCGGACTACCTCAACGTCAACGCGCCGATCGCGGACGAGGACCGCGCGCCGCTCCGCGTCACGACCCCCTCGACGTGGTACGGGCTGCGCGCGGAACGGAACGGGGACGGTCGCGTTGGGTTCTCCGATCCGATCTGGGGCCTGATGAACGACGACGACGTCCCGGACCCCGTCGGCACCGACCGGCGCGCCGTCGTCGACGGCGAGGTGTCCGTCTCGCCGCTATCGGTCCCCCACGCCGCCGAGCCGGAGGCGGGCCTCGACGAGCTGGCGGAGGCCTACGAGGCGACGGTGCGGTCGTGAAAAGCGGGCCGCGCTACTCGCCGTCGTCGGTGCTGACGGTCACCTTCGCCTCGCTCAGGACGCGGTCGCCCATCTCGTAGCCGGGCTCGTACACCTCGTGGACGGTCCCCTCCGGGCGCTCGCTATCGACGCGGAGCATCACCTGATGGCGCGCGGGGTCGACCTCCTCGCCCGGCTCGGGGTCGATCGCCTCGACGCCCTCCTCGGCGAGCACGTCGTCGAACTTCTCCAGCGTCGACTCGACGCCGGGGCGGAGGTCGCTCCCCTCGTCTTGGTCGAGCGCGCGCAGCAGGTCGTTCCGGACCGGCGTGAGCCGCTCGACGAGCGCCTCCGAGGCGCGCTCCCGGATGTCCTCCTGCTTCCGCTTCGCGCGCTCCTTGTAGTTGCTGAAGTCGGCCTTCACGCGGGCGAGCTTGCTCGTCAGCTCTTCGACCTCCTCGTCGCGCTCGCGGAGCGCCTCGCGGGTCTCGGCGAGGTCCGCCTCCAGCGCCGCCACCTCGCGGGCGAGCGCCTCGTCGTGCTCGGCGACGGCCGCGGCCAGTGCCTCGCTCTCGGCGCGGGCGCCGCCGTCGTCGCCGGCGGCCGACTCCCCGCTCGCTCCGTCGGCGGTCGCCTCCGCCGTGCCGTTCGCTCTCGCCGCGTCGCCCTCGTCGTCGGCGGACTCGACATCGACGGCGTCGTCGTCGCTCATACCCGATGGAAGTCGGTCGGCGGGGATAAGCGTTCAGAACCGCGGCGAGGTCGACCCAGCGCTCCACGATCTCGTCGGCGAGGTCGTCAACGCCGAACACCTCTCCGACGCCGCGGTCGGCGCCGACTAGGCCCCGAGCGTCACGGCGCTGACGGGGATCGCCTCCATCGCCGTCGACGACGGCAACGAGCGGTAGACCGTCGGCGGGTGGGGCGCGGCCTACGAGGGCGTGGAGGCCGACCGGATCCACGTGACCGGCGCCGCGGCCCCGACCTGGGCCGAGCTAGCGGAGTGACGCGAATCGGGGCGGCGGAGTGACGCGAATCGGGGCGGCGGGGGCGACACCGATCGAAGTGGCGACGTGACGCCGCCCGAAGCGCTCGACTCTGGCTCGCGCGACGGGCGGATTTATGCTCGTCGCCACCCACGATCGGTTCCGTATGCCACCTCGACCCTCGACGTTCTCGATCGCCGCGCGCGATCTGGAGACGGACGCGGTCGGCGTCGCGGTCCAGTCCAAGTTCGTCGGCGTCGGCGCCGTCGTCCCGTTCGTCAGCGCCGACGCGGGCGCGGTCGCCACACAGAGCTTCGCGAACGTCGCCTACGGCCCCGACGGGCTCGACCTGCTCCGCGAGGGGCACGCCCCCGCGGAGGCGATCGACCGGCTCACGGGCGCCGACGACGAGGCGCCCTCGCGGCAGGTGGGGATCGTCGGCGTCGACCCCGAGGAGCCCCCGGCGGCGTTCACGGGCGACGAGTGTCACGACCACGCGGGCGACCGACAGGGTGACCACTACACGGTTCAGGGGAACATCTTGGAGAACGCCGACACCCTCGACGCGATGGCCGCGGCGTTCGAGGAGACCGACGGGGGGCTCCCGGAACGGTTGATCGCCGCGCTCCACGCGGGCAACGAGGCCGGTGGCGACAAGCGCGGCGAGCAGTCCGCGGCGCTGTACGTCGCGAAGCCCGAGGGCGGCTACGACGGCAGGAACGACCGCTGGGTCGACGTGCGCGTCGACGACCACGAGCGGCCGATCGACGAGTTGGAGCGCGTGTTCAAGATATACGACGTGACACTCCTCGAACGCGAGGCGCCCGACGAGACGCGGGAACTGGCCGGCGAGACGGCGGTCGCTGTCGGGTCGGCGCTCGCCGACCTCGGCTTCTACGACGGCGAGCCGACCGCGGAGTTCGGCGAGGACGCTCGCGACGCGCTGGAGTCCTTCCGCGGCATGAACAACTTCGAGAACCACTCGCTCGCGGTGTTGGAGGACGCCGTCGCACGCGGGTGGGAGGAGACGGCCCCCGGTGACGACGCCGAGTCGCGGCTCGTCGACGCTATCTGGAACGGGCTCTCGCGGCTCGACCGCGTCTGAGCGCGCTCCCCTTGCCAGAGCGCGTTCGCCCCGCCGGACGTGGCCGGTCGACTTTTGCCCCTCCGCAACCGAGCGGGACCATGCCGATCGAACCCGACAAGGTGGCCGACCTCATAGAGGCGGACCTCCCCGACGCGGTCGCCCGGGTCACCGCGCCCCGGATCCACAACGACGAGGACGAGGACGCCCACTTCGCGGCCGTCGTCGTCTCGCCGGCCTTCGAGGGCGAATCGCTCGTCGACCAGCACCAGCGCGTGTACGACGCGGTCGGCGATCACATGACGCAGTCGGTCCACGCGTTGGAAATCAAGACGTACACGCCCGAAGCGTACGTGGAGCACGGCGACGGTGCGCTCGCCGGTGACCTCCGCGATGCCGGGCTGCTCCCCGTCGACGAGGCCTGAAACCGCGCCGCGTTCCCGCCGACTTCCCGCTTCCACCCTCCATGCCGATGCGATCCGAACTCGTCCGCGCCGTCCGCGGGGTCCTCGCCGCGGTCTCGCTGCTGGCGTTCGTCGCGCTCTTTCTGGCCGTCGAGGCGCGCGTCACCTCTGCGACCGTCCTCGGCGGACTCGCCGCGGTCGCGGTCGCGGCGCTGTTCGCGGCCGCCGGCCGCTCCGGGATCCGGCGGCTGCTCGGCCGGGGGGATTCGGGTTCACGTGGAACAGCGGAACGGACCGCCGAACGCGACGCGTGGCTCGACGAGCCGGTCGACGATACGGCGTGGACTGACCGATCCGACCGTGCTGGCGACGACCCCGAGACCGACCGGCCGCTCGCGAGGCTCGAACCCGCGCTCGACGACGCCTGGAACCGGTGGTCGGACGCCGCGCTGACGCTCGGGCTGGCCGCGCTGGGAGTCGGCGCGCTCGTGCTGCTCGCGACCTATCCGGGCGACGATCCGCCGCTCGGGCTGCTGTTGCTGGTCGCGTTCGGGATCAACGGGGCGCTCGTCACGCTCCCGTTCGTTTTTAAATAAGGGAGTGCGGCGTCGGCGTTTCGGTCAGCCGTCCTCGCCGGTCTCGCTCGCAGTCGGCTCGTCGAATTCGGCCGCGGAGTCGTCGACCTCGTCGTCGTCGTCGCCGGCACCGTCGTCATTTGCGGCGCCGGCGCCGCCCGCGACGCGGTCGGCGACCAGTTCAGCGAGCGGGTCGACCGTGACGGTCAGGCGGGCGACGAGGAACACCACTGGGACGAGCGCGACGAACAGGAAGGCGGCGTCGTACGCCCACGCGGCGCCGTTCAACACGGGGACCGCGACGCCCGCGAGCCCGCGGTACGCGACGAGCACCGCCCCGAAGACGACGAGCCAGTGGACCACGCCACCCGCGTTCTCGGCGATCCGGTCCGGGCGAGCGTCCCCCTCCGCGTCGGCCTCGCCGAGCGCCAGGCGCGTCAGCAGCGCGAACTTCGGCGCGGCGTACAGGAGGATTCCGGCCACCGCGAGCGCGACGACGCCCGTCGCGACCGCGGCGAACGTCACCGGCGCGAACGGGACGAGCCGGTCTACCCCCGGTAGCAGCGTCACGAGCGAGAGCACGCCGACGACCGCCAGCGCGCCGATCAGCAGTCTGCTCGTCGACCGGACCGTGTCGCGGTCGAGCGCCGTTCCGATCGCTGAGTCGTTCGAGCTCATTGGCGCTCGGCCGTTGCCGCCGGACCGGCATATAACGGGAACGCCGTCGCCCCGAGTTGAACCGGTTTTAGTCGAGTTAAATTCCCGGCCGAGAGCGGCCGATACATCTCAAGTGTGGCGCCACAGGCGGTTTCGTGGCGGCGCTCGCCCCATCGGGCCAGTCGACGGAACCCTCGTAAAAGTCGTGCTTCTCGGTGGCAATTGTGTTGCTACCGTACCGCACGATTTCACGTGGGTGACGCCTTCCAGTACCTTTTACAGCGTCTCGCGGGAAGGCCGAGGCATGGGAGACGACTACCGCACGGAGGAGGACAGCCTCGGCGAGATGCAGGTGCCGGCGGACGCCTACTGGGGCGCGCAGACCCAGCGCGCCGTCGAGAACTTCCCCGTCTCGGGGATCGGGATGAGCCGGCGCTTCATCCGCGCGCTCGGCGTCGTCAAGAAGGCGGCCGCGCAGGCCAACCGCGACCTCGGGCTCGTCGAGGACGACACCGCGGAGGCGATCGTCGCCGCCGCCGACGAGGTGATCGCGGGCGAGCACGACGACCAGTTCCCGGTCGACGTGTTCCAGACCGGCTCCGGCACCTCCTCGAACATGAACGCTAACGAGGTGATCGCCAACCGCGCCGCCGAGATCGCGGGCGCGGAGATCGGCGACAGGGTCGTCCACCCCAACGACCACGTCAACTACGGCCAGTCCTCGAACGACGTGATCCCCACGGCGATGCACGTCGCCGCGCTGGAGGCCGTCGAGAAGGACCTCGTGCCCGCGCTGGAGACGCTCCACGCCGAGCTGGAGGCCAAGGAGACCGAATTCGACGGTGTCGTCAAGACGGGCCGGACGCACCTCCAGGACGCCACCCCCATCCGACTCGGCCAGGAGTTCGGCGGCTACCGGACGCAGGTCTCGAAGGGGATCGAGCGCGCCGAGGCCGTCCAGTCGAACCTCCGCGAACTCGCCCTCGGCGGCACCGCGGTCGGGACCGGGCTCAACACCCACCCCGAGTTCCCGGAGCTGGCCGCGGAGTACATCTCCGACGAGACCGGGACGGAGTTCCGCGAGGCGGAGAACCACTTCGAGGCGCAGGCCGCCCACGACGCGATGGCGGAGGGCCACGGCGCCCTCCGAACGATCGCGGGTAGCCTCAACAAGATGGCCAACGACCTGCGGCTCCTCGCCTCCGGCCCGCGCAACGGGCTCGGCGAGGTCGAGCAGCCGGAGAACCAGCCCGGCTCCTCGATCATGCCCGGGAAGATCAACCCCGTCGTCGCCGAGTCGGTCAACCAGGTCCACAAGCAGGTCGTCGGCAACGACGCCGCCGTCTCCGCGGGCGCCGCGCGCGGCGAGATCGACCTGAACCTCTACAAGCCGGTCATCGCCCACAACTTCCTCGAATCCGCGAAGCTGATCGCGAACGTCGCCGAGACGTTCGGCGAGCGCTTCGTCGGGAAGCTGGAGGCGAACGAGGAGTTCGCGCGCGAACGCGTCGAGCAGTCGATGGCGCTGGCGACCGCGCTGAACCCCGCGATCGGCTACGATAAGGCCAGCAAGGTCGCGAAGACGGCCCTGAAGGAGGGGAAGAGCGTCCGCGAGGCCGCGGTCGAGGCCGGCTACCTAACCGAGGAGGAGGCCGACGAGGTGCTCGCCCCCGAGGCGATGACCCACCGCGTCATCCTCGGCGACGAGGACTGAGCCGCCCGCTCGGCGACCTCAGTCGGTGACTTCGCAGCCCAGTGCTTCCAGCCGCCGGACGGGCGCGGCGCGGTCGTCCCGCTTGACGAACACGTGGTCGGTCGCGTACGACGAGACGACGAACACCGAGGCGTCGACCTCGGCGAGCGCCGTCGCGACCGCCGCGAGGAACCAGACCAGCTCGAAGGGGAGCTCGGGCTCGAAGGTAAGGCGCTTCCACCCGGGCTCGACCGCGTCGGTCGCGACGGCGTCCGCCTCGTCCTGGTCGACCACCACCGTCGTCTCACCGACCTCCCGGACAGTCGCGAACGCGCCGGGGTGTTCGCCGTCGGTCCGGCAGACCGCGTACGTCTCCGCCGGGACGCTGACCGTCCCGTTCCGGAGGAATTCGGCGGGATCCATGGGGGTAGCAGACGCCCGATGCCAAAGGAGGCGCGCCGAATCGGAACCATTTAAGCCGGTGTCGGTACCGATCCCACACGGATGAAACTTCACGAATATCAAGCGAAGTCTCTCTTCGCCGACGCCGGGATCCCGGTTCCGGACTCCCGGCTCGCGACGAGCGTCGACGAGGCGCTCGACGCTGTCGACGAGATCGGGTACCCGGCCGCGATCAAGGCGCAGGTCCACGTGGGGGGCCGCGGCAAGGCCGGCGGGATCAAGATCGCGACGGACCGCGAGGAGGCCGAGCAGTACGCCGACGAGATCCTCGGGATGGACCTGAAGGGATACACCGTCGATCAGGTCCTCGTCGAGGCCGGCGTCGACTTCGTCGACGAGCTGTACGTCGGCGTCACGATGGACCGCGGCGAGGGGAAGCCGGTCCTGATGGTGTCGACCGAGGGCGGCGTCAACATCGAGGAGGTCGCCGAGGAGAACCCCGACGCGATCGCGCGCGAACACGTCGACCCCGCGTTCGGCCTCCACCCGTACCAAGCCCGGAAGGTCGTCTACGAGGCCGGCGTCGACGCCGACGTGGCGCTCGACGTGGCCTCGATCCTCTCGACACTGTACGACCTCTACGAGGAGAACGACGCCTCCGAGATCGAGGTCAACCCCGTGATGATCACGGGCGACCGCGACGTGATTGCCGCGGACGCCGTGATGAACATCGACGAAGACGCGCTGTTCCGCCAGTCCGACCTGGCCGACATGGCCGAGGCGTCCTACGAGGACGACCTCGAACGCAAGGCCGGCGAGTACGGCTTCGACTACGTCCGCCTCTCCGGGAACGTCGGCATCATCGGCAACGGCGCCGGGCTCGTGATGACGACCCTCGACCTCGTCGACTACTACGGCGGCGCGCCCGCGAACTTCCTCGACATCGGCGGCGGGGCGAAGGCCGAGCGCGTCACGCAGGCGCTCGACATGGTGTTCTCGGACGACAACGTCGACGCCGTCGTCTTCAACATCTTCGGCGGGATCACCCGCGGCGACGAGGTCGCCAAGGGGATCAACGAGGCCCTAGAGCAGTTCGACGAGATCCCCAAGAAGGTGGTCGTCCGGCTCGCCGGCACGAACGCCGAGGAGGGGATGGATATTCTGAACACCGACCTCGTCGAGGTCGAGAAGACGCTGGAGGACGCGGTCCAGCGCGCGGTCGCGAACGCGGAGGAGGTGACCCAATGAGCATTTTCGTCGACGACGACACCAGAGTGGTGGTCCAGGGGATCACCGGCGGGGAGGGGAAGTTCCACGCCGGCCAGATGATCGAGTACGGCACCAACGTCGTCGCCGGCGCGGTGCCCGGCAAGGGCGGACAAGAGGTCGACGGCGTCCCCGTCTACGACACCGTCGACGAGGCCGTCGAGGCCGAGGACGCGGACGCCTCCGTCATCTTCGTGCCGCCGGCGTTCGCCGCCGACGCGATCTTCGAGTCGCTGGACACGGACCTCGACCTCGCCGTCGCGATCACCGAGGGGATCCCGACGCAGGACATGGCGAAGGTGAACAAGCGCCTGAGCGAGACCGACACCCGTCTCATCGGTCCGAACTGCCCCGGGATCATCACGCCCGGCGAGGCGAAACTGGGCATCCTCCCCGGTAACATCTTCTCCGAGGGGAACGTCGGGCTGGTCTCTCGATCCGGCACCCTCACCTACCAGGTCGTCGACAACCTCACCGAGCGCGGGCTCGGCCAGTCGACGGCGATCGGCATCGGGGGCGACCCGATCATCGGCACGTCCTTCGTCGACGCCCTCGAAGCGTTCGAGGCCGACACCGACACCGACGCGGTCGTGATGTGCGGCGAGATCGGCGGCGAGGACGAGGAGCAGGCCGCGAAGTTCATCGGCGAGCACATGGACACGCCGGTCGCCGGCTTCATCGCCGGGCGCACCGCGCCGCCGGGCAAGCGGATGGGCCACGCGGGCGCCATCGTCTCCGGCTCCGGCACCGGCACCGCGCAGTCGAAGATCGACGCGCTCAACGACGCTGGCGTCCCCGTCGGTGACACCCCCGAGGAGGTCGCCGACCACGTCGAGGACTTCCTGTAAGGGCCCCGCGGTCGGCGGTCTTTTCAATTTCGGTATCGGGAGCGAAAGCTAAAACTACCGGTAGGGAAACACACGCACATGAATTCTGAACCCGGCGACGCCTCTGCGGGGACCGGAGCGGCCGCGTCCGACGCGCCGGGATCGAACGCCGACTCGTCCCGATGTGTCCTGTTCGTCGACGACGAGCCGGGGGCGGCTGACCTCGCGGCCACGCACGTCGATCGGCTCGTGGACGGGATCGAGACGCTGACGCGGCTGTCGCCGGACGAGGGGCTGGAGGTGGTCCGCGACGGCCGCGTCGACTGCGTCGTCAGCGACTTCGACATGCCTGGATCAAACGGGCTCGAGTTCCTCGAATCGGTCCGCGATGTCGACCCCGGGCTCCCCTTCGTGCTGTTCACCGGGAAGGGGAGCGAGGAGATCGCGAGCGACGCCATCTCCGCTGGGGTGACGGACTACCTCCAGAAGGGGGCCGGTCGCGACCGCTACGAGATGCTCGCGAACAGCGTCGCGAACGCGCTCGGCCGCCGCCGGGCAGAGCGGGACCTCCGTGAGGTGAACGCGAAGGTCACGGCGATCCACGAGTTCGCGGCGGAGCTGGCATCGGTGACCGACGTTGCGACGGTGTTCGACCGGACGGTCGACGCGGCCGAGGACATCTTGGAGTTCGACCGCTGCGTCACCGCCCGCCGCCGCGGCGATAAGGTCGTCCCGGCCGTCCTCTCCGAGAGCGTCAGCGAGGAGGAGGTCCGGGCGTTCGACATCGGCGAGGGGGTCGTCGGGACCACGGTCGCGGAGCAGGAGACGATGGTGGTCGACAACCTCAGCGTCGACCCAGCGGACCCGGACGAACTGGAGGACCCCTCGTCTCCGGGTCGGTCGTCGGTCGGAGCCGACCGCCGAACCGGGTCGGAGGTGGCGGACCCGGTCGCCGACGACATCCGGTCGGCGATCAGCGTCCCGATCGGTTCCCACGGGGTGTTACAGGCCGTCTCGAACGGGTACGCCGCGTTCGACGAGCGCGACGTCGAGTTTGCGGAGCTGCTGGCGGCCCACTCGGCCAACGCCATCGAGCAGATCGAGACGGAGAACGCGCTCCGCCGGGAGCGAGATCGGCTGACGGCGCTGTTCCACGACCTCCCCCTCCCGGCGGTGCGCACCGTCGCCCTCGACGGGGGCGGCCGTCGCCTCGACGCCGCCAACGAGGCGTTCCGGGAGACGTTCGGCTACGGCGCCGACAGCGGGTACGAGGAGGTCTGCGACGAGGTCATCCCGGACAGCGCCGAGCGGTTCGAGCCGGAGGCGGTCCTCGAACGCGGCGAGCCCTCGCGGCTCGAAGTGCGCCGGCGGACCGTCGACGGGATTCGCGATTTCATCCTCCACGTCATCCCCGTCAAGCAGTCGGACGAGACGGTCCTCTACAGCGTCTACGCCGACATCGACGACCAGAAACGCATCGAGCGGACGCTTCGGCGGCTCCACGCGACGACCCGCGAGATGTTCGGCGGCGACTCGCGGGCGGAGATCGCCGAGGTGGCCACCCGCGCGGCGATCGACACCCTCGGGTTTCCGAGCAGCGGGGTCCGGCTGTACGAGCCGGAGACGAACGTCCTCCGCCCGACGGCGATAAGCGAGGAGGCCACCGCGGCGTTCGGCGACCGCCCCGCGTTCGGTCCGGGCGACGGCCGCGTCTGGGAGGCGTTCGAGTCCGGCCAGCCGATCGTGGTCGACGACCTCGACACGGTCGACACCGCGGTCGGGTACGGCGAACACCGGAGCCTCCTCGTCGTCCCGCTCGGCGAACACGGGGTGATGCCGTTGGGGTCGCGGGAGCCGGAGTTCTTCGACGCGACGGACGTCCAGTTGGCCCGCGTCCTCGCCGCGAACGTCACGGTCGCGCTCAACCACGCCGAGCGGACAGAACAGCTGCGCGAGCGGGACGCGGCGCTCCAGCGGGAGATAGACCGGCTGGAGAAGTTCGCCGGGCTGGTCTCTCACGACCTCCGGAACCCGCTCAACGTCGCGGCCGGCCGGACGGACCTGGCTCGGGCGCTGACCGACGACGCGGCGGTCCTCGATGAGCTCGATCGGGTGGAAGACGCCCACGACCGGATGACGCAGCTGATAGACGACCTCCTCGCGCTGGCGCGGCAGGGTCGGACGGTCGACGACATCGAGCCCGTCCCGCTGGACGAGGCGGCCGAACGCGCGTGGCGCACCGTCGACACGGCGGGCGCCACGCTCGACGCGTCGGCTGCGACGGACGCGGTCGACGCCGACCCGGAGCGGCTCCGGACGCTCCTCGAGAACCTGTTTACGAACAGCGTGGAACACGGTTCCACGAGCAGTCGGGCAACGCCCGACGACGGCGTCGAGCACGGCTCGGACGACGCCGACGACCTCACGGTCTCCGTCGGATCGCTCCCGGACGGCTTCTACGTCGCGGACGACGGACGCGGTTTCGACATCGACCCAGAGGCGGCGACGGAGTACGGGCGATCGAGTACCCCGGACGGGACGGGGTTCGGCCTCGCGATCGTGCGAGAGATCGCGGCCGCTCACGGCTGGGAACTGTCGGTCGACGACAGGGACGGCGCGCGGTTCGAGTTCCGCCCTGAATCATAGTATATAAAAAGACGGTTGGCGTGCGCAGGGTGCGCACAGGCGGGCCACGGTTATGCGCGATTCGCCCCTGTAAGTAACGTATGGACGACGGAACCCGCGAGCTGCTCGAACCGCTCCCGCCGAGCGCCAAACTGGTCTACTACGTGCTCGACGCGGAGGGCCGGTTCGACCAGACCGGCCTCGCCGAGGAGACCCGCCTCTCGACCCGCACCGTCCGGTTCGCGGTCGAGAAGCTCACCGAGGTCGGCCTCGTCGAGGAGGGGCTGTGCCCCCGCGACGCCCGCCGGTCCGTCTACCAAGCGGTTCCGCCGGCCGAGCGCGACCCCGTCGACGAGCCGGAGGCGACCGCCGACTCGGCCTCCGAGGCCGACGCGCCGACTGCCGCGGTCGCGGAAGACTGACGCGGAACGGGGCCGACTCGCCGGGCCGCCGACGCCCCGATCCGTCGCGCTTTTGCCCTCGGGACCGATAGTAAGGACACTCCGATGGCGACGTACCACATCGAAACGTACGGCTGTAGCTCGAACCGGGGAGAGAGCCGGGAGATCGAGCGCGCCCTCCGCGACGGGGGGCACCGCCCGGCCGACGGCCCGGACGACGCGGACGTCGCCATCCTCAACACCTGTACCGTCGTCGAGAAGACGGAGCGGAACATGCTCCGCCGCGCCGAGGAGCTGTCGGAGACGACGGCCGAACTCGTCGTTACTGGCTGTATGGCGCTGGCACAGGGAGAGATGTTCGCCGAAGCCGACGTCGACGCCGAGATCCTCCACTGGGACGAGGTCCCCTCGTACGTGCTCAACGGCGAGTGCCCGACGGTCACGCCCGACGCCGAACCGGTCCTCGACGGCGTCGTCGGTCTCCTCCCGATCGCGCGCGGCTGTATGAGCAACTGCTCGTACTGTATCACCAAGTTCGCCACCGGCCGGGTCGACTCCCCGTCGGTCGAGGAGAACGTCGAGAAGGCCCGGGCCTTGATCCACGCCGGCGCGAAGGAGATCCGCGTCACCGGGCAGGACACGGGCGTCTACGGCTGGGACGACGGCGACCGGAAGCTTCCCGAGCTGCTCGACCGCATCTGCGACATCGACGGTGACTTCCGGGTGCGGCTGGGGATGGCGAACCCCGGCGGCATCCACGGCATCCACGAGGAGCTGGTCGACGTGTTCGCCGAGAACGAGGAGCTGTACGACTTCATCCACGCGCCGGTCCAGTCCGGTTCCGACGACGTGCTCGAAGACATGCGCCGCCAGCACCGCGTCGAGAAGTTCCGCGAGGTCGTCGACACCTTCGACGACCGGCTCGACCACTGGACGCTGTCGACCGACTTCATCGTCGGGTTCCCCACAGAGAGCGAGGCCGACCACGAGCGCTCGATGGACCTGCTCGCCGAGGTCCGGCCCGAAAAGATCAACGTCACCCGCTTCTCGAAGCGTCCCGGCACCGACGCGGCCGACATGAAGGGGCTCGGCGGGACCGTCAAGAAGGAGCGGTCGAAGGCGATGTCCGAGCTGAAGATGGAGGTCGTCGGCGAGGCGTACGAGTCGATGGTCGGCGGGACGTTCGAGGTGCTCGTCGTCGAGGAGGGGACGGGCGACTCGGTCAAGTGCCGCGACGGCGCCTACCGACAGATCATCGTCCAGAACGCGACCGATCGCGGCGTCGAGGTCGGCGACTTCCTCACCGTCGAGGTGACCGGCCACAACACGGTGTACGCGTTCGGCGACCCCGTGACGGAGTCGACACCGGCCGACGGCGACTCGGTCGAGCGCGACGAACAGCCGGAGTCCACGCCGTCGTCGGCCTAACGCCACGCGAACGGCGCGCTTCTCCCACGCCTAACGAACTGACCGCGACCTCGGTGTCCAGCGAACGGCTCGCGCCGCCACGCGGTCGACGCGGCGCCCGAACCGACCGAGATCGCTCCCGCACGGGTCGCACGGCCGCTACTCCGAGGCTTCCGACCTCACTCTCACCGCCGATCCTCTCCGGAGTCGACGCCGGCCGAGCCGTCCGAATCCGGCCGATCGGGGAGGCGGATCCGGACCGCCGTTCCCCCCGGCTCGTTCTCCGCGAACTCGACCGTTCCGCCCGCCCGGTTCACGGCCCAGTAGATCAGCCACAGCCCGACGCCTTCGGTGTGTTCGAGCGGGGTCTCCTCGGAGTTTCGGAGCGTCCGCCGCTCGATCCGCGGGATGCCGCGTCCGTCGTCCGCGACGACGAGGTGTACCGCATCGTCGCGCCACACGCGCACCGTCACGGTCACGTCGTCGTTATGTTCGACGGCGTTCCGCAGCGCCTCTTCGAACGCGACCCGGACGGACGGATGCGTCCGGACGACGCAGCGCTCCGGCAGCTCCGTGCGGATCGTCGCGTCGGGCGCTTCGGCGGTCAACTGCGCCACCTCCTCCTCGACGACGGTGACCAGGTCCACCGAGCAGCGCGCGTCGGTCTGCCAGATCGACGCGAGCCGTCGCGTCCGCTCGCTCGTGTCGAGGAGCGACTCCAAGTGGTCGCGGATCGTCGCCACCTGCGCTCGGGTCTCCGGGCTGTCGTCCGCCGCCTCGATCTCGGTGAGGTACCCGAGCGCCACCGAGAGCTCGTTCCGGATGTTGTGGCGCAACACCCGGTCGTTGATCGAGAGCAGCGTCGCGAGCTCCTGCGCCTCGGTGAGCTGTTCGTCCGCCTTCACCGCGTAGAGGCTCCCGCGAGACCCGACCGCCGCGCCGAGGCTGGCGGCGAACGAGAGCAGAAAGGGGAGCTTGAACGCGTGGTGTCCGATCAGCCAAATGAGCCAGACGATGGCGGCGAGCCCGGTGAACCCGAGTGCGGTCCCCGCGCCGATCCGGACCGCTCGCCACTGGCCGGAGCGAGAGATCCCCCAGCGCGGGAGGTCGCGAACGGTGTAGAAGGCGACGCCCGAGAGGCCGAGTATCAGCACCGATTCGAGTGCGATCCCCACGGTCGGGCCCGCGTGAGTCAGGTGGAGCACACCGAGGCCGAAACAACACCCCCCCAGAGCGGCGAAGCCGTATCGGGGCGGTACGTGGGGACCCATCGCCGAATTTACTCTCTCGCGACGGATATCGGTTTCTAGTTCTGCCCGGTTCCGGCCGCTCTACTCCTCGTAGATGACCTCGACCTCGTCGGCGAATCGGTCTAAGATGTTCCGTCGCTTCTTCTTCATCGTCGGCGTGAGCAGGTCGTTCTCCTCGGTGAACTCTTCCTCGACGAGCCGGAACTGCTTGATCTTCTCGTACGACTCGAACTCCTCGTTCACGCGGTCGACTTCCTCCTGAATCCGCTCGCGGACGCGGTCGTCGCGGCAGACCGCGGCGCGCTCCGCGGGCAAGTCGATCCCGTTGGCCTCGGCCCACGCCTCGACCCTCTCGAAGTTCGGCACGATGAGCGCCGAGACGAACTTCCGGCCGTCGCCGAGGACGACGCACTGCTCGACGAACTCGTTGGCGGCGAACCGGTCCTCGATCGGTCCGGGGGCGACGTTCTTCCCGGTCGAGAGCACGAGCAGCTGCTTCGCGCGCTCGCGGAACGCGACGTAGCCGTCGGGGCGGAGCTGGACGATGTCACCGGTGCGAAACCACGGCTCCGCGGCGGCGGCCTCCGCGTCTCCGGGGCCGTCCCCGCCGACGCCGACGCGGTCGTCGGCCGGGGTCCCGGCGGTGACGGCGTCGGTCGGGAGGTCGTCCGCGTCGACGAACGCGTCTGCGGTCGCGTCCGGCCGGTTCCAGTAGCCGTCCGTCACCTGTGGCCCCCGGACGAGCAGTTCGCCGACGTCGCCGGCCAGGTCCGCGACCTCTTGTCCCACCACGGAGCCGTCGATCGCGATCTCGGTGTCGACCACCGGCGGCCCGATGGTGCCGACCTTCGGCTTCTCGGGCGGGTTGACGCAGATGACGGGCGACGTCTCCGTCAGGCCGTATCCCTCCAGTATCGGCAGGTCCATCGCGTGGTACAGCGCGCACAGCTCCGCCGACAGCGACCCGCCGCCCGAGATGAAGAAGTCGATGTTCCCGCCGATCGCCTCCCGGACCGACGAGAAGACGAGCCGATCGGCCACCGCCCGCTTGGCGTCGAGTAGCGGACCGGGGGCGTCGGCCTCGTGGTGGTCGCGGCCCACGTCGACCGCCCACTCGAAGATGCGCTCCTTCACCGGCGACTCGCTCGCCTGCTCGCGGATCGCGTCGTACAGCTTCTCGTAGACGCGCGGGACGCTGGTGGTCGTCGTCGGGCGGACGAGCCCGAAGTCCTCGCGGAGCGTGTCGGGGCTCTCCGCGTACGCGACCGTCGCGCCCGCCGCGAACATCATGTAGTGGCCGGCCATCCGCTCGAAGACGTGCGCGAGCGGGAGGAACGACAGCGTCGTCGACTCGGCGGAGATGCCGGGCACCTCCGGGTCGCGGTCGGGTCGGTCCGCGAACCGCCGGTAACACTGGGAGACGTTGTCCCGGAAGTTGCCGTGGGTGAGCCTGACCCCCTTCGGCTTCCCGGTGGTCCCGGAGGTGTAGATCAGGCTGGCGAGGTCGTCGACGCCGACCGCGTCGAGCCATCCCTCGTAGGCCGCCTCGTCGAACGCCGCGGCGCCGCGCTCGTGGACCTCGCCGAGGGTGTACACGTCGTCCACGTCAGCGTCGGCATCGTCCCCGAGGTCATCGGTGTCGACCTCGTCGAGGGTCACGATCCCGTCGAGGTCGTGTTCGAGGTCGCCGCGCACCGCGAGGACCTCGCGGAGCATCTCGCGGTTCTCGGCCACGACCACGGTCGCCTCGGGGTCCTCCAGCAGGTAGCGCAGCTGGCTCGGGGACGACGAGGCGTACACGGTCGTCACGACGGCGCCAGCGGCCAGCGCCGCGAAGTCGGTCTGAGCCCACTCCATGCGGGTCTGCGAGTACATCGCCAGTCGCGTGTCGTCGTCGACGCCCAGCTCGCGCAGCCCGGTCGCGAGGTTCCGGACGATCCCCCGCATCTCCGCGTACGTCACGTCGGCGTACTCGCCCGCGGGGGCCTCCGGAACCACCCCGGACGCGACGAGCGACCGGTCGTGGACTCCCCCCTTGTACCGCTGTGCGATCCGGTCAGCGTGCCGCTCCGCGGTGCGTTCGAACGTCGCGGGGAGCGTCTCTCGGGCGATGGCGTCGTCCGTGAACGCTCGTTCCGCCTCCTGCCAACTCATACCCCCCAGACCCGCCCTACCTTCATAAACAATCCGGTAGTTTGGAGTTTCCGCCGGTCCGGGGCGCCCGGGAGAGTCAGCGGCCGCGGGCGATTCGTCCCCCGACGCGGTCCTTATCGGCACGGATCCGGTCTGCGACCTCCGCGATCTGGGCCAACACCGGGTACCGCGGCCCGTCGGTCGGGCCGTAGAGGTAGGCGTAGAACGGCCGTTCGCGGTCGGCGTCGAGCGGCGTGCGCGGCGTCAACGGGGGATCGTCTAACGAGCGCTGTCGGTCGGCGGCGAGGTCGTCGCACTCCCCTTCGAGTTCCGTCAGCCGGCTCCAGACGTCGACGGCGGCCTCGGCCTCGCAGCCGGGTCGGACCCCGTCTAAGTGACCGAGCAGCCGGCGGCGACGGCGGTCGATCGCCGACAGCGCCGACTCCCTGTCGCCGATCGCGTCGATCTCTTCGTCGATCGCGTCGGCGAGGCGTTCGCGTGCGTCGACGGCGCGGCGGCTCCGGTCGACGAGCGCCGACTGCGCGGCGCCCGAGAGCCCCCCGTCCGACGCCAGCGCGGTCACGGCGTCCGGACCGAGTTCGGCCGCCAGGCTCTCCGCGGGCGTCTCGTCGTACTCGGCCCGGTAGTGAGGGAGCGACAGCACGGTGTCGTCGTACGCGGCCATCACCCGTCTGAGGCTGACGCTGCTCCCGGGCGATCCGCCGCCGGGGCCGCGCGCCCCGTCGCCGGGAGCGCCCATTCCGCGGAGCGAGCCGGCCGGCACGCCGGACGGCGTCGAGTCCGTCGCGGCCGAGATGGTGTCGATGTCGGCCACGCGGTCGGCGAACGACTCGAACGCGTCCCGCTCGTCGAGGACGCGGCGTCGCTCGCGGTGACAGGCCGCCTCGGCGTCCCGGACGTACGCGAACGCGACCAGCGCGGCGAGACCGACGATCGCGACCGCCGTCAGCACGCCCGGATCGGTCGCGACCGCCCACAGGTCGCACCAGCCGCTCGAACACCCCGCCGCCGTCACCCCCTGATCGGGGATCTGAAACACCGTCGTCGAACCCGTACGAACGCTCATTACGCCTGTTAACACGGTACACACACAAAGCGCTTTTGTCCGCTCGACGGGGTTCGCCGGCAGCGCTCGTCTTCTCGCCTCGTCGGGCCCTCAGTCCCGGACGCCGTCGTCGGTGATCACGGTGTCGATCATCCCGATCGGGGTGGCGTCGTAGCTCGGGTTCTCGATCTCGACGTCCTCGACGGGTTCGCGCATCACCTCGACGGCGTCGCGGAACTCGTTCTCGAACCGGAACTCCTCGATCGTCTTCGCGCCCGAGCCGACCGCGGTGACTGGGACGCCGAGCTCGCGCGCCGTGACGACGAGGGGGAACGTGCCGATCCGGTTGTAGTAGGTTCCCCCGGTAATACAGGTGATACCGAGCAGGACGCGGTCGCAGTCGCGGAGCGCGTACCCCATCGCGCTGTCGACGACCATGCGGACGTCGACGCGGGACACCCCGGCGAGAATCCGCGCGGTCTTGCGGCCGAGCGTCCGCGGGCGCGCCTCGGTGACGTAGACGGTCAGGTGCGCCCCGTCGCGCGCGGCGTTCTCGATCGCCTCCAGCACCGTCGTGGAGTAGTCGTGGACGAGCAGCGTGTCGCCGTCCTCGATGTGCTCGGCCGCGTTGGCGGCCGCCTCGCCCTTCGCCGTCTCGATGTCGTCGACGACGCGGGCGATCACGTCCTCCAACAGCTGCTTCGCGCCCTCGACGCTCGTCGCCTCGCCGACGATGGATCGCTCGACCTCGCGCATCGCGTTGTGGAGCGCGGCGTGGGAGGGGTTCGACCGGCGCAGCACGCCCGCGTTGTGTTCGAGGTCGCGCTCGAACTCGTCGACGGTCACGTACTCCCGGTCTAACAGGTCCGCGAGCGACCGCGTCGCCTTCACGGCCACCGCGGACGTGCTGTGGGTCCGCATCGCCCGGATCTCGGCGACGGTCTCGTCGATCATGCCCGAAGGGTCGACCGCGCCGGTAAAAGGGGTTCCGGGGGCGAGTCGGCGGCGAGGCGCCCCGGAGTGCGCCGTCGCACTACTCGAACCCGATCCGGCCGATCGCGCGCGACAGACTGCCCGCGTCCGGTTCGAGGTACGAGTAGTGGTCCGCCACCAGATCGCTGACGTCGATGTCGGCGTAGCCGTCCGGCGCGGTCGCGGCGCCGGACAGCCCGCCGTGGCCGACCGCCCGGGTCCGGTCGGAGGCGCGGTACACCCACCCGAGGACGCGGTCGTTCCGGCTGTGGAAGTTGTAGAGGGGCGCGTCGAGCGCCCCAATTGCCGCCCCGTACGCCCCGTCGGTCCCGACGCTGTCGTGCGGGATCGCCCCGCCGAACAGCGACACCGACGCGAGGGCGTCCGTTCGCCCCCTGTCCGCGAGCTCGCGCAGCGCCGCTCCGGTCACGCGAGCGCCGAGCGAGTGCGCGAACACGTGGGCCGGACGGCCGTCCTCGTCCGCCCACGCCGTCAGCCAGTCGGCGAGCGGGGCGGCGTTGGCGTCGGCGGTGCGCTTCGCCGGTCCCCAGTCGTCGTTCGACGACCACGAGTAGCCGATCACGGGCGGGACGCTCGCCGCCGCGTCGTCGCCGCCCGCCGAGTCCGACGCCGCCGCCAGCCCCAATCGCGCCGCGTACGCCTGATCGCGGGCCGACTCTGCGTCCGCGCCGAGGCCGTGGACGTACAGGACCACCGCGTCGCTGCCGCCGAACTCCCACGACCCCGAGCGCGTCGTCGGCTCGTCGGCGTCGAGCCGCCCTCGGGTGGAGACCATCGGCTGTGACTCGGGCGCCTCGTACCCGCCGAAGTCGCCGTCGAGCGCGTTGGCGACGTACAGTCCGCCGCCCCCGAGGAGACCGACGCCGCTCGCGACGCCGTAGAGGAGCCGGCGGCGGGTAACGGGGCCGGACGAGTCGTCCGATGCGTCCGAGCTGTCAGGAGTGGTATCGGATGAGATATCGAATCGTCGGCCCGAGCGATCAAATAGCTGACGCGGCGGCGACGGCTGTTTATAAACGGGTCCCCTACGAGACGTATGAGCTACCCGGTCACGTACTACTGTCCCCACTGCGGGACGCTCGTCGCGCTCGAACGCGAGGGGTACCTCGCGGACAAGTCGGTGACGCCGTACCCGCTGGAGGGGTGGACATATGTCGCGCCGACCGAGCCGTTCGACGCCGACGAGGCGACCGAAGACGGCGACACCGCCGACGCCGACGGCGTCCGGTTCGTCTGCGGCGAGAGCGACGGCGTCGAGTGGGACCCGCACGACGGCGTGCGCGGCACCGATGTCGGCGGCGACGAGCCGTACCGCGAGCCGGACGCCGAGGGCGTCGGCTGCGGCGAGGCGTTCTACCTCTCGTTCGTCCGCTACGACGAGGGGCGCGAGATCGACCCGCGGGCTGAGTCTGCCCCCGTCGAGATCAACCCCGATCCGAGACCGAGCGGGCCCCGCGGTCCGAGCGGCCCCGGCGAGGCCGGCGGCCCGAGCGACTCCGACGGCTTCTGGTGACGACTCGGAACGCTCGCTTATATCCGGCTCACGAAGCATTTCGGTCGAACGCTCCCGAAATCGCGCTCGCTCAATTCTAAATAGTCGCTGGTGGACCGGCGACGGACACCGGCAAAGCCCCACCGGAAGACGTTCCTGCTCGCTTTGCTGCGCGGGCTGCGACTTCCGTGCTCCCGCTCGCTTCGCTCGCGGGAACGCGCAGCACCGCAGCCTCACACCTCCCCAGCCGCGTCGCTCGCCGCGGGCGAGCGACTCCCTCGCGCGTGCTCCTCACGCCCTGCGGGCGTTCGGAGGCACGCGCCACCGCCTCGGTTGTTTATAAGTAACGTCCACCGGATCTCTTGCGACGCCCCGAGTCGAACAGCCAAACCCCTTAAACGGGGAGCGAGTACGCTCGTCTATGGAAAGCATCAATCGGACCGCGATCGAGCTGGTCGACGAGGCGCTCGACTTCGCCGGCGAGCTGGACGTCGTCGGCTACGAGCTGGACAACGGCGCCACCGTCGTCGACTTCGGCGTCGACGCGGCCGGCGGCGTCGAGGCGGGACTCCTGCTCGCGGAGATCCAGACCGCCGGGCTCGCGAACCTCCAGACGCGAATGGGCCGGCTCGCCGGCGCGCCGCGCCAGTACGTCGAGCTGTCGACGGACCACCCCGCGGTCGCGCTGCTCTGCTCGCAGAAGGCCGGCTGGGAGCTGACGACCGAGGGCGGCTTCGAGGGGCTGGGTTCCGGCCCCGCCCGCGCGCTCGTCGGCCGCGAGACCGAGTTCGAGCGCGTCGGCTACTACGACTCCTCCGAGTTCGCCACGCTGGCGGTCGAGTCGACGGCGCTCCCCGACGAGGAGGTCGCCGAACAGGTCGCCGAGCTGGCCGAGGTCGACACCGACGGCGTGTTCCTCCCGACGTTCGCCACCGGCTCGACTGCGGGCTCCGTCACCACCGCGGCCCGCGCCGCTGAACTCGCCGTCTTCCGCCTGTTGGAGGTCGGCTACGAGCCCACGGACGTGCTCCACGCCTCCGGCTCCGCGCCGCTCGCGCCCCCGACCCGCGACGAGACCGAGGCGATGGGCCGGACCAACGACGCCTTGGCGTACGGCGGCGAGGTCCACCTCCAGGTCGCGCGCGACGACGACCGCTTCGGCGAGATCGTCTCGACCGCGGGCGAGGAGTACGGCACCCCCTTCGTTGAGGTGTTCGAGGACGCCGACTGGGACTTCTACGACGTGCCCGAGAGCGTGTTCGCCCCGGCGCGGGTCACCGTCGACGTCGTCGACGGCCCCGTCTACACCGTCGGTGAGACCGACGAGGAGCTGCTCGCCGAGTCGTTCGGCTACCGCTGACGCCGCGAGCGTCCCCGACTGATGCGACTCAAACCCGTCCCCGAACCCCCGGCCGACCTCGACGCCCTCCGCGAGTACCAGCGCGCGGTCCCGCTCGTCCCGGGTACCGCCGACGACTGCTGCGCCCGCCTCCGGCGGCGACGCGACCTCCCCGACCGTCAGACCGCGAACGACTGGCTCGCGTTCCTGCGCGCGCTCGACCTCGCCGAGGACACCTCTCGGGGGTTCGTCCGCGCCGACGCCGAGCCGACGCCGGAGCGCGTCCGCGAGGGGCTCCGAGAGGAGGTCCTGTTCGGCCCCGAGGCGCTCGCGGCGCTGCGGGAGGCCTCGACCGACGACCCGCTGACCGCCCCCGACCTCTTCGCCGCGACCCGCGACCGAGTTCCGCGGCACGACAGGGCCCGCGATCCCGACTGGGAGGCGACGTGGCGGGGCCGCGCGGCCCGGCTGCTGGGATGGCTCGCGCTCGTCGACCTCGCCGCGCCCGTCGGCGACGGCACGGAATCGCCAGAGGATGCGCCGGGCTACGTCGCCGGCGACGCGCTCTGACGCGGCGGTCGTCTCCTCCGCTCCGACCGTTCGAACTCCCGCAACAAGCCTTTTACTCGGTGCCGGAGAGGGAGTCACATGGGACGATTCGACGAGCGCACGGTCCGCTACGAGCCGACGAGCGTCAAGGACCTGCTCGTCGAGATGAAGGACACCGCGGAGCTGTTGATCGATCTGTCTTATTCGGCGGTTCTCCACGCGAGCCCGACGGTCGCGCACGAGGTCGTCGAGCTGGAACACCGGATGGACGTGCTCCAGATGCGCGCCCGGATGAGCCTGATGCTCGCCGCGCGGAACCCGAACGAGGCGGAGACGCTCGCGCCCGTGCTCGGCGTCATCGCGGCCGCCGACAAGGTCGCCGACGCCGCGGGCGACATCGCCAAGATCGTCACCGAGGAGATCGGGCTCCCCGAGGCGATGCGGGGCGCGCTCTCCGCGGGCGTGGAGACGCTCGTCCGCGGGACCGTGCGGGGCGAGTCCGCGTACGCCGGCCGGACGCTGGACGATATCGACCTCGAATCGGAGACCGGCGTCCGCGTCATCGCGGTCCGGCGCGACGAGGACTGGATCCTCAACCCCGGACCGACCACCCGGTTAGCGCCCGGCGACGTGACTCTGCTTCGGGGGCCCGAAGCGGGCGTCGAGGACGTGTACCCCGAGCTGAGCGGCGACCCGTTCGAGCCCGAGCCCGCGCCCGAGCCGGCGATCGACGACTTGGAGCGCGCGGTCGACTCGATCGTGTTGATGAAGAACCTCTCCGAGCTCGCCGTCGACCTCGCGTACGGGTCGGTCCTCTTCGACAACGAGGAGCTGGCCGAGGAGGTGAGCAACCTCGAGATCGAGGTGGACGCGCTCCAGTCGCGGTTCGAGGCGTGGACGCTCCGCGCCGCGGCCGAGGCCGACGACCCGGTGTCGCTGCGGGGACTCATCCACCTCGGCGTCGCGACCGAGGAGATATCCGACGCCGCGCTGGCGATCACCGAGGGAGTCCTCCGTGACCTCGACGTCCACCCGGTCGTGGAGATGGCGGTCCAGGAGTCCGACGAGATAATCACCCGGACCGTCGTCGTCGAGGGGAGCGAACTCGACGGGACCGCCGTCGCCGACGGCGTGCCCGCGACCGACATCTCGACGAGCGTCCTCGCGATCCGCCGCCCGGACGAGGGGTGGCTGGTCGGCCACGACATCGACACCACGCTGCGGGGCGGCGACGTGATCATCTCGAAGGGAACCCGGACCTCAGCCGAGGAGTTCGATGCCCTCGCGGCGTGAGGCGGACGACGCAGAGCGCGGAGCGAACGCCCCCGACAGCGGAGCGAACGCCGACGCGGACAGCAGAGCGAACGCCGACGCGGACAGCAGAGCGAACGCCGACGCGGACAGCGGAGATCCGGCGGGCGAAAGCGCCGACCCCGCCGCGCTCGCCCGGGCCTACTACGACGCGATCGACGCCGGCGAGTACGAGCGGCTCGCGTCGCTGCTCGACCCCGAATTCGTCCAGCGGCGCGGCGACAGAACGTTCGAGGGACGCGACCGGTTCGTCGCGTTCATGCGAGACGGGCGGCCGAACACCGACACGACCCACGCGGTCGACCGCGTCTATCCGTCGGGTCCCGGCGTCGCGGTCCGCGGCCGCCTCCGTGACGTTGACGGCGACGTGCTGTTCGCGTTCGTCGACGTGTTCGAGACCGAGGCCGGGCGGTTGACCTCGCTTGAGACGTACGGGGCCGAGTCGTCCGACGGATAGGCCGTCTCCCCGGCCTTACCACGCCGCCCGCAACACGCCGAGTATCTCCTCGGGAGTCGCGTCGAGGTCGGCCGGCGCGCGCTCCATCGGCGGGTCCTCGGCGACGAACTCGGCGATCGCCGGGAGGTCGTCCTCGTCGGTCTCGGGGAGATCCCGGAGGCGGCTCGGGACATCGAGCGCGTTCCGGACCTCGGCGACGGCCGCGACGACATCCTCGGCGATCGCTGCCTCGTCGCGGCCGCCGGTCCGGATCCCGAGCCCGGCGGCCAGCGCCCGCCGGCTCGCGTCGACCTCGTCGAAGAGGTACGCCAGCGCGTGCGGCGCGACGACGGCGTGGATCGCGCCCTGCTGAACCTCGTATCGCCGCGCGAACCCGTGGCCGAACGCGTGGATCACGCTGATCTTGGAGTCGAGCTGGACGAGCAGCGACCCCACGACCGCGCGGTCCATCGCGTCCTCGCCGCCCGGTCGGTCGCCGGCCACGCGGGGGAGCGCGTCCGAGAGGAGGCGGAGTCCGTGGACCGCGGCCGCGTCGCTCACCGGGGAGGCGTCGCGGGCGTACGGCGTCTCGATCCCCTTGTCGAACCCGTTCATCGCCGACCCGGCCAGCACCGAGGCCGGCGTCGTCTCGAACAGCGCCGGGTCGGCCACGTCGACGATCGGCCACGCGCCGCTCCCGCTGACGGTCACCGGCTGTCCGGTCGGCGACTCGTCGGCCGAGAGGACCTCCAGCGAGCCGCCTGTCGAGACGTCCGCGCCCGCGAATGTCGTCGGCACGACGACAGCCGGGAGGGCGGGGCCGCTCTCAGGCGCAAGGTCGCCGAGCGCGTCTGCGCCGGCCTCCGCGTCGCCGCGGAGGGCGTCGAGATCCCGGCCGTCGGCCGCGAGCAGCGTCGCCTGTCTCGCGACGTCGACGCTGGCGCCGCCGCCGACCGCGACGAGGACGTCCGCGTCCGCCTCGGCCCGCGCGTCGAGGAGGTCGTAGGCGGTCTCGACCCGCTTGTCTGGCGTTGTCCCGTCGAAGACGCCGACGAGTCGGTCGCCGAGGCCGTCTCGGACCGGATCCATCAGAGCGTCGTTCGCGCCGGTGTTCGAGCCGCAGACGACGAGCGCGCCGTCGAGGCCGCGATCGCCGAGCCAGGCGCCGAGGTCGGCGACTCGTCCCCGCCCGTACCGGATCTCGCAGCCGCGGTGAACGTGGTCGAAGGAGTCCGCGATCGGTAGCATCGGCGACGGGTACGCGAGGGCGCGGTTTGTAGCTGTGGGAGAGCTAGGCACACGTCGCCGTCGAGGGCTCACACGCGCGCGTGCGCCGGGTTTATAACCCGACAGCGACTAGCGAGTGTAAGTTCCTATGTCAGAGCAGAGCGAATACGGAGCCGGCCAAATTCAGGTCCTCGAAGGCCTGCAGGCCGTCCGTAAGCGACCGGCGATGTACATCGGGTCCACGGACGGTCGGGGGCTCCACCATCTCGTCTACGAGGTCGTCGACAACTCCATCGACGAGGCCCTCGCGGGCTACTGCGAGGAGATCGAGGTACGGATCCACGACGACGGCTCCGTCTCCGTCAGCGACGACGGGCGCGGCATCCCCGTCGACACTCATGAGGAGTACGACCGCCCCGCGCTCGAGGTCATCCTGACGGTCCTCCACGCCGGCGGGAAGTTCGACTCCAAGTCGTACCAGGTCTCCGGCGGGCTCCACGGCGTCGGCGTCAGCGTCGTCAACGCCCTCTCCGAGCGGCTCGAGGTCGAGGTCAAACGTGACGGCGGCGTCTTCCGCCACCGGTTCGCGCGCGGCGAACCCGACGAGGACGGCTTCGAGCGCGTCCGCGACATGGACGCCGGCGAGTCGACCGGGACCGAGATCCGGTTCTGGCCCGACGAGGAGATATTCGAGACGACGGAGTTCCAGACCTCCACGCTCGCGAACCGACTCCGCGAGCTCGCCTTCCTCAACTCCGGTGTCGAGATCCGCCTGGCCGACGACCGCGACGACAGCGAGGAGACGTTCCGCTACGACGGCGGCATCCGCGAGTTCGTCGAGTACCTCAACGAGACGCGCTCGCCGATCCACGAGGAGGTCATCTACTTCGAGGGCGAGACCGACGGCGTCCACGTCGAGGTCGCGATGCAGGCGACCGAGGAGCTCCAGGGCTCCGTCCACGCGTTCGCCAACAACATCAACACCCGCGAGGGCGGCACCCACCTCACCGGCTTCAAGACCGCCCTCACGCGGACCGTCAACGACTACGCCAACGAACAGGGACTCGTCAACGACCTCGACGCCAACCTCAAGGGCGAAGACGTCCGCGAGGGGCTCACGGCGGTCGTCTCGGTGAAACACCCGGACCCGCAGTTCGAGGGGCAGACGAAGACGAAACTCGGCAACAGCGAGGTCCGCGGCGTCGTCGAGTCCGCGACCCACGAGAAGCTCGGCACCTTCTTCGAGGAGAACCCCGACACCGCCGAGAAGGTCGTCCACAAGGCCGCGGAGGCGGCGCGCGCCCGGAAGGCCGCGAAGAAGGCGGAGGAGCTCACCCGCCGCAAGTCGGCGCTGGAGTCGACCGCGCTCCCCGGTAAGCTGGCGGACTGCCAGACCCGCGACCCGACCGAGGCGGAGCTGTTCGTCGTCGAGGGCGACTCCGCGGGCGGCTCGGCCAAGCAGGGCCGGAACCGCGAGAACCAGGCGATCCTCCCGCTGAAGGGGAAAATCCTCAACGTCGAGAAACACCGCCTCGACCGCATCCTAGAGAACGACGAGATCCGCGCGCTGATCACCGCGATCGGCGCGGGCATCGGCGAGGAGTTCGACCTCGACGACGTCCGGTACAACAAGATCATCCTGATGACGGACGCCGACGTCGACGGCGCCCACATCCGGACGCTGCTCCTCACGCTCCTCTATCGGCACATGAAGCCACTTCTGGAGGCCGGCTACGTGTACGCGGCCCAGCCCCCGCTGTACCGCGTCCGGTACCGCGGCGAGACGTACGACGCCATGACCGAGGCGGAGCGCGACCGCATCGTCGAGGAGGAGTGCGACGGCAACCCCACGCAGGTCCAGCGGTTCAAGGGGCTCGGCGAGATGAACCCCGACCAGCTGTGGGACACCACGATGGACCCGACGAACCGCCGGCTCAAGCGCATCACCATCGACGACGCGGCCGCCGCGGACCGCATGTTCAACGTGCTGATGGGTGACGCGGTCGAGCCGCGCAAGCAGTTCATCAAGGAGCACGCGACCGAAGCGGAGTGGGTGGACATATGAGCTCGGAGACTCCCGACGCCGACCCCGGCGACGTCCGCGCAGCGCAGGTGACGAACGCCCGCATCGAAGACGAGATGGAGCAGTCGTACATCGACTACGCGATGTCCGTCATCGCGGGTCGCGCGCTCCCCGACGTGCGCGACGGGCTCAAACCCGTCCACCGCCGGATCCTCTTCGCGATGAACGAGGCGGGCGTGACGAGCAACTCCGCGCACCGCAAGTCCTCCTCCGTCGTCGGCGAGACGATGGGCGATTACCACCCGCACGGCGACAGCGCCATCTACGACACCCTCGCCCGGATGGCGCAGGACTTCTCGATGCGCTACCCCTTGGTCGACGGGCAGGGGAACTTCGGCTCCGTCGACGGCGACCCGCCGGCCGCGATGCGGTACACGGAGGCCCGGATGGCCCCCATCGCCGAGGAGCTCATGGCGGACATCGAGCGCGACACCGTCGACTTCCAGGCGAACTACGACGACCGCCTCGAGGAGCCGGAGGTGCTGCCCGCGGCGTTCCCGAACCTGCTCGTCAACGGCTCGTCGGGTATCGCCGTCGGGATGTCGACGAACATCCCGCCCCACAACCTCGGCGAGGTGATCGACGCCACCGTCGAGCTGATAGAGACCCCCGACGCGACCGTCGAGGATCTGATGGAACACGTCAAGGGGCCGGACTTCCCGACCGGCGCGAACATCGTCGGGCGGAACGCGGTCCACAAGGCGTACAAGACGGGGCGCGGACGGATCCGCGTCCGCGCGGAGTTCGAGGTCCACGAGGAGGAGGGACGGATCGTCATCAGCGAGCTCCCCTTCCAGCAGAACAAGTCGCGGCTCGTCGAGCGCATCGCCGAGGACGTCAACGAGGGCGCGATCGAAGGGATCCGCGACCTGCGCGACGAGTCGGACCGCGACGGGATCCGGATCGTCGTCGAGCTCAAGCGCGACGCGATGGCGGAAGTCGTCAAGAACCAGCTGCTGGAGAGCCACCTCGAACGCACGTTCGGCGTCATCAACCTCGCTCTGGTCGACGGCTCGCCGCAGGTGCTGGACCTCAAGCAGACGCTCGAACACTACGTCGACCACCGCCGCGAGGTGGTGCGCCGGCGCTCCGAACACGAGCTCGCCGAGCGCGAGGACCGCGCACACATCCTCGAAGGGCGGCTGAAGGCCCTCGACAACGTCGACAGCGTCGTCGAGACGATCCAGGACTCCGACGACCGCGACGCCGCGAAGGCCGCGCTGGAGTCGGCGTTCGACTTCACCGAGGCGCAGGCGGCCCACATCGTCCGGATGCAGCTCGGCTCGCTCACGTCGATGGAGACGGCGGAGATCGAGTCGGAGTACGAGGAGGTGAAGGCGCGTATCGAGCGGCTGGAGACGATCCTCGCCGACCCCGCCGAGCTCGATCAGGTGATCGTCGACGAGCTTCAGGAGATCAAAGCCGAGTACGACGACGAGCGCCGGACGAGCTTCATCGAGGACGCGGGCGACGTGACCCACGAGGACCTCATCCCGGAGGAGGAGTGCGTCGTCGTGATGAGCGAGGACGACTACATCAAGCGGATGTCGCTCGACACGTTCCGCGCGCAGAACCGCGGCGGCAAGGGGATCATCGGCACGGGGCTCAAAGAGGGCGACCGCGTCTCCTCGGTGTTCGCGGCCAACTCCCACGACTACCTCCTCGTGTTCACGAACCACGGTCAGATCTACGAGCTGAAGACCTACGAGATCCCGGAGATGTCCCGCACGGCGCGCGGGAAGTCCGCGGTCAACCTCCTCGACCTCGACGACGGCGAGGAGATCGAGTCGGTCGTCAACACCGAGGACTTGGACGACGACGAGTACCTCACGATGGTCACCCGCGGCGGCTACATCAAGCGGACCGCGGTCGACGAGTTCGGGAACATCCGCTCGACCGGGATCCGGGCGATCCGGCTGGAGGACGGCGACGAACTCGTCGACGTCGAGGTGACCGACGGCGACACGGACATCGTCATCGGCAGCCGGGACGGGATGGCGATCCGGTTCGAGGAGTCCGAGGCGCGCGCCATGGGCCGGACGGCCCGCGGCGTGATCGGCATCGACCTCCGCGAGGGCGACGCCGTCGCGGGCGTCGCCGCCATCGACGACGAGTACCACAACTGGGTGCTCACCGTCACCGAGAACGGCTACGGGAAGCGCTCCGACCTCGACGAGTACCGCCCGCAGTCGCGGAACGGGAAGGGGCTCGTCGACATCAAGACCGGCGACCGGAACGGCGAGGTCGTCGCCATCGAGGCGGTGACCCACGGCGACCACCTGATCGCCATGAGCGCCGACGGTCAGATCATGCGGACCCGCGTCGAGGAGGTATCGACGGTGAGTCGCAACACGAAGGGCGTCATCGTGATGAACCTCGACCCCGACGACGAGGTCGCCTCCGTCGACATCGTGCCCGAGTCGATCCACGCCGCCGCGGACGGCGACGACGAGGCGGAGACGGACGACGAGTAGGCACCGCGCTCGGCGGCGTCCGTTCACTTTTCAGGCGCCACCGGTCCTCTGTGCGGGCTTGAACTTCCGTCGCGACGAGCGATGCCCACGGAACGACGCAGCGACCTCGCCGCGGGAATCGGTGCGCTCGCCGGCGCGACTGCCGGCTGCCTCGGACGGAACAGTGCCGAGCCGAGCCGCCTCGACCTGCCGGTCCGCGACGACGGCGACGCACCGGTGGACGTGGCGGGACCGTCGAGGTCGCGGGCGAGTACGCACACCTCCGGCGAGTCCTTCAGGAAAGTTACTTACTGTCGCCGCGAAAATCACCGAGCGAGATGGACGAGTACGAGGGGATAGACGAGGTCGTACACGAACCGAGCGAGGCGTTCGCCGAGTCGACGAACGTCGCCGCGTTCATGCGCGAGTACGGGATCGACGACTACGAGGAGCTCATCGAGCGCACCACCTCGGAGGTCCCGGGCGAGCCCGCGTCGGGCGTCGACTGGTTCTGGGACGAGATCGTCGACTATCTCGACATCGAGTTCTTCACCGACTACGACGCGGTCCGGGACGACGCCGACGGGCCGCAGTTCTCGGACTGGTACCTCGGCGGCGAGGTCAACGTCGCGCACAACGTCGTCGACCGCCACGCTGCCGTCGACTCGCCGAACCGCAACCGCGTCGCGCTGATCTGGGAGGGCGAGCCCGGAGACGTCCGAGAGATCACGTTCCACGAGCTCCGCCGGCAGAGCGACCGCGTCGCGAACTACCTGACCGAGGCGGGGATCGAGACCGGCGACACCGTCGGGCTGTATATGCCGATGGTGCCCGAGGTCGTCTCGATCCTCTACGGCTGCCTGAAGGTCGGTGCGATCGCCGTGCCGATCTTCTCCGGGTTCGGCCGCGAGGCGACCGCGACGCGGATCGACGACGCGGAGCCGTCCGTCCTGTTCACCGGCGACGGGTTCTACCGCCGGGGCGACGGCGTCCGGCTGAAGGAGACCGCCGACGAGGCTGTCGCCGACGCGGGTCACGTCGAGGACGTGGTCGTGTACGACCGGCTGGGGGCGACGCCCGCGGCCGACTCCGCTGACAGCGGGAGCGACGTCGACCCGGTCCCGTGGAACGACGAGCGCGACCGAACTTGGGACGAGGCGGTCGGCTCGCAGCCGTCGTCGTTCGAGACGAAGCGGCTCCCGAGCGACCAGGAGTCCATGCTGCTGTACTCCTCGGGGACGACGGGCGAGCCGAAGGGGATCGTCCACACCCACGCCGGCGTCCTCACGCAGTGCGCGAAGGAGATCCACTTCGGCTTCGACCAGAAGCCCGCTGACCGGTTCTTCTGGGTCTCCGACATCGGCTGGATGATGGGGCCGTGGACGCTGATCGGCAACCACGCGTTCGGCGGCACGGTGGTGATGTACGAGGGCGCGCCCGACCACCCGGAGCCCGACCGCTTCTGGGAGCTGATCGACCGGCACGGGATCACGCAGTTCGGCATCTCGCCGACCGCGATCCGCGCGCTCCGAAAGCACGGGGACGAGTGGGTCGACGAGCACGACCTCTCCTCGCTCCGTATCCTCGGCTCTACCGGCGAACCGTGGGACCCAGAGTCGTGGCGTTGGTTCCACGACGCGGTCGGCGGGGGCGACTGCCCGATAATCAACATCTCCGGCGGGACGGAGATCTGCGGCTGCTTCCTGATGCCGATGCCGAACCAACCCCTCAAGCCCTGTACCCTCGGCGGGCCGGGACTCGGGATGGACATCGACATCGTCGACGAGTCGGGCGAGTCGGTGCGGGAGTCGGGCGAGCGCGGCTATCTCGTCGCGCGCGACTCCTGCCCGTCGATGACGAAGTCGCTGTGGTCGGGCGACGAGCGCTACCTGAACGAGTACTGGTCGACGTGGCCCGACCTGTGGGACCACGGCGACTTCGCGCAGAAGGACGAGGACGGCTTCTGGTTCCTCCACGGCCGCGCCGACGACGCGCTCAACGTCGCGGGGCGGAAGGTCGGCCCGGCCGAGATCGAGGGCGTCCTCATCGACCACGACGCGGTCAATCAGGCTGCGGCCGTCGGCGTCCCCGACGACACCACCGGGACCGCGGTCGTCGCGTACGTCGTCCTCGAACCGGGCGCCGACCCGAGCGACGACCTCCGCGAGGAGCTCCGGGCGCTGGTCGGCGACGAACACGGCAAGCCGTTCCGGCCGCGCGAACTCCTGTTCGTCGAGGCCTTCCCGAAGACGCAGTCGGGGAAGATCATCCGTCGCGCGATCGAGTCGGTGTACAACGACGAGGACCCGGGCGACCTCTCGTCGATGGAGAACCCCGAGGCGCTCGACTCGCTGCGCGACCCGGCCTGAGCGCGGCCCGCCCGACCGCTCGGTCCGCCCTCCGGTCAGGCGGCCGCGTCCGCCACCGCCTCGGCGAGCGCGTCGTAGTCCGGCTCCTGCCCGGCGTTGTCCGCGAGCCAGCGATACGTCACAGTCCCGTCGGCGTCGATCACGAAGACCGCGCGCTGCGCGACGGTCTCCACGCCGTAGTGTGCGAAGTCCTCGACGACGTCGTACGCCTCGACCGCGCGGTGGTCCGGGTCGGCGACGAGCGCGAACGGGAGGTCGTACTGAACGCGGTAGGCGACGAGCGCGTGCGGGAGGTCGGTGCTCACGCCGAACAGCGTACAGTCGTCGCGGTCGAACCCGTCCCGTAGCGCCTCCATCTCGTCGGTACAGGTGTTCGAGAAGGCGGCGGGGAAGAAGGCGAGCACGACCGGCTCGTCGCCGACGTGCTCGGAGAGTTCGAACGGCTCGATGTCGCCGTCCACGACCGATCCGGTGAAGTCTGGGGCGTCGTCGCCGACGTCTGGCATACCGGGTCGTCGTCGGCCGGGCGTATCACCGTTTCGGCGGCGGCACTCGGCCGCCGGCTCGGGTACCGACTCGCGTCGTGTGACGCCGGAGGGCGCCAGATCGGCGAGCCGGGGGGAGAATTAAGTGTACCACCGACGCAGGACAGGTGATGTCCGGCCCTCCACGCCGCCTCTCACGTCGAACGGTGGCACTGCTCACGGCGACCGCATCGCTGACGACGCTGTCGGGCTGTTTCACGGACGACGGCGGAGACGCCCCCCGCGCGGAGACGGTGCTCAGGCTCGACGAGGCCTCGCTGGTCGGCGTCTCAAACGAGTTTAGCACCCCAGTCGACTTCGTCGGACACGCGGGACGGACGGCCGTCCGGACCGCGATCGACGGCGGAGAAGGGACCGTCGACGGGTACTACGGGCCCGGCGTCTCGGCACCGTACGTCGTCACCGACGGCCCCGAGTACTACCGGATCGAAACCGAGACGGTCGATTCCGTCGCGGCACCGGGCTACGCGTACACGGTGGAGGTCGACGCCGTCGACTCCTTCCTCCTCGGTCCCCCGTCGAGCGTCCCCTTCGCGGATCTCCCGGACCACGACCGGGACACGGTCCTCGACGCGCTCGGGGACGCGTCGCTCGTCCACGCCCCGCACTACCCGCCGTTCGGGGTCAAGTTCGCGTACGCGTCCGCCGAGCGGCGAGAGCGCTCGCTGTTCGTCCCCGGGAACGACGACCAGCGGGTCGAGTGGGACGGCGAGCTGCTGCGGTTCGCGTTCGACGGGGAGCGGTCGGTCGAGGTGCGGACCGTCGCCGTCCGCGCCGACCGCGTCGCCTCGTCGCAGCGCGACTTCCGCCGGGCCGTCGGCGAGGAGCGCGGCCGATCGATCGACGACCCGACCGCGGACCAACGCGCGGTCCTCGACGCGGCGATCGACTCGGAGCACGCGGAGGCCCCGCCGCACTCCGACGCGTTCGCGGCCGTCATCGACGCGATCGCGACGGAGGAGGGCGTCGCTCCGCTCGTCCGCTACGACGGTGACTGGTACTTCGTACGGCTCGTGCGTCCCGACTGATTCGGTCCTCTCGGGTGCTGACGACAGATCTCAGCCATTCGCTTACCGAGCGGCGGCGCCGTTCGCTCGCGTTCGCTGCGGCCGTGCGCGGCGCCCGCGCCGACCCGATAAGGCAAAAAGACTATAGTCGCCACAGGGCTAGAGCGGAGTAGAGATGATAAGTGCGATTCCACTGATCGGCGGCATTCCGGCGGGCCCGGAGCTCCTCATCATCCTGCTCGTTCTGGTCCTGCTGTTCGGGGCGAACAAGATCCCGAAGCTCGCGCGGTCGACCGGCCAGGCGATGGGCGAGTTCCGGAAGGGGCGCGAACAGGTCGAAGAGGAGCTGAAAGACATGCAAGATGGCGAGCAGGCGGACTCGACGCTCGACGACGAGGACGACGAGTTCGACGACCTCGAGACCGAGACCGACAAAGAAACCAGCGCGTAAGTCGTCCCCGACGCCGACCGATCACCGCGGTCCCGTTTTCTCCTCCCGTCTTGGGCGCGTGGCCTAGCGGACAGGGCGAGAGGTTCCTAACCTCTCGATCACGGGTTCGAATCCCGTCGCGCCCGTTCCTTCGCCTCGCTCGGCCACGGGCGCGACTGGCTCCACGCTCGCTCACTGCGTTCGCTCGCGTGGATCCCGCCGCGCCCTTTCGTACCGCTTGCGCTCGGATCAGCGTATCCTGTTTGTGATTTAACACCGTGTAGGGGATCTACCGTTTCAGACGATGTACTACGCCGGTCCCTTACCCACCCGACAGAACGAGCGCGCCGCGAGCGTGACGGCACCGACCGCGATTGCGAGCGTCGCGGCGGTGAGGCCCGGGCCGGGCTCGTACAACAGGGGCGGGTGATATCCGAGTCCGTAGTCGACGACGGCGTTCGCGACGCCGAGCCCCAGCGCGGTCGCGAGCGCCCCGCGGGTCGTGCGGCCGAACGCAGGGAACAGGAGCGCGAGCCCGACGAACAACAGGTGCGTCCCGATCACGCCCCAGTAGTAGATCAGCGCGTCGGGCGCGGAGACGTACTGACCGACGGCGAGGTTGAGCGACACCAGCGGCCAGAGCCCGAACTGGACCAGCCAGACGAACGCGACCGTGTGGAGGTACGCGAGTCCGCGAGAGGTGGGCGCGTCCGCGGTGACGCTGCCGCCGCGTCGGACGGTCGGGACGACGCTGGCGAGGACGCCGCCGCCGAGCGCGACCGCGACCGCGGAGTCCGCGTACAGCGGCCAGAGGACGACCGGCACCTCGTCCGCGCTCGGCGCGTAGTACCCGACTCCGACCGCGAACATGAACGCGGTGAACGCGCAGACGACGGCGAGGCTCCGCGGGGTTCCGAGCAGTTCCTCGGCGATCGCCGCCCGGACGCGCCGCCTGACCGCGCGCTGACGCAGTCGGCGGAGTCGCGGGAACCTGTCGGAGCGTGACACGACGGAGGGTCGGCGCGCGGGGGACTAAAATCCGCCCGTCCGCGGTCGATTATCAATCGCGGTGTTTTGCGAGACACCTTTTTCAACGGACCGCGCGTTCCCGGAACTATGAGCGACGAGGATGTCGAACGATCCGCCCTCCAATCTGACACCGGGGGCGGTCGATCGGCGTCCGACGGGTCCGGGTCAGCCGATTCGGACGCGGACCCTGCCGAACCGGAGACGCGAGGCGCTGAGGAGGTATCGACGGACGAGACGGGCGATGCGGACGAAACAGACGAAACGGACGACCGAGCGTTCGAGAACGTGATTTTCGAGGAGGGGGACGGACCGAACGACTGCTCGCCGGTCGTCACCGACCGGTACACGTGGCGGACGCTGCTCGCTGATCGCGGGGACGAGGACGCAGCGGCGCGGGTGTACGCGGACGTGCCGGACGCGCCGGTAGTCCCGGCGGACGCCGTCGCCCTCCACCTGCCGGACGGCGTCGACGGGGTTATCCGAACTGCCGGGGTCGACGAGCCGTTCGCGGCGGACGGCGAGACGGCCGTTCCCGGACACGGCACTCCGGATCGAGGGACGCTCGTCGTCGGTCCCGACGCGGTCGTTCTTAGCGGTGCCACCGTCGTGCCGACCGGCGATCGGCGGGTGACCCCGCCCGCAGCCGCCGCGGGTGAGGACGAGACCGAAGGCGAGAGAGACGGTGCCAACGGCGACGGGAGAGGCGGCGACGGCACCGACGACGCAGAAAGAGAGGGGGTCGATGCCGACGCCGACCCGGACGACGCGACGTTCTCCTTCGAGGACGAACGCGACGGCGTGGAGGCGACATCGAGTCCCGGTGCCGAGACCGCAGCGGCCGCGGAACCGATCCCACGAACCGTCTTCGACCGGTCGGTCGGTCGCGAGGGCGTCTCCGGCGTCGTCGTTGCGCATGGAGCCGATGTCGAGTCGGTCCCGTCCCGCCCGCCGACCCCCGAGGAGTGGGACCGAGTCGCGTTCGATCCGGCGACGCTGCTCGGCTTCGACCCGAGTGAGACGGACTACCGCTTCCGCGCCGCCGCGGCGGTCGGCGACGCCCTCTGGGACCTGTGCGCGGCCCGTTACGACCCCTACTCCGTCCCCGTGTTGAAAGGGTACTACACCTGGGACGACTACCGCGAGGAGTTCTTCCTCGACGAGGACGGGAACCGGCCGACCGAGGAGAACGAGGAGGGAGAGGACGAGCCGCTGTCGTTCACCCACGAGGACAAGACGGAGGCCTTGGGTTTCGACCCCGACCGCACGGAGGAGCTACTCGGCGCGGGCGGCGAGGCCGCGGCCGACCTCGCGGACCTCGTCGACGAGCGCACCGTCGACGTCAACCCGGATCTCGACGAGGACGCCTTCTTCTCGACCGACGGGGGTCACACCACCCTGACGAACCGGTACGACCTGGAGAAGGCGGTGCCGATACAGAAGAAGACGCACTTCCGCGAGGAGGAGCGCTACTGGGTGAACAAGCCGTACGCGTTCGTCATCGTCTTCCGGTCGCGGAAGGAGAACGAGGCGAAGTACTACGTCGTCCAGCCGTACCGGACCGAGATCGAGGCGGACCTCACGGAGTTCCTCACCGGCAAGCTCCGGACCTCGATCAAGTACGCCGACGAGTCGATCGCCGGCGGCGACGAGTCGTTCCGCGAGGAGGTGATAGTCGAGGAGGCGCGCACGCTGCTCGACCGCTACGGGCTCTACGAGGACGAAGGCGACGAGCGGGGGATCGCGGACACGCTGGTCGACCGGTTCGGCATCGACCCGACAGAGGGGATCGCCGGGCGGATCGCGGAGTCACTGGGGTACGAGCCCCCGGTCGAGTCGCCGGCGAACCCGCCGGAGATCAGCGCCCGCCCCGAGCCGGCCGTCCTCGCGGAGGACGCCCGGACCCTCTCGGCGCACCAGGTCGAGAAGCTGTTGTACTACCTCAAGCGGGACTTCGTCGGCTACGAGCGCATCGACCCGATCAAGTACGACATCAACGTCGAGGACATCTCCTGTGACGGCTACAACTCCCCCGTCTTCGTCTACCACTCCGAGTACGAGCAGATCATCTCGAACGTCCACCACGGCACCGACGAGCTGGACGACTTCGTGGTGAAGCTCGCCCAGCGGTCAGGAAAGGGGATCTCGAAGCGCCGGCCACAGGTAGACGCCACCCTCCCGGACGGCTCGCGCGCGCAGCTCACGCTCGGGAGCGAAGTCTCCGACCACGGGACCAACTACACGATCCGCCAGTTCAACGACGTCCCGTTCACCCCGATCGACCTGATCAACTGGAAGACCTTCTCGCTCGACGAGATGGCGTTCCTCTGGCTCTCGATCGAGAACCACAAGAGCCTGATCTTCGCCGGCGGTACCGCCTCCGGGAAGACGACGAGTCTGAACGCCGTCTCCCTCTTTATTCCCTCGAACGCGAAGATCGTCTCCATCGAGGACACTCGCGAGGTAGAGCTCCCCCAGCGCAACTGGATCGCCTCCGTCACCCGTCCCTCCTTCTCCGACGACGACAAGGGCGACATCGACGAGTTCGACCTGCTGGAGGCCGCGCTCCGGCAGCGACCGGACTACATCGTGATGGGCGAGATTCGCGGCGAAGAGGGGCGGACCGCCTTCCAGGTGATGTCCACGGGGCACACCACCTACACGACGTTCCACGCCGACTCCGTGGGCGAGGTGCTCAAGCGGTTCACCACCGACCCGATCAACGTCTCGAAGACGATGTTCACGGCGCTGGACCTGGTCTCCATCCAGACCTCCACCCGCGTTCAGGGCAAGAAGGTGCGCCGGAACAAGTCGATCACCGAGATCAACCACTACGACGCCGAAAACGACGAGATCAACGTCCAAGACGTGTTCCAGTGGCAGGCAGAGACGGACGAGTTCCTCCAGATGGGCGACTCGAACACGCTCGAAGACATCATGTTCGACCGCGGTTGGAGTCGGGCGATGCTAGACGAGGAGCTTCGCAAACGTCGGGTCGTGTTGGCGTACCTCATCGACCGCGGACTCAACAGCTACGCGCAGGTGGCGGCGACGTTTCAGGCGTTCATCAACGACCCGGAGACGGTGCTGGCGCTGATGGCCAACGACGAGCTGGAGCGGTCGCTGGAGGACCTCCGCGAGATGGAGTCGGTGCTCATCAACGTCGACCGCGAGAAAGAGAAGCTGGTCCCCCGTCCGACGCCGGACGCGGCCGGCGAGAAGGAGGCCGCGGAGATACTCGACGCGGCCGAGGACCTGTTCGAGACCTATCGGGGCGACGTGCCGGACTCCGTCGCGGACGCGCTCCTCGAGATGGACCACGCCCGCGACATCGAGGCAGAGTCGACGGGCGACCGCGAGGCGCTCGTCGAGGCGGCCACGGAGGCGACCGCGGCCGACGGAGCGCCGAGCGGCTCGGACTCGGGCCGAAGCGATCCCGTGGAGACGGACCCCGACCCCGCCGCCGACTCCTCGCCGGAGCCGCCTACCGACCCGA
Organism: Halorubrum sp. CGM4_25_10-8A; assembly: GCF_005435025.1. Taxonomy (NCBI): domain Archaea; kingdom Methanobacteriati; phylum Methanobacteriota; class Halobacteria; order Halobacteriales; family Haloferacaceae; genus Halorubrum; species Halorubrum sp. CGM4_25_10-8A. The sequence goes on along the minus strand of NZ_SGTX01000010.1, from coordinate 57,356 downwards.
GTCACGCCGATTTCGAACGGACTCCAGAAGCGAGCGCCGCTCCCGCCGACGACGGCTCCGGCGCGCCGGGGGACATCGACTTCGGCGAGCCGTTCGATGACGGGGTCGACGTACTCTCGGCCCCGTCGGCGCGGTCCGAGGGGGACGCGTCGACCGACGTGGGCGAGGGGTTCAGCGCCGCCGACCCCGAAACGGACGAGACCGCCGACGCGGAGGCCGACGGCGGCGCGGTCGGTTCCGGCGGCGAGGCGGACTCCGATGACCGTGAGTCGGAGTCCGACGACGCGGAGAGCGCCTCAGCCGACGACGCCGACGGCGCGGCGACCGACGACATCGACGACTGGGGGTTCGGCGCCGTCGAGCCCGCGGAGGAGGGGTAGCGCCGTGTCCGTCGCGAGGGCCGAGCCGTGAGCCTCGACGTGGACGCGGGCGACGGCGGCGTGGACGCGAACGTGCTCGCAGAGCTGTGTTACCCGATATTCGAGCTGCTGTTCGACGCCGACGGCGACTTCGTCGCGGACGTGGAGCGCAAGCTGGCGGAGGCGCGGATGCCGGACCAGGTCGAGATGTACGTCTCGCTGGCGCTGGCCGTCGGCCTCCTCGTCGGCGGGGCGCTCTGGGCGCTCGGCACGCTGGTCGGCTACGGCGTGTTCTCGCTCGGGCTGATCGATCCGGAGGCGCTCTCGCTCGGGATCCCCGCGCCGACGCCGGGCGTTCAGGCGACGCTGCGCTCGCTCGTCGTGCCGACGGCCGTGCTTCTCAGCGGGCTCGTCTTCGGCTCGATCGGCTTCGCGGTGGGATTCGGGGGACTCGTCGCGGTCCCGTACTCGCGGGCCTCCTCGCGGAAGCGCGAGATCAACCTCCTGCTCGCGGATTCGGTGTCGTTCATGTACGCGCTATCGGTCGGCGGGCTCAACCAGCTCGAGATCCTCCGCGCGATGGCGACCGCCGAGGACACCTACGGGGAGGTGTCCCGCGAGTTCCAGAGCATCGTCAACGAGACGGAGTACTTCGGGACCGACTACCGAAACGCGATCCGCCAGCAGTCGCTGGAGACCCCCTCCGACGAGCTCTCGCAGTTCCTCGCCGACATGCTCTCTATCGTCAACTCCGGCGGCGACATGGAGGGCTTCCTGAAGGACAAAAAGGAGAAACACCTCCGCACGTCGAAACAGGAGCGCGAGATGACCTTAGAGACACTGGAGCTGTTCGGCGAGATGTACATGACGCTCTCCCTGTTCCCGCTCCTCCTCATCATCATCCTCGTCATCATGGGGATGATGGGCGAGGCCGACGACCGGCTCCTGTACGTCACGGTGTACCTGCTCATCCCGCTCGTCGGCGTCGGCTTCCTCGTCTTGGTCTCGACGGTGAAACAGGACGACCCGGGCGACGGTTACCTCCAGCCCGACGGCGGGAGCGAGCGGCTCCGGCAGACGAGTCGGGAGGGGCTGCTCCACTTCGGGCTCGTGGAGTCGTTCGTCGGGAGCTTCGGGGTCTTCGACCGCATTCGCGACCGCGAGGGGACCCACAAGACGAGGGAGATCCTCTCGGCGCCGCACATCTTTCTGCGCGAGAACCCGCTGTACACCCTCGCGTTGACCGTGCCGGCGGCGCTCGCATTGGTCGGCGTCGCGGTCGCCGCCGGCTCGGCGCCGACGACGGTCGACGGTTGGATCGCCCGGCCGGTGTGGTCGGCGTTCGTCTGGCTCTACGTGCCCGCCTACGTCGTGATGATCCCGCTCGGGGTATTCTACGAGTGGCACCAGCGCTCGCGGCGGGCGGTGACCGGGAAGCTCTCGGAGACGCTCCGGAAGCTCTCTTCCGCGAACGACACCGGGCAGACGCTGCTCGAATCCGTGCGCACGGTCTCGGACACGTCGACCGGGAAGCTCGCGGAGGAGTTCGAGGTGATCCACGCGAAGGTGAACTACGGCATGAGCCTGCGCGACGCCTTAGTGGAGTTCAACAACTCGTACGCGGTGCCCCGGCTCGCCCGGACGGTGAAGCTGATCGCCGAGGCGCAGGAGGCCTCCTCGCAGATCACGGACGTGCTGACGACGGCCGCGCAGGCCTCGGAGAACCAGGACGATATCGAGCGCGAGCGCAAGTCGCGCACCCGGATGCAGGTGGCGATCATCGTGATGACGTACATCACCCTGCTTGGCGTGATGGCCATTCTCCAGACCCAGTTCATCGACGTGATGGGCGATCTGGTCTCCCAGAGCGACGGCGGCGGGAGCGCCGGCGGGGCGGGGTTCGGCGGCGGCGGCGGCGTCGACCCGGACGTGCTCTCGATGCTCTTCTTCCACGCGGTGACGATCCAGGCGATCCTCTCGGGGTTCATCAGTGGCTACATCCGCGACGCGGAGCTCGTCTCCGGCGTCAAGTACGCCGTGGTCCTGATGACGCTGGCGCTGGGGGTGTGGATCTATGTCGGATGACCGCGCGCAGACGGTCCTCGACTTCGTCGTCGGGATGTCGGTGTTTCTCGTCGCGGTCGGGTTCACGTTCGCGTTCGTCCCGTCGCTTCTGGAGCCGTACGCCGTCGGTGAGGGCGCGACCGTCATCGTCGCCGAGCGCGGCGCCGCGCGGCTCGCGGAGTCGTCGCTCGTCGGCGCCGGGTCGACGGCGACGCTGTCGCACGCCTGTACGGTCGCGTTCTTCAACGGGACGGACCCGGCGACGGCGGCGGATACGTTCGGCTGCGACTGGACGGCGAACGCGGACGACCTCCACGCCGAACTCGGCGTCGACGAGGTCCGCGGGCTCAACCTCACCGTGACGCGGAACGGGACCGTGGAGTCGATCGGATCGGGCGCCGCGAGCGCCCACATGCGCGCCGGCCCCGCGCCGCCGCGGGGCGAGAGCGTCTCCGCCGCGAGCCGTATCGTCGCCATTGACGACCCCAACGACCCGGAGGGGGCGCAGACCTACCGGCTCACGCTCCGGGTGTGGTGAGATGTTCGTTGAACACTTCCCGGACGACCGCGGGCAGGCCCATACGCTGGAGGCGTTCACGGCGGCGCTGCTGTTGGTCACCGGCCTCATCTTCGCGACGCAGGCGACCGCCGTCACGCCGCTGTCGGCGAGCACGTCGAACCAGCACGTCGAGAACCAGGCGTCGATCGCCGCTCAGGACCTGTTGGCGACGACCGAGGAGAGCGGGAACCTGACGGCCGCGCTGCTCTACTACGACAACGGGAGCTTCGTCGGCGGGGGCGACGACGGTATCTACGCGGGCGTGCCGCCGGAGACGCACCCGCTCCACGACCCGCTGACGGAGGCGTTCGGCGAGCGCCAGGTCGCGTTCGACATCGACGTGTACTATCCAGCAGACGGCGGCAACAGGACGACGGACGTCGAGATGGTCGACATGGGGTCGCCGACCGACAACGCGGCGACGGCCAGCATCCGCGTGGCGCTGTACGGCGACGATCGGTTCGGCGCCGACGACCAGTACGAACTCGCGAAGAACGGCTCCAACGAGGGGTACTTCGCCGCCCCGGCGGACGGGACCGGTGAGGTCCTGTACACGGTCGTGGAGGTGCGAATCACCGCATGGCAGATGTGAGTCTCTTCCGCCGCGACGGCCGCGAGGACGCCGACAGCGTCGAGGACCGGGCGCAGATCATCCTCATCACGGGGCTGACGCTCGCGGTCCTGTTCGTCGCCGTCGTCCTCCTGTTGAACACCGTCATCTACACCGAGAACCTCGCGACCCGTGGCGCCGACGCCGGCGGCGCGGAGGCGATCGAGTTCCGCGACGGGGTCACCGAGGATCTCATCGAGATCATGCACCGCGAGCACCGCAACGCGAGCGCCGGCGACGTTGGCGACGAGTTCGACGCGCGCGTCGCGACGTATGCCCGAACGGTCGCCGACCTCCGCGCCCGTGACGGGGTGATAGCCGACGTGACCGTCACGGGCACGAAACCCGGTACCCTGATTTTTCAGAACGAAACGAGCACCGGACTCCGCAACATGACTAACCGCAGCGGGACGACCCCGGACTGGACCGTCGCCAGCGACGTCAACCAAACCCGAGACTACCAGTTGACGGTTGACTCGACGCGCGTCTCGAACGACGAGTCCGGCGCGTTCGCGGTCGTGACCGAGCGGCCGGGCGCGAACTGGTCGGTGACGCTGTCGAACGACGCGCCCGACGCCATCAACGTCACGGTGAGCAACGGGACCGGCAACGGCACCACAAACGTCTCGAAGCGGTTCCCGCACGAAACGGGGGCGAACGTCACGATCGACCTGACCGCCGGGACGGTCGACGGCGATCGATTCTCCCAACTCGTCTGGGCCGAGGGGGTACAGAACGGGAACGATACCTATGACATCCGATACCGGAACGGCGACGAAGCGTTCGGAACGTACAGCTTCGTCATCGACGACCCCGACGACACGGCCTCGGACTGGTCCTCGCGGCCGTACGTCGCCGACGCGCTATACAGGGTCAATGTCGAGATCCGTCACCGGACGCCCGAATTGACCTACGGCGAGGAGGTCCGGCTCGCGCCGGGTGAGCGCGATGCGTGAGGGCCCGGGCGGGACGGACCGCGCCGTGTCCGTCACCGTCGGATACGTCATGACGCTCGCCATATCGACGCTGCTGCTCTCGGGCCTGTTCGTCGCGGGCGGCTCGTTCGTCGAGACGCAGCGCGAGCGCGCGGCGCAGGGCGAACTCACGGTCGTCGGCGAGCGAGTCGCGGCCGACTTGGGCACCGTCGACCGGCTCGCGGCGAGCGCGTCGGCCCGGGGAGAACTCACGGTCAACCGATCGCTGACGCTTCCCGACAGGGCGGCCGGCACCGTCTATCGGATACGCGTGCGCGCCGGCGACACCCGGGGGACGCTCGCGCTCGAAAGCGACCGCACCGACGCGACCGTCGAGGTCCCGTTCCGCACGAGCGATGCCGTCGACGTCCGGAACACGACCGTCGCCGGCGGCGATCTCCGCATCTGGTGGGACCCGGCCGGCGGCGACAACGGCGAAGTGGTGGTGAGCGAGCGATGACGGGGGCAGATCGCGGGGCGGCCTTCCTGACCGCCGACCGCGGCGTCAGCGAGACCGTCGGGTTCGTGCTGGTGTTCGCGCTGATCACGTCCACCATCGCCGTCACGTTCACCGTCGGCCTCGGGGGGCTGGAGGACGCCCAGCTCGCGGAGCGCGACGACAACGTCGAGCGCGCGTTCGACGTCCTCCACGACAACTTCAACGACATCGGCCGGGACGGCGTACCGAGCCGGGCGACCGAACTCCGGCTCGGCGGTGGGCGGCTCGCGTTCGACCGGGTCTCAGAGTTCCGGCTCAACGACACCGGCACGGAGACGGCGATAGTCGAGGGCGGATCGATCACGTACTACGGTGCCGGCGACACCCGGATCGTCTACGAGAACGGCGCGGTCTTCCGGATGGAGGGCAACGACGGCGTGATGGTTAAGGAACCGGACCTGCTTGTCGGGGACACGATTGTCTACTCGCTGTACGGGCTCAGCCCCCCGGCGGAGTCGGTGAGCGGCGACCGGACGGTCCTCGTCGTCGCCGAACGCACGGACCGCGAGGTGGCGATAGACGATCGGACCGCCGACCAGAACGTCACGCTCGCTATCAACTCCACGCAGGCGACGGTCTGGAAGCGGTACTACGACGGCTTCGACGGGGTGACGACGAACATGAGCGGCCCCGCAGACCTCACCGTGACGTTCGCGGCGGACGACTACGATCGGTTCGTCGTTCACCGAACGACCGCCCGCGTCGAGTTCTCCGACTGACCGGGCGTTGAGCGCGCCGGACAGCGGTCGCGGGACTCAGCCGGACTCGACGACCACGCCGTGCTTGGAGACGTGGAGGTAGCTCACGACGGGGACCGTCTCGCCGTTGAACGGCCGCCGCGTTCGCAGCGCCTCGTCGTAGTGGATCTCGATGTAGCCATCCTCGAAGGAGAACCGCCTAAAGGTGAACGAACCGTTGATTTCCATCCGGTCTTTCAGCGTCACTTCGCTTTGCGGGGCGTAGAAGACGCCGGTGAACCGGATACGCTCGGCGTCGTTTTGGCCGCCCTCCATGTCGACATCGTCCCCGCTCGAATACAGCCAGAGGTTGCTCGCCACGTCGCGGTCGGCGGCGATGTTCACGCTCCCGGTCAGATCGATCCTGCCGGTGTTGTGGATGTCGATCCGGGTGTCGTTTACCGTCGTCACCGCGGCCGTGTCCCGAAGGCTGATCGAGTCGTCGACGTACAGCGTCGCTCGACCGTTCCCGGCGGCCCTGATCGTGTTGTTTCCGCTGAGGTCGACCGCTTCGTCCACCAAGACGGTGATGTTCCCGCTCGACGTGTCGAGCTCGATCCGGCTCTCTGACCCGTCGCCGGTCAGCTCCCCGGCGACGTGGAGCGTCGCGCCGTCGGTGACGCTGAGCGTCGCCCGATCGGAGAGGGAGACGTCGCCGTCGACGTACGTGGTCTCGTCTATCACCGCCGTCTCGTCGCCGGACAGATCGATGCCAGTCGACTGTTTTGGCGCGGTGTCAGCGAGGCTTCGGTTTCGCACGCCGGCGATGCGCTGTCTGATCCCGCCTTCGACCGGCGCGAGCTCGTCGAACGCCGTCTCCGTACTTTTATTGGTAACGTTCAGCTTGTCAGACTGACCGGGCGGGATGTTGAACGACTCGGCCGTGAGGTTCCCGCGAATCTTGATCCTCTCCGTGTTCCCGCCACCCCCCCTCGTGAGCGCGAATTCGCCGCGGGTCTGGACGCTCGCGTTCTCGCCGGGCGGCTGGGAGCTGTAGGTCCCGTTCGTCGAGTTGTAGCTGTCGGCGTAGAGCCAGTCGATGTCGCCCATCCGGAGCTCCGCACGCCCCGTCGCCGAGACGCTCGCGCTGAGCGTCGGGTGGACGGTCGCCGTCCGCAGCTCGATCCGCACCCGGTCGTCCGTGAGATCAGTCACCGACGCGCTCGTCCGCGACTCGAAGAACCGACCCCACGCGTCGGCGTACTCGCTTTGAACCGTGATCTCGACGGTCACGTTGCTGTCGGCGAGCGGGTTCCCGTAGTCGGTGTTCGGGAACACCGGCCGGGCGTCGGTCGCGCTCTCGCTGATCTGAACCGTCTCGCTCAGCCCCGCCGAACCCTTCTCGATCGTCACCAGTGGGAGCGTGAGCGTCTCCGGCCCGTCGGTTCCGCGGTAGTGGAACTCGGGCGGCGACACCATCTCGGAGCGGCCACCGGTCGAGCGCCACACGCCGCCGCCCTGGTACGCGACGGTCTCGCCGCCGCGCTCGTAGACAATCGCGCCGAGCGACGTCCGGTTGGTGTACGTCCCGTTCGCCCCGCCGCTCACCTCGATCTCTAACCACCCTGCGTCCTCGTCGACGCGGAGGTCCGCGCCCCGGCCGACATCCACCCGTGCGCGCTGCGACGGCGACCCGCCGTGCGCGACGAGGCTCGCCTTGGAGTCTAACTGCGTCATCGCGCCCTCGACGCGCTGGAGGTCCGCGGTCTGTTGGGAGTCGTCGAGCGCGGCGCCGCCGAGCGCGACCGTGGTGCCGACGACCGCGACGGTCAGTCCCAACAGCAACACGGTGCCGAGCACCTCGCTCTGCGCGCGCTCGGCCGCTGCGCCGCCCGCTCCCCCGTTCATACTCGGCCCTCGCACTCGCGCACGCATAAGCGTGGACTCTCGGCTATCAGTCTCGATAGCCGAGACGGGGGCGTCCGCGGACGCCCCGCGGTCGCGCTCGGTGGCCGCCGCGGAGAGCCGTGGATATATCTCGGCGGCGACCCTTCCTGTATCCGTGACCGAGCGACTCTACCTCGCGGACGACGCGGTGACGACGTTCGAGGCGACAGTCGAGCGCGTCCTCTCGGACCCGGCCCGGATCGTCCTCGACCGGACCCACTTCTACCCGACCGGCGGCGGGCAACCGCACGACACCGGGACGATCCGGGCGACCGACGGCGACGGGGACGCTCCATGGCGCGTCGTCGACACCGAGATGGCGGACACGGTCCACCACGAGGTCGAACCGACCGGAGACGCCGGTAGTTCGGACGAGGCACCCGCGCTCCCGGAGCCGGGAACCGACGTAACCTGCGAGATCGACGCCGACCGCCGCGTGGCGCACTCGCGGTACCACACCGCACAGCACCTGCTGTCGGCGCTGCTGCTCGACGAGTTCGACGCGCAGACGACCGGGAACCAGCTGTACGCCGACCGGGCGCGTCTCGACGCGGCCTACGAGCGGTTCACCGACGACGACCTCGACCGGATCGAGGCGCGGCTCAACGAGCTCGTCGCCGACGCGCGACCGGTGTCGAGCTACACGATGGACCGCGAGACCGCGGAGGCGACGCTCGACACCGACCGGACGCGGATCGACCTCCTCCCCGACTCGATCGAGGAGCTCCGGATCGTCGAGATAGCTGGCGCGGACGAGGGCGACGAGCCGTACGACCGCACCGCCTGCGCGGGGACGCACGTCGCGAACACGTCCGACATCGGCGAGGTCGTCGTCACCGGTCGAGAGACGAAGGGGCCCGAGGAGGAGCGCGTCCGCTTCGCGCTCGCCGAACACGTCGACGTGGAATGACGGGGGAGACGCCGGCGGCCCGGTCGGCGTCCGCCCGCGACTCTTCCCGGCGCTCGCCAACGCCTCCACCCGGCGTCCGTCTGCGATCCCGCCGTTTATATACGATCCGCGGTAGGTTCGGGCATGAAGTTCTGCGACGAGTGCGGATCCATGATGAAATCCGGCGCGGGCGAGGACCACTGGGTGTGCGACTCCTGCGGGTACGAGATCGGGCGCGAGGACGGCGACGACGAGTGGACGACCCAGTCGCAGGTCGAGTCCGAGATCGTCGACGTGAGCGACGCCGAGGACAAGGGGCTCCCGACGACGACCGCGCAGTGTCCCGAGTGCGACAACGATCAGGCGTACTGGTACATGCAGCAGATCCGCGCGGCCGACGAGTCGGAGACCCGGTTCTTCGTCTGTACCGAGTGCGAACACAAGTGGCGCGAAGACGACCACTGACCGGCTCTTCGACCCTCTGACCGCCTCCCGCTGCCCGTCCGTTTTATTCCCGTCCGGAGAGATACGAGTCCATGGAGCCACCGGTCGTCCCCCGCGACCGCCTCGACGGCTGGACGCTCGTCGCGGAGGCGACGGAGCGCCCCTTCGAGGCGGGACCGGTCTCGGTCACCGCGGGCACGGCGCGCTACGAGCGCGAGACCCCGCCGCCGCGGCCGTTCCTCTTCGCGAGTCGACTCCGCGTCTCGCCGGAGACCGGACCGAACCCGGCGCTCACGCGGCTCGTCGAGTCGCGGGCCAGCGAGGGGTTCCGCGACCGCCTCGCCGAGCGGGACATCACCGACCTCGCGCGGCGCGACGAGCGACGCATCGACGTCGACGATCCGGACGCGTCGCGCGCGACGCTCACCGTGTCCCACGGGCGCTGCGAGGTCGACGGCGAACGCGTCTCGGTGGAGGCGCTGCTCGCGGTGTGGGAGGCCGGAGAGTACCTGCTGGCGGGCGGCGCGTACCCGAGCGGTGACGACTTCGAGGCGACCCGACGGGAGGTGTTGTCGCTCGTCCGCGGGGTTCGTCCCCCGGACGACGACGCGGTCGAGCGGTAGGGACCCGTCAGCAGTCGACCGCGCCGGCGCTCGAACCGATCGGCGATCCGTCGTCCTCGTAGTCGGCGTCGCCCACCGACCCGGTGAACATCGGGAACCGTAGCTCGTAGGTGTACAGCACGTCGAACGCCGCGAACGGGTCTCCGTCAGCGATCGCCTGCCGCGCGGTCAGTCGCACGCCCGCGGCGAGCGTCACGATCGGTTCGCCGCCGAGTCGCCCGGCGGTCTCGACGCCGAACTCGTTGCCCGCGGCGGGGTCGGTGAGTACGGAGAGGTGGATCACCGTCTCCATCGTCGCGCTCCCCTCGTCGCCGCCGATCGCGATCGGGTACCCCGTTCCGGCGAAACACCGCGTGATCGGGCCGACCCGACTCCCGCTCGCGTTTGCTTCGGCGCCGACGGTCCCCGGACCGCCCGCGGCCCCCGCGACCGACGCGTGGGCGCCCGCCGCCGCCAAGCGAACGACCGTTTCCGACCCTGCGGCGTGCTCCGACACCGCGGGCTGGCCCGCGGCCGCGCCGGCGCCGACGGTCGCGAGGAGGAGCAGCAACGCGAACGCGAGGGCGCGGACGCGGGTTCCTGCGGGGCGAGTCATCTGTCGACCCTTGGTTCGGCCGGGTTAAATCTCCGCGGTCGGCGGTATCAGTCGAGAGAATCGCCGCCGAGCAGCCCGTCGACGAGCATCTCCGCGGACGCGACGTTCGTCGCCAGCGGTACGTCCTTCACGTCGCAGACCCGCAGCAGCGCCGAGATGTCCGGCTCGTGCGCCTGCGCGGTCAGCGGGTCGCGGAGGAAGACGACCCCGTCGATCTGGTCGCCCGCTATCATCCCGCCGATCTGGAGGTCGCCGCCGAAGGGACCGGAGGCCTGCCGGTTCACGGAGAGGCCCGTGGCCTCCGCGATCCGCTTTCCGGTCGTCCCGGTGGTCACCAGTTCGCACTCGCCGAGGGCGTCGGTGTGCGACTCGACGAACGCGACCATCTCGTCTTTCAGCTCGTCGTGAGCGATGAGCGCGAGGCGCATACAGGGGAGTCGCGGGGGCGTCGCTTAAGCGCTGGCCTCGTCGCCCGAACCGTCCCCGCCGCGGGCCGTCCCCGCCGCTGGCCGTCCGACCCGCGCCGGAACGACCGAGCGTCACCGGCTACGCGCCGGCGACCGCCGGGACCGGCGCTCCGTCCGCGAGCGTCGTCCCCGACCACACCGGGACGAACTGCGGCATCGCGCCCGCGATCGTCACGCACACCCACGCGATCAACAGCAGGTGGACGAGACCGCCGAGTCCCGGCGCCGCGTCGATGTCGCCCGGAACTACTCACATACGCGGGAGGCGGAGCGCGTCCGCCCTCCGGCTGTCCCCGAATACGCTCGCGCCCCTCGCCGCGCGCCTACTTGAACCGGAACGTCTCCAGGTTCTTCGGCGCGAACGTCCGCATGTTGTAGTCGTGGTACAGCGACGAGGAGAGGTCCTGGACGGAACTCTCGTCGCCGTGGACGCACAGCACCTTCTCCGGGCGGGGGTTCATCGTCTTCACGAAGTTCTCTAACCCCTGCCGGTCGGCGTGGCCGGAGAAGCCGTCGACGACCTCGGTGCCCATCTCCAGCGTGAGCGTGTCGCCGCGGCTCCCGCCGCCCCAGCCGTCGACCGGGATCTCGTCCCAGCCGTTCTGGATCCGGCGCCCGAGCGTTCCCTGCGCCTGGTAGCCGACGAAGACGAGGTTCGAGTCCGGGTCGGGGCCGATGTGGCGGAGCCACGACATGATGGGCCCGCCCTCGATCATCCCCGAGGTAGAGATGACGATACACTCGTCTCCGTCGGCGACCTCCTGCCGCTCCTCCTCACCGGCGTCGATGTGGTTGAACTGGTCGGCGAGGAACGGGTTCTCGTCCTCGTGGAAGATGCGGTCTCGGAGGTCGTCGCGGAGGTACTCGGGGTATGTGGTGTGGATCGCGGTCGCCTCCCAGATCATCCCGTCGAGGTGGACGGGCATCTCGGGGATCTCACCCTCGCGCATCGCCTCCTCTAAGACGAGCATGATCTCCTGTGAGCGCCCGACCGCGAAGGCGGGGATGACGACCTTCCCGCCCTGCTCGTACGTCTCGTTGATGACCTCCTTGAGCGCCTCCTCGGAGTCCTCCTGGTCGGTCTGGTAGTCGTTGCGGCCGCCGTAGGTGGACTCAAGCACGAGCGTCTCCACGCGTGGGAAATCGTTGACCGCGCCGTTGAACAGGCGGGTATCCTCGTAGTGGATGTCGCCCGAGAACGCGACGTTGTAGAGGCCGTCGCCGATGTGGAAGTGGGTGACCGCGCTGCCGAGGATGTGGCCCGCGTTGTGGAACGTGAGCTTCACGTCCGGGGCGACATCCGTCACGTCGCCGTACTCCAGCGGGATGGTGTGTTTGATCGCGTCGCGGACCTGTGCGGACTCGTACGGCGGCGTCCGCCCGTCCTTCGCGGCGACGTCGAGGTAATCGAGCGTGAGCAGCCCCATCAGGTCGCGGGTCGGCTCCGTCGTGTAGATGGGGCCGTCGTAGCCGTACTTGAACAGGAGCGGGACCAGCGCGGAGTGGTCGAGGTGGGCGTGGGTCAGGATGACCGCGTCGAGGGTCGCCGCGCCCGCGCCGAGCGCTTCGGGCACTTGGAGGTACGGCACCTCGCCCTCCGCGCCGGGCTTGTCGCCGCAGTCGATGAGGATCCGGGTCTCGGGCGTCGAGAGGATGAATGCCGCCCGGCCGACCTCGCGGCAGCAGCCGAGCGTCGTGATCCGGACCCACTCGTCGTCGGACATCTCCTCGCGGTGGATCTGCCGGCCGACCCGTTCGAGGATGTCGCGGCGCTCCTCGCGCTCGTTCTTCAGGAAGCCGCGGACGTTCGAGACGGTCGAGGACTCTATCGGCGGCGTCCGAACGACCTCTGGGGTCCACCCGACCTCCTGGGTGATCTCGCGGAGCGTCGAGCCCCGGCGGCCGATCACCATGCCGGGCTTCTCGGCCTCGATGACGACCTCGCCGGTGTCCTCGTGGAAGTCGAGGTCTGTCACGCCGGCCTCTTCCGGGATCACGTCCCGGACCTCGTCTTCTGCCCGCGCCGGCGGCGAGAGGGCGCTCGGGTCCGGGCGGACCGTGATCCGCTTTCGGAGCTTCGAGGCCAGCCGTCGGATCAGGTCGCCGTCGCCGGCGAACCGCTTGGGGTCGCGCGTGTACACGACCAGCTCCGGTCCCTCGTATTTCACGTCGGTGACCGTGATGTCGTTCGGAATCTCCTGTTCGATCTCTGATTTCAACGTATCGAGTTGCTTGTCGACTTGACTCATATCTCACTGCGGGTCGTCGGGGCCGCCGTCGTCGAATCGCGCCGCGGGTCGCGCCGCGACACGCCGCCGATCGGTCGACCGTGACGGGTAGGCATAGTGGAAGTACTGTCCGTAGTGTTCCGTGCGGGAACAGCCAGCGAAAACCCGCTTGTCTCAGGCTACTGCCCCGCCGTTATAAAAGCCTTCGCAAAGGGCAAGCCCCGGGCGGCCGAACGCCGCCCATGCGCGTCACGCCGCAGACGGTCCGCGACGAACACGCCTGGGTCCGCGACCGCGCCGACGTCGTCGTCCCGGTCCTCAACGACACCCGCGACCGCCTCGGTCGACGGTTCGAGACGACGGTGGACGAGGTGGCGCCAGACGCCTACCGCCGCGAGGTCGACGCCGTCTTCGCCGACGGCGAGGTCGCGGTCAACGTCGCGGCCTGCGTCGGGCTCCTCCGCGACCTCGACGTGGCGGGCGACTACCCGGGCTTCGTCGTCGACGAGGTCCTCGGGCGCGAGCTGGCGGCGACGATCGCCGGCGGCCGTCCCCTCTCGCTGCTCGCGCAGGCGACGTTCCACGTCGCGGACACGCACGTGGACCGCGACGCGGCGGCCGAGGCGGACGGGGCCGGCGCCGGAACGGCCGGCGCCGACGACCTCGACGCCGCGCTCGCGGCGGGGTTCCAGACGCGGCTCCCCGGCTGGAACTGGCGGGAGGGGGAGAGCCCGTTCGCGGTCGACGCGGACGGGTGACCCGCCGCCGCCGCTCGACCGGAGCGCGCCCGCGCTACGAGGTGAAGCTCCGAATGAACCCGTAGGCCTTGTCGATCAGGGCGTCGGGGAGGAACCGCGCGAGGACGCCGACGCTCGCGACGGTGCCCGGCTGGACCCGCGCGGGCGGCTGCGTCGCGCTCGCGGCGTCGTAGATGGCGTTCGCGACGAGTTCCGGCTCGACCGAGCCGGGGCCGTCGCCGCCGATCAGCTGCGCGTCCTCGAACATCGCGTAGAACTCGTCGTACGCCTCGGTCCGCTCGATCCCCTCGCGCTCCTCGGGGTCGGCTTCCGACTCCGCGCGCTTCGAGAAGTTCGTCCGCACGGGCCCCGGCTCGACGACGACCACGTCGATGCCGAGGTCGTCGACCTCGTTGCGGAGCGCGTCCGACATCGCCTCCAGGGCGAACTTCGACCCGCTGTACACGCCGCCGCCGGGGATCGACACCCGCCCCGCGACGGAGGAGACGTTGACGATGGTCCCGTCGCGCTCGCGGCGCATCGACGGGAGGACCGCCCGGATCAGTCGGTGCGGCCCGTACACGTTCACGTCGAACTGCTCGTGGACCCGCTCCGTGGTCACGTCCTCGACCGGGCCGAACTGGCCGTAGCCGGCGTTGTTGATCAGGGCGTCGATCGCGCCCTCCTCGTCTAAGATCCGCTCGACCACGCGGTCGATGTCGTCCTGATCGGTGACGTCGAGCGTGGCGAGCTCGCAGCCCGCCTCGCCGAGCGCTTCGATGTCCGCCGGGTTCCGCGCGGTGGCGTACACGGTCCATCCCTCGTCGAGGAACGCGTGCGCCGCGGCGCGACCGATGCCCGAGGAACAGCCGGTGATGAGTGCCGTCTTCTGCACGCGTTTCCGGTCTGTCTCCGACGCAATAACTCTCCCGACGCGGGCGCGGCCGACCCGCCGCGTCCCGGTCGGCTACAGCTCCTCGGTCCGGATCCCCATCGCCTTCGACGCCGGCGCGGTCCGCTCGAACCCCCACCGCTCGTAGAATCCGTCGACGTCCGCGAAGCGGTTGACGTACGCGCCGTCGGGGGCGTTCGCGCGGAGCCACGCGACGAGCGCGCCGACCATCGCCGTCCCGATCCCCCGGCCCTGATGCGGCGGCGCGACCGCCGTGTCCGAGAGGTGGAACACCGACCCGCCGTCGCCGACGAGCCGCGCCATTCCGACCGTCGACCCGGACGCCGTCTCGACGACGTGGACGCCGAACGTCGTGTTCGGGAGCCCGCGCTCGACGGCCTCCCGGGACCGGTCTGTCATGCCCGCCTCCCGCCGGAGCCGGCGGAACGCCTCGACGGAGGGGGTCGTCTCGCGGAGCTCGTACCCGTCCGAAAGCGGTGACTCGCCGAGTCCCCGGTCGGCGTCGGCAACATCGACCGCGTCGTCGCTCATGTGTCGGCGTTCGCGGCCGCAAAAGTAGTCGCTTCGGTGCCGCGCTGGCCCGCGCTACTCCTCGTCGTCGGCCTCGTCTTCGTCGGTCGCGAGCAGGTCGCGCTCGTCGAGGATCGACTCGATCTCGTCGACCGGCCGCTCGGCGTACTCGGGGTCGTCGACGGTGATCGTCGCGACGCCGACGCCGTCCGGGGACAGCTCGCCGTCGTTCGACTGCGCGAGGGTGTCGAGCGCGAGCCCGACCGCCTCGTCCGTCGAGATGCCCTCCTCGTACTCCGTCTCCAGGTAGTCGCGGAGGTCGCTGCGGTCGGAGCCGATCGAGAGCGCCTGCCACTCGTACGGCGTGCCCGACGGGTCCGTCTCGAACAGGCGCGGCTCGCCGTTCTCGATGCCGCCGACGATGAGCGCGACGCCGAACGGGCGCGCGCCGCCGACCTGCGTGTACTGCTGGATGTGGTCGGTGATGTTCTTCGTCAGCGTCTCGATGCCGACGGGCTCGCCGTAGCGGAGGCGGTTCACCTGCGCCTGCCGGCGAGCGAAGTCGATGAGCTGGCGCGCGTCGGCGACGTGGCCCGCGCTCGCGACGCCGACGTGGTCGTCGGCCTTGTGGAGCTTCTCGATGCTCTCCGGCTCCATCAGCGGGGAGCGGGCGCGCTTGTCGGCCGCGAGGACGACGCCGTCCTCGGCGCGGATCCCGACGCTCGCCGTCCCTCGTTTCACCGCCTCCCGGGCGTACTCGACCTGGTAGAGTCGGCCGTCCGGAGAGAAGATTGTGATGCCGCGGTCGTACGCCTGCTGTTGGGATTGGCCCTGCATGATATCACTCGGTGTCGAACGTCGTCGCGCCGACGCGGTCCGACTCGGTCTCCACGTCGCACGCGTCTCCGCGCACGACCGCGGGCCGCTCGGACCCCTCGAACGCGACGTCTCGCTGTGTCGAACTGGCGGTCGCGCGACCCATATATCTTTCCTCACAGGCACGTACCGTCCCCGAAATCCCCCGCACGCGGATTCCGACCGGCTCGCCGTCGACCTCGCTCACGCAGGCCACCGCCGCGCGCGCCTCGTCGACGTGGCCGTGTCTGACCCGGACGACCGCCTCCCCGGTCCCGTCGGCGTGCGCGAACGACAGCAGCGTGAGGTCCGCGTCGGCGCTGCCGGCGTCCCCGAGGAGGTTGCCGGCGCTGTACCACAGCGCGCGCTGGAACGCGCGCCGCCCGACCTCGGCGTCGGGCCACGTCTCGATCCCGACGGCGAGGTACCGCCACCGCGGCCGGAGGTGTTTGGGGAGGTGCTTCACGGCGAGATCACGCCGGGAGTTCGCGGACGCGCTCCGCGACGATCACCGCGACCTGGTCGTGAATGCGCTCGACGACCGTCACCGCGAACCCCTCGTCGGTGAACGCCTCGACCAGCGTGCCGACCGTCGCGGGGTCGTCGACCTCGGGGCTGTAGAACGGAGCCTCGGGGTCCGGCTCCTCGAAGAAGGCGACGTCGCCGAGGACGATCCGCCGAGCGCCCGTCTCGCTCATCACGCGGATCGCCTCGCGCTTCTCGTCGTCCGCGAGGTGGTGGAGCGCGAAGTTCGAGGTGACCACGTCGACCGGTCGGTCGGCGTCGATCCCGGGGTCGCGGAACTCGCCGTACGCGAACTCGACGGTTTCGAGGCCGCGGTCGGCCGCCTTCCGCCGCCCCTCGTCCATCATCCCCTCGCTGATGTCGCGGGCGAGGACGCGCTCGGCGTCCTCGGCGAGCGCCAGCGCGATGGCCCCGGTCCCGGCTCCCAGATCGAGGACCACGTCGTCCGCCCCCGGCGACGCGTGGTCGATCACGAGGCTCGCGCAGGCCTGGTACTCGTCGCTCTTCGAGTCGTCGTACGACGCGGCCTTCTCGGAGAACCGTTCGGCGTGTTCAGCGACCGTCTTCTTCATACCTGCCACGTCGGACCCCCGGCTCTATGAAGCCCTCGGAGCGCCGCTCCCGGTTACGCTCGACGAGGTCGCCCCACGCCCGGAGCCCCGCGCGGACGGCCTCGGCCTCGAAGCCGATCGCCTCGCCGACCGCGACCAACTCGCGGGGCGCGCGGAGTCCGAGGTGCGACCGCGCGTTCGCGCTCACGACGTACGGCGCGTCGTAGTGGGCGACGATCTCCCGGAGCTTCCGGAGGTCGGCGAGCGCCCGAACCCGCTTCCCGCCGGTCTCGCGGAGCGCGGGGCCGAAGTCGAACTCGACCCGGACGCCGTTGTCCCGTGCCGCCTTCGCGAGGACGTGGTTGAAGTCGCCGCCGCCCGCCATCGGCCGGACGAGGACGTCGACGCGGGCCTGCTCGACCGCGAACCGGTTCAGCGCGTCGTCGCCGCCGACCACGCAGACCACGGTTCGGTCGGACCGGTAGTTTCCGACCGCGCCCGAGGCGCTCGTCGGATCGTCGGCGTCGATCTCGACCGCGTCGACGACGTCGATCCCGTACTCCTCGCGGAGCGCCTCCGGGC
Organism: Halorubrum sp. CGM4_25_10-8A; assembly: GCF_005435025.1. Classification (NCBI taxonomy): domain Archaea; kingdom Methanobacteriati; phylum Methanobacteriota; class Halobacteria; order Halobacteriales; family Haloferacaceae; genus Halorubrum; species Halorubrum sp. CGM4_25_10-8A. The sequence goes on along the minus strand of NZ_SGTX01000010.1, from coordinate 39,748 downwards.
CGCGAGCCGGGCTCTCGCCGCGGTCCGCAGCGCTCGGACCGCCGTCCCCGGCCGCCGTCAGCGCGTCGCGCGTCCGCACCACGATCCCGTCGTACCCGTGCCGGGCCGCGGTGGCGGCGTGGCGCGCGACGGTTGCCTCCCCGTCGGGATAGGCGTGAACGGCCTCGTACATGCCCCGCCCTTTCGCGGCCGAGCGTATCGGCGTTGCGCTTTCGGCACCGCGACGCCGGCCGCGTCCTGTCTCCTCGCCGCGTTCGCTTCCCTCCCATCGCCGACGCGACCGCGCCCCGCGTCGTCAGGCGTCTCCGACGGACTCTTCGTCCTTCTTCCAGTCACGCCTGGCGTCCTCGCCGGTAAACCACGTCGCGATCCCGTCCGGGTCGTCCTCCTGGAAGGCGCGCCGCCGGCTCCATTCGACGGTCGCCTTCCCGAGCGCGATCGGGAGGAGGTACGGAACGAGGAGGACCGCGTCGGCGACGCCGTCGAGCAGCCCGGGAGCCAGTACCACATCGATCACGGCGATTCCGAATGTCACCGAAACGACCGTCAGTATCGCGACGACGAAGTAGAAGAAGACGACGCGCTGGGCGGCCTCGACCACCATGTACGGCGACTGGTCCTCGTAGGCGCGCTCGGCGAAGAACTCCCGACGCACCTCCCCGACCTGCGCGCCGCAGACGCCGAGCGTCGCCACTCCGACCGTGGGCGTGAGGTACGAGAGCGCCTCCCAGCCGACCGCCAAGAGCGGAAACATCATGAACGCGAACACCCCGAGCGACCGGCGGACGACGCGGAAGTTCCGCCGGTAGATCGGCGGGAGCCACGAGACGAGGTGAACCGGCTCCGCGTCGGTCTCCCACACCTCGTCTCGCTCGGCGTCCTCGTCGTAGCCGGTGATGTAGAACGAGCGGTCTTCGAGCCGGATCGGTCGCTCGGCGAACATCGCGGCGGCGGCGTGGGCGATCACGAGGGCGGCGACCTCTATCCAATACACCGCGAGCAGTTCGCCGACGCGCCAGCCGAACCCGACGACGCCGGCGAGCGGGAGGAGGTTCGTCGCGACCACGAGGGCGAGGGCCGATCGGCCCCCTGCGGGAGGGCGGGACTTCATCAGTCCAGTGTAACGGGTCGCGAGCGCAAAAATACCCGACCGCTTTTGTCCGCCCGACGGAACGCTCTGACATGCCCGCCGATCTTGAGGAGAAGACGGACCGCTACGAGCGGATGCTCGCGGACGCGCTGGCCGTCGCGGAGCCGCGCCCGCCGGCGGACACGCCGCTGGGCGAGGCCGCGGCGGACGTGACCGAGATGGCGGAGTCGTACCTCGACGACGGCCGCCACTTCCGCGACGACGGCGACCCGGTGAACGCGCTCGCCTCCTACTCGTACGGCTACGGCTGGCTCGACGCCGGGGTCCGGCTCGGGCTGTTCGCGGTGCCCGACGACACGGAGCTGTTCACGACCTGAGCGCCGGCCCGCTCCGGGGCCCGCGCTCGCCGCGCCCGACGTGAGGGACGCGCTTATGCGGCGACGGCCGTCACTGAGTCCATGGACGAACTCGCGGACCTCACCGAGCGGCTCGTCTCGATCCCATCGCACGAGGACGAGACGGCAGCGGGCGACGCGATCGAGGAGTGGCTGCGCGCGGAGACGGACGCGACCGTCGAGCGCGACGACGCCGGCAACGTGCTCGCGTTCAGGGGCGCGACCGACGACCCCGATGCCGACTCGCTCGCGCTCGTCGGCCACCACGACGTCGTCCCGCCCGCGCCCGAACAGACGGCCGGCGAGGGGACGGAGGGCGAGTACGTCGTCGATCGGCGCGACGGTCGGATCTACGGCCGCGGCACGGCCGACATGAAGGGGTCGGTCGCGGCCGCGATGCTCGCGTTCCGGAACGCGACGCCGCCGGAGGGCAGGGAGCTGATCTTCGCCTCCTTCGTCGGCGAGGAGGTCGGCGGCGACGGGGCTCGCCACGCGATCGACGCGGGGTTCGCCCCGGAACGCGCGGTCGTCGCCGAGGGGTCGACGAACTACTCGAAGCCGGGCGTGACGGACGTCGCCGTCGCCCACCGCGGCCGCCGCGGGTCGCGGCTCGTCGCGCACGGGGAGGCGGCCCACGCCTCGGAGCCGGAGGCGGGCGAGAACGCGATCTACCGCGCCTGCGACGCGATCGACGCGGTCCGCGGGCTCGACGCCCCGGAGGCGACGGTCCTCGGGAACGACGTGTCGGGGTCGCTGGCGGTCACGATCGTCGACGGCGGCGAGACGTGGAACGTGATCCCGGAGCGCTGCGAGGCGACCGTCGACGAGCGTACCGTTCCGGGCGACCGAGCCGATCTGGCTGGCGTCGCCGACGCGACGGCCGGGGTCGAGCTCGTCGTCGATCAGGACCTCCCGCCGATGGCCTGCGGCGACGCGGCGTTCGCGGACGCCGCCCTCGACGTCGCCCGCGCAGTCCACGATGAGTCGGGCTTCGACGCGCCCGAACACGTCACCAAGCCGCACGCGACCGACGCCGGCTGGCTCGCGGGGGCGGGGACCGACTGTCTCGTCTGCGGGGCCTCCGAGCCGGGCGAGGCACACACCGACACTGAGAGCGCGAGCCTGGAAGCCCTCGACCGCTGTCGTCGGATCTACATGGGGGTCGCCGAACGGGAACTGTAGTGGCCGCGAGGGGGAGGCCCCGGACGGAGCGGGGACTCACGGGCGCCTCGCGCGACCCGTATGGAAGGGGTTTTATGCGCCCCGCGGAAAGTGTGCGCCACTATGGGAGACAAGTCGAAGGCTCAAAAGAAGCGTCTGGCGAAGGCGGAGCGCCAGAACACCCGCGTCCCCGCGTGGGTCATGATGAAGACGGACATGAACGTGACGCGAAACCCCAAGCGGCGCAACTGGCGCCGGAACGACCTGGACGAGTAAATGTCGACGAACGACTTCGAGGAGCGCGTCGTCACCGTCCCGCTCCGCGACGCCAAGGAGAAGCCCGTCCAGCAGCGCGCCGACTACGCGATGAAGATCACGCGGCAGCACCTCGCGAAGCACTTCTCCGTCGACGAGGGCGACGTGATCATCGACGGCTCCGTCAACGAGGCCGTCTGGGCGAACGGGCGCCAGAACCCGCCCAGCACGGTGCGGGTCCGCGCGGCTCGGTTCGTCGAGGACGGCGAACCGGTCGTCGAGGCCGAGCACGCCGAGTAACGTGTTACGGGCGACCTTCACCGGCTCGTCGTACGTGGGCGTGTTCGCCCGCGCCGTCGACGACCTCCTGTTGATCCGACCGGACGTCGACGAGGCGCTCGCCGAGGACCTCGGGGCGGAACTCGGCGCGGAGCCGCTGCTGACGACGGTCGGGAGGTCCAACACGGTCGGATCCCTCGCGACGGGCAACGAGAACGGGATCCTCGTCTCCTCGCGCGCGACCGAGCGCGAGAAGGAGCGGATCGCGGACGCCGCCGGCGTCCCGGTGCGCGAACTCCCGGGCGAGATCAACGCCGCCGGGAACGTCGTCCTCGCGAACGACTACGGCGCGTACGTCCACCCGGACCTCTCGCGCGAATCGATCCGGACGATCAAAGACGCGCTCGACGTTCCCGTGACCCGGGGCGATCTCGGGGACGTCCGGACGGTCGGAACCGCGGCGGTCGCCAACGACACGGGCGTGCTGTGTCATCCACAGTCGACGGAGTCGGAGCTTCAAGCGGTCGAGGAGGCGCTCGACGTCCGCGCCGACCTCGGCACCATCAACTACGGCGCGCCGCTCGTCGGCTCCGGCCTCCTCGCCACCGACGAGGGGTACGTCGTCGGTGACGACACGACCGGACCGGAGCTCGGCCGCATCGAGGAGACGCTCGGCTTCATCGACTGAACCGCGCTCCGCCTTCTCCCCGCCGCCCCCTCGTCGCCGCCCCCGCTTCGCTTCGCGAACCTCACTCCCACATTTAAGAGCTACAGCGGAGTTGAGGACGGTATGCCCGCTATCGAGTGCCGCGGCCTCTCCAAGTACTACGGCGACGTCCGGGGGATCGAAGACGTCTCCTTCACCGTCGAGGACGGCGAGGTGTTCGGCTTCCTCGGCCCGAACGGCGCGGGGAAGACGACCGCGATCCGCACGCTGTTGGGGTTCCTGTCGCCGACGGACGGCGGCGCGACGCTCCTCGGGCGCGACGCCACGGACCCGGTCGCGTCGCGTCGCGCACGCGAGCGGATCGGGTACCTCCCCGGGGATCCGGGGCTCGACCGCGACCGTACGGCCGGCGCGTTCTTAGACCACCAAGCGGCGCTCCGCGGGGAGTCGAGTCGCGACCGCCTCGTCGAACGCTTCGGGCTCGACGAGTCGCGCCGCATCGGCGACCTCTCCCGGGGAAACCGGCAGAAGGTCGCGCTGGTGGCCGCGTTCATGCACGACCCGGAACTCCTGTTGCTCGACGAGCCGACCTCCGGACTCGATCCGCTGCTTCAAGAGGAGTTCGCGGGCCTCGTCCGCGAGCGCGTCGGCGACGGGGCGAGCGTCCTCCTCTCGTCCCACGTGCTGGGCGAGGTGGCGGCGTTGTGCGATCGCGTCGGCGTCCTCCGAGAGGGGCACCTCGTCGCGGTCGAGTCGGTCGCGGACCTCCGCTCTCGCGGCGGCAAGCAGGTGCGGATCCGCGTCGCCGAAGACGTCGATCGCGGCGACTTCGAGCTCCGCGGGATCATGAATCTGCGCGTCGGGGAGACCGTCTCGTTCACGTGGACCGGCGAGTACGACGCGCTGGTCGACCTGCTCTCGAGGTACACCGTCCTCGACCTCGACGTCGTCGATGCGCCGCTCGAAGAGGCGTTCATGACGTTCTACGACGGCGACGTTCCGGGACCGATCGGCGGCGGCGAGCGTCAGGAGGCCGAGGCGTCGACCAACCGCGGAGCGCACGCGGATCCGACCGCCGAATCGGGGGGTGACGAGCGATGAGCGACCGCGCGACCCCGTGGCTCGCGATCGCACGGTACGACGCCGCCGGCCGGGCCCGCGGAACGGTCGTGCTGACTGGCCTGCTCTCCTCGTTCCTGTTGGTGTTCCTCGCGTTCTTCCCGTCCCTGGCGACCGCGGACGTCGACCTCGACGCGTACGTCGAGGCGTTCCCGCCCGCGGTCCGGGAGGCGTTCGGGATCATCGCCATCTCATCTATCGAGGGCTTCCTCGCGGTTGAGTTCTACCAGTTCGCCTGGCTCCTGCTGGTCGGGCTGTACCTGGCGTACCTCGCCGGCGGGACGATAGCGGGGGACGTCGCCTCCGGTCGCATGGACCTGACGCTGTCGGCGCCCGTCGCGCGACGTGACGTCGTGATCGGTCGGTTTCTCGGACTGGTTCCGCTCGTCGTCCTCCTCAATGTCGTGCTGCCGGTCGTCGCGTACGTCGGCGTCGTCGCGGTCGGCGAGACGATCGCGGTCGAACGCCTCGCGGCGGTCCACGCGCTCGCGGTGCCGTATCACGTGGCGTGCGTCGCGGCGGGTATCGCCGTCTCGACGCTGCTCTCGCGGCCGGGGGTCGCTCAGCGGGTCGCGCTCGGGGGACTGTTCGCGCTGTTCATGTTCGACTCCCTCGTCGCCAGCACCGACTACGCCGCGGCCGGGAACGTCAGCCCGACGGCCCACTACGACCCCTCCGCGGTGTTGGTGTTGGGCGAGTACGACCTCACGGGCGCCGCAGTCCTGCTCGCCGCGACGGCCGTCCTCCTCGCGATCGCTATCGTCCGATTCCGCCGCGCGGACCTCTCGGGATGACCTCCCTCGGCACACGATTTCCGTGACGCGACGCCGTGACGGCCGTCGTCGCGGGCGGTCCGCGATGACGCGGCCGCCTGTCGCCTTTTAGGAAGATACTTCCCTGTCCCTGCCGGATCGGGGAACATGAGTACCTACACGGTGAGTGGACGGTTCCAGAGCCGAGACGGCGACCAGCCGTTCACGAAGGACATCGAGGCGGAGAACGAGGACCTCGCCCGCGAGCGGATCTACACCACGGTCGGGAGCCAGCACAACCGGAAGCGCACCCAGATCGAGATCGAGGAGGTGTCCGAGGCATGATGGGCGGCGGACAACAGCAGCTCCAGCAGCTCTCACAGGAGATCCAGGCGCTCGACGAGGAGATCGAGGCCCTCGAAGGCGAAATCGCCGACTACCGCGAGGAGAAGGCCGACATCGACGACGCCGTCGAGGCCATCAAGACCCTCGACACGGGCGCGACCGTTCAGGTCCCGCTCGGCGGCGGCGCCTACCTCCGCGCGGAGGTCCAGGACATCGACGAGGTCATCGTCTCGCTCGGCGGGAACTACTCCGCGGAGCAGGAGCAGGGCGACGCGATCGACGTCCTCCGGCGCAAGCAGGAGGCGCTCGACGACCGGATCGAGGAGACGCAGGAGGAGGTCGACGAGCTGGAGTCCGAGAGCGACGAGCTCGAACAGCAGGCCCAGCAGATGCAACAGCAGATGCAGCAACAGCAGATGCAGCAGATGCAGCAGGCCGAGGAAGGCGACGGGGAGTAAGACGGAGACTATACCGTGTTCGACGGACTGAAAGACAAGCTCTCCGGCTTCCGCGAGGACGTCGAGGAGTCGACGGAGGCCGAGGAGGACGAGGCCCCGCCCGAGGAAGCGACGACCGCCGAGAGCGGCGCCGACGCGACCGCGGAATCCCGTTCGGCGGTCGACGGCGACGCGGGCGGTTCGGACGAGTCGTCGAACGACGACGAGCCGAGTACCTTCCAGCGCGCGAAGGCGTTCGCGACAGGGCGCATCATCATCGAGGAGGAGGACCTCGAGGAGCCGCTGTGGAACCTCGAGATGGCGCTGCTCGAGAGCGACGTGGAGATGAGCGTCGCCGAGCAGATCCTCGACAGCGTCCGCGAGAGCATGCTCGGCGAGTCCCGCAAGCAGGTCGAGACGACCGGCGAACTCGTCGAGTCTGCGCTCCACGACGCCCTCCTCGACGTCATCGCCGTCGGACAGTTCGACTTCGAAGAGCGGATCGCCGAGGCCGACAAACCCGTCACCATCGTCTTCACCGGCGTCAACGGCGTCGGGAAGACGACGAGCATCGCGAAGCTCTCCGAGTGGCTCGGTGACCGAGGCTACTCATCCGTCCTCGCGAACGGCGACACGTACCGCGCGGGCGCGAACGAGCAGATCCGCGAACACGCCGACCGGCTCGGCCGCGACCTGATCAGCCACGACCAGGGCGGCGACCCGGCGGCCGTCATCTACGACGGCGTCGAGTACGCCGAGGCGAACGACGTCGACGTCGTCCTCGGCGACACGGCGGGGCGGCTCCACACGAGCGACGACCTAATGGCGCAACTGGAGAAGATTGACCGCGTCGTCGACCCGGACATGACGCTGTTCGTCGACGAGGCCGTCGCGGGGCAGGACGCGGTCAACCGCGCGAAAGAGTTCAACGACGCCGCCGCGATCGACGGCGCAATCTTGACGAAGGCCGACGCCGACTCCTCCGGTGGCGCCGCCATTTCGGTCGCGTACGTCACCGGGAAACCGATCCTCTTCCTCGGAACCGGGCAGGGGTACGACGACATCACGCGATTCGACCCTGAGGCTCTCGTCGAGAGCCTCCTCGACGAGGAGTGACCGTCGGGCGGACCGCGCCCACTCTTTCCTTTCGGTCGCCTGAGCCGTTCTCCGCGCTCACCGCACCCGGAGCGCCAGCTCTCGAAGTGGGCGCTCGCGGGGTGGTAGTCTGGTTCGACGCCCGGCGGCTCCGGCGGTACGGGGCCGCCGTCGCTCCCCGCGGGCGAGAGCTTCTCGTACCAAGGCCCGGCTGGGCCGCGGTACGTGTCGACGCAGTCGACGAACCGGTTGCGCCGCTCGCGGAATCGCTCGGCGGCTACGTCGCCGCCCCGGTCGCGGGCGCGCTCCCCGAGCGCCGCGGCCGCGCCGGTCCCTTCCGCGAGCGCCCAGCCGTACCGCTCGCCGGAACCGGGTACCGGCTCGCGGTCCGCCGGCGCCGCCGCGAGGTACGGGGCTACGTCGCGAGAGCGGTCGCCGAAGCCGTTCGCCGCGCGGGACAGCCCCGGGGTCCGACACAGAGGATGGCGGTGACCGCCGTCCCGGCGAGGACGGACAGGCCGGTGAGGGCGGCACTCTCAGGAGCGCCATCGCCGTTGCTTCACCGTCTCCCGACATGTGAGTGACGCGGTGCTTCGCCGTCAGTCGACACGCGGACCGTTCGAGCGGCGGGCCGCGCCGTCGACTATTTTCGGAAGGGTTCAGCCCACCGTGCTCGTGTGCGACCACCCCGGTATCTTCGCGACCGGCCCCACAGTTTGGATATAGCCATATACGATTTACGTGGCTGCGCTCGAACGAAACGAGTCGCTACTGGGACGACGAAATTGGAACCACTCTCACGCGAAGAGTCGGTAGACGTTCGCCTCGTAAACCTCCCGGACCTGATCCCCCCAGTTGTGCGTGTACGTGTCGATCACGTCGTCGGCGACATCGCCGCGGAGGTACTTCACCACTCCGCGGTCGCCGGTTCTGTCGCGGAGGTGCGTCGTGAAGAAGTGGCGGAAGTAGTGGGGCGTGACGTTCTCGTCGGCGCCGCCGCCGGTCCGGTACCACCCCTCCTCGCGGGCGTGCCGCTCGACGACGTGTCTGACCGCCTGCGGTTCCAATCGTTCCCCCCATCCCTCCGCGGTGCCGACGAACAGCGGCTCAGCCGGCGACGGCGAGTCCGGACGCACCGCGAGCCACGCCTTCAGCGCTCTGCGGAGTTCGTCGTCGACCGGGATCACCGTCCCGCGCTTCCGTTTGTTCGCGGCCGTTCGCACCTCCCCGTTCAGCTCCTCGCCGACGGTCGCCTCGGCGGTCACGAAAATCGAGTCCGGCCGTTCGGACAGCGCCGGGCGTCCCCCGAGCGAGTACGCCGCGTTGAGGAGGTCCGGGTCGCTGACCGACAGGTCTCGCAGGTCGAGGTTACACAGCTCGCCGACCCGCATGCCGGTCTTGAGGAGCGTCACCACCAGCGCGCGGTGGAGCGGGTGCCGGATTCCGGCGACGAACGAGCGCATCGCAGGGACCGAGACGTCGCGGCGGGCCGGGTCCTTATCGACGGTCTCGTCCATTTCCTCCATCACCAGCGTCATCGGGTTACCGTCGAAGGCCTTTACCTCCGTCATGTACCCGTAAAACCGGTGGAGGTACGCCGCGTACGTCGCGACCGTGCTGTCGGCGACGTCACCCCGCAGCGAGTGGACGAACGCCATACAGTCGCGGTGCGTCGCGGCCTCCGGATCAACGTCGTCCAGGAACGCCTCGAACCGCCGGAGGACGCGCTCGTACGCCGCCCTGGTCCGGTCCGTCTTTCCGTGGTAGGTGAGGTCTTCGAGGAAGTAGCCGACGGGGTCGTCGGGGTCCGGAGACGCTCTCGCGCTACTCATCGGTCAACACGTACCCCCCTTCTCGGCCGCTGTACCGGATCCGATTGCGCTCCTGTAGCTCGTCGAGGGTCTCCTCCAGTTCGTCCTCCACGTCGCCGACCACCGCTTGGACGAGTTCGTCCCACGAGCGGGGTCCCGATTCGAGAGCCGCGTGGACGCGCTTTTCGAGGTCGCTACCCCCGGGGTCGGCGGGCTCGGAAGGGGGCTCCTCCCGACCTTCCGATCCGGTCGGCGCGAACCCCCTCCGCCCGGCCTGAACCATCGTCCTGACGAACTCGCTCAGCGACATGTCGAGCTCGTCGGCGTGGTCGCGCCACACGTCCTTCTGTTCCGTCGGCACGTACGTCTTCACCGACTGTCGATCGCCTCCCATCGTTCTCGGACGACCGTTCTCGCTGCCGTGACTTCAATCTATCCTAGATTTCTGGATAAGTGACTTTATCTCAGTGAGCAGGACCACATTTTGGCCGGGTTGAGTTTATTATCCAACTCTCTAGCACCATTAGTTCCAACCACTAGTTATACAATCCAAGATATTCGATTGGGACACGCGATTCCCAACGGACGGCAATGTGAATCTGATCGGCCCCGGATGTCGTCCGTCGGCCCAATCGCTTTCCCCGCTCTGCGCGAGCCGTTCGGTGCGGCGACGAGAGTCGTAGTGCGAGAACGCTGGGGTAACTGGCGATAGTACTCGGCGGGTGCCGGTTCGAAACGGCACACATCGGCGCCGGACGTCGTCGCGACTCGAACGCGTACATCTCATGCCGCTATACTATCTCTGGTATCAGACGCGGATCTCCGAGTCGGCCGCCTCTCGTTCGAGCGCCCGGAGGACGCGGGAGACCGAATCGTCGGTCTCGGCCGCGTTACGCATCAGGACCGTCTCGCTCGGGAAGAGGTGTTCCCCGACGGCGAGTCCGTGTTCGCGCGCCGTCGAGCCGGTGACGGTGAGGTAGACGCCGAGACCGACCCTGGCTATCGCCGCCTCCTCCTCCTCGTCGGCCTCCGGGTAGACGAACTCCACCCCGTCGAGCGCGTCGGTCCCTAACACGGCAGTGACGAGGCGCTCGTACCGCGGCGAGATACACAGTGACCCCTCGTAGTCGGCCAGATACGCGCGGTCGTACGTCTCTCCCGGTCTGCGTCGGTCCTCGCGTCCCATCAGCGTGTGGTACACCGTGTCACCGAGACCGGTCACCACGCGCACGTCGGTGTCGACCGGGTCGATCCGGTCGTTGATGTCCGAGATGTCGCCGAGTCCGCCCCCTCGGATCCCGACGACCTCCTCTAAGACGAGGTCGGCGGAGTCGAATCCGAGCGCGAACTCGTGGGTTCGGAGCGCACGGAACGGTTCCTCGCGGCCGACGAGCTTAACCGTCACGTCGCCGAGATCCACTGTGGCGGCGTCGAACACGATTCGCCGCGGCTTGCCGTCCCGGTCGTCGCGCAGCAGCGTGTACTCCGGTTCGGCCGCCGTCGTCGGGTCAGAGTACTCCGCGAGCCGCTCGTACGGGCCCTCGTCGGCGTCGACCGACCCCTTCGTGACGGCCTTCTCGTATCGGAGCGTGTTGCTCACGCCGTCCGCGAGCCGGTCGAGGCGGTCGTCGCTCGCGACGGTCGCGATCCGCTCTAAGACCGCTTCGAGCGGGCGCCCCTTCCGGGGCACGGCGACCGGGACCGGGTCTGTCATTGCCCCATCTGCGACCGCGCGCGTAAAACGGGTTGCGTTTTTCAACCGGGGTGCCGCCGACGGCGTTCGGTGTCGCCGCTCGATCGTCGAAACGGAGCGACTACGGGCCGAACGCCTCGTTGAGCCGGGTACGGAACTCGTCGAGCTCGTCGAGGTGGTCGTTGATCTCATCTAGCTCGGCGGCAACGTCGTCGAGGTCCTCTCCGAGCCGGTCCTCGATGTCGGTGAGCCGGCTGTCCACCTCCGCGAGGTCGTCCCACAGGTCGTCGAATTCCTCGTCGAAGCGGTCGAGTCCGGACTCCACGTCGTCGACGCGCTCCGCGACGCCGGCCGCGCGGTCCTCGGCGCTTTCGGCCCGCTCTTCGGCGTTCTCGGCCCGTTCGGCCGCCCTGTCGACCTCCTCGTACAGCGTCTCCACGTCGTCGCCCAGGTCGTCGACCGTCTCCGCGGCGGCGTCCGCCGTCCCCTCCACCCGGTCGACGTCGTCGGCGAGGTCCTCGACGTCGCTCTCGACGGCCGCGACGCCGTCTCGGACCGACTCGACGGTTTCCTCGACGGACGCGACCTCGTCCTCCACGCCGCGCACGTCACCTTCCACGCTGCGAACGTCGTCTTCGACCGCCTGTACGTCGTCTTCCACGCCGCGCACGTCGTCTTCGACCGCCTGTACGTCGTCTTCCACGCCGCGCACGTCGTCTTCGACCGCATCGAGGTCGGTCTCGACGGTCTCCACGCGCTCGTCGACCGCATCGACCGCGTCGGAGGTCGACGCGACCGCGGAGTCGACGCGGGCGACGTCCGACTCGATCTCCTCGCGATCGTCTTCCGCGTCGTCGAGGCGATCGTCGAGGGCGTCGACCTCGGACTCGACGGCGTCCACACGCTCGTCGATCCCGTCGAGGATCTCTCGGGCGGTCCCCTCGCCGTCGATGAACTCCGCGAGCGCGTCGGCGTACGCCTCGATGTCGGCCACGCTCGACTGGAGTCGAGCGATCCGCACGTCGACGCTGCGCGGCACGCTCGCGTCGAACGCCCTCTCGATGGTCTCGATGTCCTCCTCGTCGGCCGCTCCGGTGCGGATCTCGGCCGCTAACGCGGCCGCGAGGCCGCCTTCGCCCGGAAGACTCGCCTCGTCCGTCTCGTCGGCTTCGTCGGTTTCGTCGAGTTCGTCGGCTTCCGTTCCGTCTTCGTCGGCGACTTCCGGCTCGTCTTCGACGGCCGACTCGGCGGCTGTGTCGTCTGTTTCGGGCGTTTCGTCGGGCTCATCGGCAGGGGTTGTCTCTTTGGCTCCGGCCTCGGGTTCGACCGCGGCGCCGACCGATTCCCCCTCATGTGGGGACACCGCGGCCGTCCCGTCGTCGGCGACCGTTCGCGGCTCGGGGGTGTCGGGCTCAGGATCGGCCTCGGTTTCGGGGCCGGCGGCGGCTTCCGTGGCGCTCTCTGCCTCCGGTTCCGGTTCAGGTTCCGGTTCCGCCGCGGGTTCCGGGCCGGGATCGCGGGCCGAGGCGCCCTCACCGGACTCCGCGGGGTCTCCCGCCAACAGTTCGTCCTCTTCCGCCATTCCGGGGAGCGTCGCGCGGTCGCCGGAGAGCACCTCTCGGACGGCGTCCGTGTCGCCGGCGCCGAGGACGTCTTCGATCTCCTCGCCGACCGGCACGTGTTCGATCACCGGCGTGCCGAGGAACCCGTCGAGGTCGGGGTCGTCGTCGCGGATCCCGAACACCGTCTCGACGGTCTCGTCGGGGTCTATCACCCGTTCGAACTCCACGCGGTGGTCCTTGTACGCGGTCCAGTTCTCGCTCTCGTACTCCGGGTGGAACCCCACTCGGTCCATCGGGAACGACTCCGGGATCCGGTCGACGATACGCACCCGTACGGGGTCCTCACGGTGTGAGGAGAGGGTGTACATCACCGCCGGCACGGGGAACGCGTCGTCCGTGAAGGATTTCTCGACGCGGATGCCGTCCTCGTCGACGGTCGTGGCCGCCTCCGCCGTCCGTTCGCTCATACTCCACGGTCCCGGAGCAGGGGCTTAAATTCCACGGGCCGGGTTTCGCCGGTGATAACCGATACGCCGCGAAAACGGCCGCTCAGCTCCCGTCTACAGGTCTATTCGATCGCCGATCTCCACGATCTCCAGCCGATCCGGAGACTCGTAGCTCCGCACGTGGTCGTGGAGCGCGGTCGGGTCGGCGGTCAGCCCCTTCCACATGTCCCAATGGGTCGGGACGAGGCGGTCGAGGCCGAGGTCGTTCGCGGCCGTCGCGATCTCGTTCTCGTCGCTGTACCACTTCGTCTGAACCGGTTCGCCCGTCTCCTTGTCCGGTATCGTGCCCTCCGAGCCGAACGCCAGGATGCCGAGGTCGATGTCGAACCGCTCCGCGAGCCCCTCGAACGTCGGCGACGGCTTGCTGTCCCCGGCGTGGAACACCGTCCCGGCGTCGTGTTCGATCACGTAACCCACCGGATGCGTGGCGTCCGCGTCGCGGGTCTCGACGACGTGAACGGTGAACTCGCCGATCCGCAGCTCGTCGCCCTCCGTCACCTCGGTGAACTGGGCGTCGTCGACCGCGTACTCGTCGGTCCACCGCTCCTCTTCGCGCGCGACCGCGAGCGAGTCGTCGGGCGCGACGAGGTCAGCGTCCGCGTTGGCGAGGATCGGCGCCTGCGAGGGCCCGTGAACGTGATCCGTGTGCTCGTGGGTGGCCAACACCGCGTCCGCGACTTCGACGTCCTCGGGGTCGAAGGGAATCGGGATCATCCGTACCGTCCGCGGCGGGTCGCCCGTGCCCACGTACGGGTCGATCCAGAGGACGGTCCCCTCGCTCCCCTTGATCGCGAAGCCGTTACAGCCCAGGTACCACAGCGCCACCGTGTCGGGGTCGGCGTCCGCGACCGCGCGCGGCAGCCAGTCGCCCCAGTCGGAGTCGGTCATACCCCGTGCTGCGTGAGCGCCGGGGGTAATAATTCCGGAGTGGGTCGGATTCGCTCGGGTGCGTCCAAATTTGTCGGACGCGCGAAGCCGGAATGTCGTTTGAGACGGAACTCGTGAATCGTATATCGCTATATCAAATCTGGGCGACGAGCGACGAGAAACACCCAGTCACGAACGGGCCCTGAGCGGTCGCGACGGCGGTCGCGGCCGTCGGGCGAGGTCACCCGCGAAAGAGTTTGACGACCTCGTCGACGACGTCCGACTCGACGGCGAGGATATACTGTTGTGACGGTTCCAGCAGCGTGTCGGGACCGGCGAGCGACTCTCGGTCCGACGTGGAGATGAGGAGACTCCCGGCCGGAAGGGCGATCTCGTCGAGCCGGCGTCCCGCGACGGGGGCGGACTCGGAGACGGTCACCTCGATGATGTCGAGGTCGGCGGTGGGGAACACGAGCGTTCGGATCTCTTCGCCGGTGAGCATATCGGCCGCGTGGTCGCCGCCGAGCGACTGCGGTAGCAGCGTGGCGTCGACGACCTCGCCGTGTTCCTGTTCGGTCCGCGACTCCGACCTGGCCAGGGTCCGGATAGCCGGCGCGAGGTGGTGCGCGGTCATACAGATCTCCGTGTTCGTCTCCGTCTCGTCGGTCAGCGCCGCGATAGCGTCGGCGTTTCGGAGATCCGCCTGCCTGAGGATCGACTGTTCGGTGGCGTCGCCGTGGATCACGGGGCCAAGGTACGCGTCGGACAGCTTCTCGACGCGGTCCGCGTCCACCTCGATCAGCAGCACCTCGTGGCCCTGTTCGGTGAGGTTCTCCGCAGTCTGGAGTCCGACTCGCCCGCCGCCGGCGATGACGAATCGCTTTGACTGGGTCATCGTGTCGTCCCTCGGCTTCCGACGGCTTTAATCCGGGCCGGATTCCGGCCCTCTGGAACAACTACCAGCGCGCTGCCGCCGGGCGGGCGTATCAGGCCCCGCCACGATTCCGCGACTCCCGAATTCACCCGGGGTATAAAGTGACGAGAGTACCAGTTTCGGGGCGTACGATGGACGATACGGGAATCGGCTTTCACGACCGATGAGCGGAAGCGAGACTCGTTCTCCGGAAGCCGAGCTCGGACTGCTCGACGCGACGATGATCGGCATGGGGGCGATGATCGGTGCCGGCATCTTCGTACTGACCGGACTGGCCGCGGAAATCGCCGGTCCGGCGGCGATCGTCGTCTTCGCGCTCAACGGGGTCGTCACCGCGTTCACCGGCCTGTCGTACGCCGAACTCGCCAGCTCGATCCCGAAGAGCGGCGGCGGGTACGCGTTCGTCCGGGAGATATTCGACGACCTCTCGTCGTTCATCATGGGCTGGATGCTCTGGTTCGCGTACATGATCGCCGGGGCACTCTACGCGCTGGGATTCGCTCCGAACTTCCTCGAACTGCTCCACGTCTACGGGGCCGTCGCTCCGCCGGAGGAGGTCGGTGACGTCATCCTTCCCGTCGTCGGCGCGCAGGTCAGCCCGGGCTTCCTGCTGGCGTTCGTCGCCGTCTTCGTGTTGGTTGCGCTCAACGCCGTCTCAACGGCCGCCAGCGGGAAGGCAGAGACGGTGTTCACGATAATCAAGGTGAGCATCCTCGTGGTGTTCGTCGCCTTCGGGCTGGCGTCGCCGATGTTCTCGGGCGCCGAGTTCCAGCCGCTGTTCCCCGCGGGCGGCGGAGCGGGAGCGGTCCTACCGGCGATGGGGCTCACGTTCATCGCCTTCGAGGGGTACGACCTCATCACGACCGTCACGGAGGAGGTCAAGAATCCCCGGGAGAACATTCCGAAGGCGATCTTTGTGAGCCTCGCCGTGACCGTGGTCGTCTACCTGGCCGTGGTCACCGTCGCCGTCGGAACGCTCGGGGCAGAGGGGCTCGCGGAGGCGGGGGAGGCCGGGATCGCCACGGCGGCGACCTCGTTCATGCCGACCGGGCTCCCGATCATCCGGAACGGCGGCGCGCTGGTCGTCTTCGGCGCCGTGTTCTCGACGCTGACGGCGCTAAACGCAGTCGTGATCGCCTCTTCGCGGGTCGCGTTCTCGATGGGACGCGAGGGGCAGTTGCTCCCCTCGTTCGGCCAGATCCACCACCGATACGGGACGCCGTTCGTCGCGATCCTCGCGAGCGCCGTGGTCATGTTGGGCTCCGTCGCGCTGCCGACGCAGAGCGCGGGGAACATGTCGAGCCTCTTCTTCCTGCTCTCGTTCGTCATCGTCAACGTCGCCGCGATCAGGCTGCGACGCGAGCGACCCGACATGAACCGTCCATACGAGATGCCGTTCTATCCGGCCCCGCCGCTGATCGGCATCGCGCTCAACCTGGTCTTGACCGGGGTGCTCGTGGAGTACCTGCTGCGGACGGACCCGTTGGCGCTAGCGCTCAGCGCGGCGTGGATCCTGCTCGGCGGCGCCGCGTATCTCGCGCTCAACAGACTGCGGGCGGAACCGGACGCGGACTCGGCGGCGGCAGACGCGACAGCCATTCCGGAGACGGAGGACTGAATCCATGACGAGTTCACTCGACATCGTGATCGCGGGCGGCGGACGTGTCGGCTTCCAAACGGCTGAGCTACTCGCAGACCACGGCCACGAGGTGACGATCGTCGAGCGGGACGAAGACGTCGTCTCCGAGATCGCAGACGAGTACGTCGCCACGGTGATCCGCGGCGACGCGACGAACCCCGACATCATCGAGCAGGCCGGCGTCGAACGGGCGGACGTCGTCGCGGCGCTCACCGGGGAGACGGGGCTCAACCTCGCGGTCTGTCTGGCCGCCAGGGAGCTCTCTCCGGGGACTCGGACGGTGGCTCGCATCGACCGGGCCGCCGGCGAGGCGTACACGCGGTTCGTCGACGCGGTGTTGTTCCCGGAGCGAGCAGGTGCCCGCGTGGCGGCGAACGAGATCGTCGGTGACGACGTCCAAGCGCTGACGGACGTGACGGGCGACCTCGACATCATGCTCGTCCGCATCGCGGAGGGAGCGCCGGCCGCCGGGAAGTCGCTCACGCAGGTCCGGTTTCCGGACGGTACCCTGGTCGTCTCCGCCGCGGACGCCCAACAGGTCGCCCGTCCCGACACGACGCTCACGCCGGGGAAGCGCTACGTCGTCGCCGTCGAGCCCGGCGTGGCCGACGAGGTGATGAACCTCCTTCAGGGGTGAGCAGGACCGACGTGTACGCCGGCTCCCAGTGACACTCTCTCCACGGGGACGTTCGGGCGGCGCGTGTGTCGTTGCGGCGACGGCCCTCTCGGGTCGCTGTCAGCGTGGGCGACGGATTGAAGCGCCGTCTGACCGTTGCTAAGCTGTATGCGTGACGACGACCTCGGAGCAGGCGGAGCGGCCGCCGACGCCGCGACCGACCCGGCCGAACCTGCCCGTCACACGACCGTTCGGGACGCCGAGTGAGCGTCCGATGGCAGTCCGTGCGCTACGTTCTCTCGTCGCTATCCTCGTCGGACCGCACGAGCTCGCGCACGCGGCGGTGGCGCGACTGGCCGGCATGCCCCCCGAGATCACGCTTCTCCCGGAACACGCGAGCGGGATTCCCTTGGGGCAGTTCGACGCGACGATTCCGCCGTCGACGTCGACGAGCGTCATTCGGGTCTGCGCGCTCGCGCCGCTCCCGATCAACCTCGCCGTCGCCGTCGGAGTGGGGACCGCGCTGCCGGCGGACTCCCCGCTCGCGGTCGCGTTGTTTCCGCTGATCGCGTACTGGGCCACGCTCTCGGGCGGGGACGTGGCCGTCGCGGCGAACCCGGTGGCGGCGCGGAACGCGGGTCGGTTTCGCGCGCCGGGACGGTGGTGGCAGACGGTCGCGTCGCTCCTGCTCGTGCCCCCAGTGGCGGTCGCCGTCGCGGTGTCGCTGCTCGTCGACCTCCCACCGCCGGTCTCCCCCTAGCGGCCACTCCGCCGGACCCGCGTCGGCACCGGTCGCGTAACGAGCGGTCGGCCGGCTGCGAGGGCCTTTCGCGGTCGATACGGGCCGATCGCGACCGAGGATTTAATCCTCCGCAATTAGTATGCTATACTGTACCATGTGTCACGGACGCACTCCGCGAGAGTGGACGCGAGACGAAGAGGCGACGACCGAGGAGACCGCCGAAGACCCGTCGCTGTCCGAACCCGACGAGGCGACGGACGTCGAGATCCTCACGGACGGCGGCGACGACGAGTAACCCGGCGGTCGACTCGCCGGTCGCCGTCGCGCCACTGCTTTTTCGAGGCGATGCCGACCACCGACCGCCGACGCCGCGATCCGTGAGGAACGCTTAGGAGCGATCCGGTACATGGATCCCGCATGGAGCTACGCCCCGACCTGAGCGGACGGACCGCCCTCGTGACCGGCAGCGCGAAGCGCGTCGGCCGCGAGCTATTGCTTTCGATCGCCGACTGCGGCGCCGACGTCGTGGTACACTACAACGAGAGCGAGGCGGCGGCGACCGCCACCGCCGAGGAGGTCCGCGAGCGAGGCGGGACCGCAGTCACCGCTCAAGCCGACATCACCGACCCGGACGCCGTCGACGAGCTGTTCGACACGGTGGAGGCCGAGGTCGGGTCGGTCGACATCCTCGTCAACAACGTCGGCGACTTCGACGCTCGCCACTGGAGCGACATCGAGTGGGAGTCGTGGCGGAACGTGGTCGAGACGACGTTCTACGGCACGGTGCTCTGCTCGCGTCGGGCCCTGCCCGCCATGCGCGACCAGGGGTGGGGCCGAATCGTGAACCTCGGCTTCGCCGACAGCGACCGGATGCACGCCCACCCCGTGAACTTCCCCTACTTCGTCGCGAAGACGGGCGTGCTCATGTTCACGCGGATGCTGGCGGCGGACACCAGCGACGACGGGATCACGGTCAACGCCGTCTCGCCGTTCGCCGTCTCGAACACCGAGGCCGGCGTCGAGGACTTCCCCCGCGGCCGCCCGGCGGGCTTCGAGGACGTCGCCGCGCCGCTCCGGTTCTTCCTGAGCGACGCCGCCGCGTACGTCAGCGGCGAGAACGTCGCCGTCGACGGCGGGCGACTGCCGGAGTTCGACGCCTGACTGGGAGGACTCCGGCCCGTCACGGTGGCGCCCGCGCCTCCGGCGGGCGACGAGCGGGGCGAACGGACGACCGACCTCGACCGGAGCAACGGTTAATATTATCTGACACGTGAGAGGCGTATGGCTATTCTCGCTGCCATCAGCGACGACGACCGCTACGAGGCGGTGATCGAGACCGCGGCGCGGCTGGCCCAGGCGACCGGTCAGTCGCTGACGGTCGCCCACGTCATCAGCAACGCGAGCGCGTCTGGGGCGGAGCGGAGCTTCCGCGACGAGATCGAGTCGTTCGTCGAGGATATCGGCGTGGGGACGACGGTCACGCTCGAACATCTCGACCGGAGCGGGCTTCGGTCCGGAACGGCGGTCGGGAAACAGCTCGTCGATATGTCGGACGACGTCGCCGTCGAGCACATCGTGATCGGGCACCGGTCGAAGGGCCAGTTGGCGTCGCTCCGAGAGGGGAACACCGCGTTCGCCGTCGCCGAGGGAGCATCGGTGCCGGTGACGATCGTCCCCGGCGCGACGGGCGAGTGAGCGACTGGCACGGGTCGGCTGCCCGCCCCTCGCGGTCCGCGCAGTCACGGGCCGACCGACTGGCGGCGATCGGACCGACGGGGTATCGGCGCCGTCGCTATCGCGTCGACAGCGAGCCCGGCGTCCACTCGGCACCGTCGAGCTCGCGGTGCGTGAACGGGACCGCGTCCTCGCCGCTGTAGCTCGCGACGAGGTGGCCGTCGCCCTCGAGGTAGTACTTGTACGTGGTGAGCCCCGCCAGTCCGACCGGCCCGCGGGCGTGGATCTTGCCGGTCGAGATGCCGACCTCGGCGCCGAGCCCGTAGCGGTAGCCGTCCGCGAACCGCGTCGACGCGTTGTGGAACACGCTCGCGGCGTCGACGCCGGTCATGAACGTCTCGGCCGTCTCGGCGTCCTCGGTGAGGACCGACTCGGTGTGTTTCGATCCGTGGTCGTTGGCGTGTTCGACCGCGGCGTACACGTCGTCGACGACGGCGATCGACAGTTCGAGGTCGCCGTACTCGGTGTCCCAGTCGTCGTCGGTCGCGGGCTCGATGTCGACGACCTCGCGGGTCCGCCGGTCGCCGCGCAGCTCGACGCCGGCCGCCTCGTACCGCTCGACGAGACCGGGGAGGAACGCGTCGGCGACGGACTCGTGGACGAGCAGCGTCTCGACGGCGTTACACACCGCCGGGTACTGGACCTTCGCGTCGAAGGCGACGGCTTCGGCCATCTCCAAGTCGGCCGCCTCGTCGACGTAGACGTGGCAGATCCCCTCGGTGTGTCCCAACACGGGGATCTGGGTGTTCTCCTGAATGTAGGAGACGAACTCCGAGGAGCCGCGCGGCATGACGAGGTCGACGCGGTCGTCGAGTTCGAGCAGGCGGTCGACCTCCTCGTGCGCCTCGATGAGCGCGGCCCAGCCGTCGGGCAGGTCGGCGGTCGCCTCAACGATCGCCTCGTACAGCACGCGGTTCGACTCGCTGGCCTCGCTGCCTCCTTTGAGGACGACGGCGTTGCCGGACTTCAACGCGAGCGCCGCGATCTGGACCAGGGCGTCGGGCCGCGACTCGAACACGGTCGCGACGAGGCCGATCGGCACGGCGACCCGGTACAGCTCCAGGTCCTCGTCGAGCTCGCGCGCCGCGAGCGTCTCCCCGAGCGGGTCGTCCTGTGCGGCGACCGACTCGACCATCGAGGCGATCTCCTCGATCTTCGTCTCGTCGAGCTTCAGGCGGTCGACTAAGGCCTGCGTGTACTCCCCCTCGGCGAGCATCCGCTCCGCCTCCTCGACGTCGACCGCGTTCGCGTCGAGTATCTCGGACTCGCGCTCGCGGATCGCGTCGGCGATCGACCGGAGCGCCTCGTTCCGCGTCGCCTCGTCGGCGTTCGCGAGCCGGAGCGCGGCGCGTTCGGCCCGCCGGGCCAGCTCGTCGGTGTCGGCCTCCACGTCGGTGTCCGGTTCCGTGTCGGTGTCACTCATCGTCGTCACCAGTCTCTGGCACGAATAGCGTGCCCGTCGGCTTACCCGCTACGATCCGCGCTAACACGTCGCGCTCGGCGGAGCCCGCGATGATCGCTGGGATCCCGTTGCGGCTCACGTCGTGGGCGCCCTCCACTTTCGTCCGGATCCCGCCGAAGTCGGTCGCGGTGCCGTCGCCGACGATCTCGCGGAGCCGCTCGTAGCCGTCGTCGACCGCCTCGATCAGCTCGGCGTCCGCGTCGCGCTTCGGGTTCCCGGTGTAGACGCCGTCGACGTCGGTGAGCGTCACGAGGAGGTCGGCGTCGAGACCGATCGCGATCGACGCCGACAGCATGTCGTTGTCGCCGATCCGGAGCTCGTCGGTCGCCACCGCGTCGTTCTCGTTGACCACGGGGACGACGCCCCACGACAGCAGCTTCTCGACGGTGTTGGTGAAGTTGTCGAACCGCTCCGGCGCGTCGAGGTCCGTGCCCGTCACGAGGATCTGCGCCACGTCCTGGTCGAACCGCTCGAAGCTCTGCGTGTAGTGGCGCATCAACAGCCCCTGTCCGACCGTCGAGAGCGCCTGGCTCTCGGCGATCGAGTCGACCCCGTCGCGCGACTCCGGTCCCACGTCGAGCCGTCCGGTGCCGGCGCCGACCGCCCCCGAGGAGACCAACACGACCTCGGTGCCGCGCTCGCGGAGGTCCATCACGTCGGCGACGAGCTTGTCGAGCTTCACGCGGTCGAGCCGGGAGTCCGCGTCGGTCAGGGAGTTCGTTCCGGCCTTGACGATCACCCGGTCCGCGCCGGCCGCCTCCCGCCGAGCGGCCTCAACGCGCTCGGGGTCTGCCGTGCCGACTCGCTCGACGCTCGCGTCCTCAGGCATCGTCGAAGGCCTCGGCGAGCTCTCGAGAGCGACGCTCCGCGGCCGCGACGGCGTCCTCGACCGCCTCGTCGGCGTCGCTGTCCCAGAGCACGTCCATCCCCTCGATCGTCGTCCCGTTGGGCGAGCAGACCGCGTCGATCAGCTCGTCGACGCTGCGGTCGTCGCGCAACACCGTCTCCGCGGCGCCCTTGAACGTCTGGGCGGCCAGCGTCTCCGCCTGCTCGGGGTCGAGTCCGCTGTCGATCCCGCCCTGCTTCATCGCGTCGATCAGGTAGAAAGCGAACGCGGGGCCGCTGCCGTTGACGGCGGTCGAGACGTGCATCAGCGACTCGTCGACCTCGACGAACTCCCCGACCGCGTCGAGCATCTCGCGGACCTCGTCGGTGAGGCCCGCGTTCGTCGCCGCCGCGGCCATGTCACCCGTCTCGGCGGCGAGGTTGGGCATGATCCTGACGACCGGCGCGTCCGTGCGCTCGGCGACGAACTCGCGGGGGAGCCCCGCCGCCAGCGTCACGAGCTGCTGGTCCGCCCGGAGGTCGAGGTCGTCGAGAACCGCCGGCGCCACGTCGGGCTTCACCGCGAGGACGACGATGTCGGCGTCGCGCGCCGCCGCCACGTCCTCGGTCGTCTCGTCGACGGCGTCTTCGATCGCGGCGAGCGCCTCGGGGTCGAGGTCGATCGCCGTGAGGTGGTACCCCTCCGCGCGGGCAAGCCCCCTGAGCAGGGCGCCGCCCATGTTCCCGCAGCCGATAACGCTCACACGAGTCATTTGGCTCTACGGAGTCGACCGGAGGACATACCAACTGCGGTTTTCGCAAGTTTCCGCGAACGGCCGCCGATCGGCCGCTCCGGACCGCTCAAACGAGATCCGCGTACAGCGAGCGGTACCGGTCGGCGATCGCGTCGAGCGAGAACTCCTCACTTCGCGCCGCGGCGTTGGCACCGAGTCCCGCCCGACGGTCGGCGTCGCGGAGCTCGTCTAGCGCGTCGACGAAGCCCTCGACGTTGTCTCCGGGGGCGTCAGTGACGTCCGCGCTCGCGGCGCCGTCTCCACCGCCCTCGCTGCCCACCTTCAGACATTCCTCGCCGTCTTCCAGCCACGAGAACGTCTCGATGTCGCGCACGACGAGGGGTTTCCCGGCCGCCATCGCCTCCAGCAGCGCGATCCCCTCGTTCTCCTCGTGGGTCGGGAAACAGAACACGTCGCCCGCGGCGTACGCGCCTCGGATGTCGTCGACGAACCCCGTGAACGTACAGTTCGACGGCGCCTCGTCGATGAGCCGCTTCGTCTCGCGGCCCTTCAGCGATCGGTCGACGTGGCCGAACCACGCGAAGTCGACGTCCGGCATCCGATGGGCCGTCTCGACGAACGTCTCTAACCCCTTCCGCTTGATCACGTGGCCGACCATGAACACCGTCGGCGGGTCGAGGTCGTAGCGCTCGCGGTACTCCGCTTCCAGCGACTCGAAGCCGTCGAGCTTCTCGCGGTCGACCCCGTTCGAGACGACCGTCGTCGGCACGTCCGCGTACCCGCGGATCACGTCGCGGTTGTACTCGGAGGGACAGACGAGCCGGTCTGCGAGCCCGTACGCGCGCCGGAGGTACGGCTTCAGCGGTCGCGCGAGCGCGTTCGTGAACCGGAAGCTGTCGCCGAAGTCCTCGGCGGTGACGTGGGTGTGCGCGACGACGGGCACGCCCGCCTTCCGGGCGCGCCGCGCGTACCAGACCGAGCGCGGGCCCATCAGATTGAGGTGGAGTACGTCGGCGTCCAGCGTCGGCTCCGTGGTGTACTCGATCCCGACCCGGTCGAACATCTTGCGCTGGTGGTCGACGGACGCGGCCATCCCGCCGGTGACGTGCTCCTCGAACTCGAAGTAGTGGCTGACCTTCATCGGAGACACCGGCGGTGGACCCGGTTGGAGCCGATCACTCGACTTCCAGCCACGGGACCTCCATCAGCGCGGGGATGTACGTCTCGATGTGGTGTTCCCAGACGCCCTCCTCGCCGAACGCCTCGCCGTGGTCGGCGGTGACGACGACGTCGCCGTCGAGTTCCTCGACGAGCTCCGAGACGCTCTCCAAGGCGATCCGGAGGTTCTCCTCGTACATCGACAGCGCGGTCACGCGCGTGCCGTCCGTCACGAGGTCCTTCGGGTCGAGTTCGAGCCACAGCCCCGCCTTCTGGGCGAACTCGCTGTCGTCCAGCCGGCTCTCGATCTTCGGCCGGACTGTGTCGCTGAGCGAGGAGAGCAGTCCGCCGTCGTCGTCGCCGCCGTCGCTCGCCTCCTCTTCCCCCTGCTCTCTGATCCCCTTCTGGATCTGCTTGAGCTTCTGCCCCTTCCCGCGGGAGAGGTAGGGAGCGTGCGGCTGCATGTAGTGGAGGACGGTGCGGTCGGCGCGCTCGACCGCGTCGAGGTTGTTCCGGTACGCCCGGGTGAGCCCCTCCGGCGGGACGGTGCCGAGATCGTCGTCCCACTGGGTCTTCCAGACGTCGTGGATGTCGCTGATGTGCTCGGAGGCGGTCCACTCGTAGTCACAGCTGGCGCCCCACTTGAGCTCGTTCAGCGGGATCCCGAGGTCGTTGATGAACGGGTTCCCGGAGAAGTACGCGATGTCGTGTTCGCCCGTGAACGTGCGGTAGGCCCACTCCGGCGTCGACGACCCGACGCTCTCGCGCTTTTCGAGCGTCCCGTCGAGGTACTCGTCGTACACGTCGGCGAACACGTCGTACCGGCACGCGTCGAGCACCAGACAGTAGTCCCAGTCCGACTCGAGGAACCGCTGATCTTCCATTGGGTGAGTCGTCGGCCCGCCGGTACGTATGTATTCCCATTCGGCGCCTCCGGGGTCGAGAGGGCCGCGCGGCGGCCGCGAAGCAGACGTTTCAAGTTCGCTACCGACCCACCCCGTCTATGGAAGGCCCACAACGGCGCGCGCTAATCTTGGGGGCTGGCGGCGCGGTCCTCCTCCTCGCGGTGCTTTTCGTCGTCGTCGGGGTCGATCGCGTCGTCGACGCGCTCGCCCGCGCCGACCCGGCGCTCGTTGCCGCGGCCGCCGGACTGGGACTCTGCTGGCTCGCCGCGTGGAGCCTCATGCTGCGCGCGGTGTTGGGCGCGCTCGACGTCGAGATGTCCGTCCCGACCGCGTTCCTCGTGTACAGCGGCGCCGCGTTCGCCAACAACGTCACCCCGTTCGGGCAGGCCGGGGGCGAGCCGGTCGCCGCCGCGCTCATCTCGAAGGTGGGCGAGGCGCGCTACGAGACGGGGCTCGTCGGCATCGCGAGCGTCGACGTGCTCAACGTCGTCCCCTCCGTCTCGCTCGTGTTCCTCGGCGTCGGGTCGTACGCGGCCACCACCGCGGTCGGCGACCGCGTCGGGTTCGCCGTCGCGAGCGCGGTCGGCCTGATCGCCGCGATCGTCACGGCGATCGCCTTCATCTGGCGCTACCGCACCGCCGTCGTCGACCGCGTCCCCGGCGCCGTCGGGCCGTTCCTCGGGCGGTTCGAGCGTTTCGACGCCGAAACGATCGAGGCGGGGCTCGCCGACCGGCTGGGGAACTTCTTCGCCGACATCGAGCGCGTCGGCACGGACCGGCGGCGGCTCCTCGGCATCGTCGCCCTCTCGCTCGTCGGGTGGCTGTTTCAGGCGGCCGCGCTCACCGTCGCGTTTGCCGCGGTCGGGCACCCGGTCTCGCCGTTGATCCCCGTCTTCGTCGTCCCGCTGTCGTACGTCGCGGGCGCGACGCCGCTCCCGGGCGGACTCGGCGGCATCGAGGCCGCGCTCGTCGGCCTCCTCGTGCCCACGACCGGGGTCGCCGCGTCCGCGATCACCGCCGCGGTCCTGGTCTTCCGCGGCGCGGTCTACTGGCTCCCGATGGTGATCGGCGGCGCGTCGGCCTCCGCCCTCGGGGTCAAGGCGTTCGAGTAGCGCGGGTCGTCACGGCCGATCCGTTCGTCTGCGCACTGCCGCGCCGGCGACGAATGCCGCGCTCCCGAGCGTGAGAGCGACCACGAGAGCGACGACCGGGCCGATCCGGAGCCCGGTCAGCAGTTCGGCGCGGGGACGCAGAGCGACGACGGACGGACGCGGGACCGCGTACCCGCCGTCGCCGAGCGTATCGCCGCGGGCGAGCGCAGCGAGCGGCGGGACGACGAAGACCCAGGTCGCGAGGAAGACGGCTCCCCAGCCCACGAGGAGGCCGCCGCGACGTCGTCCGGCGTCCCCGGCTGCGCCGACCGCGACGGCGATGAGGGCCGCCCAGAGGGGATAGCGTCCGGCGGCTCCCGTCGGCTCCCACGGGAGGACGACGAGGAGCGAGGCGGCGACGAACGCGGCCGCGACGACGCCGAGGGCGCGTTTCGGCGTCCGATCGGTGCTGAGGAGGAGGGTCCGGGAGACCATATCGGGGTCTCGGAGCGAGCGCACAAAAACGGCGGGTGCGGCTTCGCCCGGAGTACCCCAGTCTCAGAAGAAGAGCCACAGCACGAGCAGCACGTACAGCGTCACCAGGGCGATGATCGTCAGGCGGATGAGGATGTTGACGCTGAACACGAGCCCGTTGTAGTCATTTTTCAGCAGCTTCACCGGCTCCGTCCGTCGGCTCGCGAACCCCACGGTCGCGGGCGCGACGTCGTCGACGGCGCGGTCGACCGCGCGCTCGATGGCGTCGAGGTCGGACTCGCGCATGTTGGCCAGCTCGTGGATCGACGCGTGGGTGTCCGTCGAGAAGGGGATCACGGCGTCGAACTCGTCGCGGTACGCGTCGGCGGTCGCCCGCACGTCCGGGGTGAGGCCGTTCGTGTCGACGCCGATCCAGAGCACCTCCTGTCCGTCGACGGACTCGACCATCGCCAGCGCGTTCTGTGCGGTCCGCGTCACCGCGAAACCGGCGGCGTAGCCGTCGGCGAGGTCGGCCGTCGCGAGCCGGTCGCGGAAGTCGTCGAACGCGCGCTTCAGCCGGTCGGCCTCGGCGGAGCCGTACTGTATCTCCACCTCGGGGCCGTTCTGGATGTCGTGTCTGTGCTGGTCGATCAGCAGCACCTCGTCGTGGTCCACGTCGCGCATGAACACGCCGGTGTCGTAGTCGTCGATCCCCTCGCCGTGGAGGACGATCACCTGCCGGTCGCCGATCCGTCGGCCGTGGAACCTGACGTCCGCGTACCCCTCCCGCTCGCCGTACGACTCGGTGACGAGCCGCGAGACTCGCTCCGTCCGGTCCGGGTCCGCGACCGCGTCGAGGATCCGCTCCGCGTCCGCCGGGTCCGAGAGGTCCTCCTTGTGGGTACACGGGACGTGGAAGAAGAAGCCGGCGTCGCCGTCCGCGGCGGCTCCGCCGTCGGCCGCGACCGCGGCGCGGTCGGTCGCGCCGTCCTCGCCCTCCCGAGCGCCGTTCAGCGCGTCGATCAGGTTCCCGCTTAGCTGGCCGCCGCCGAACCCGCCGAGCGGACCGGGGTGGACCCACGGCGCCGCGACGGTGAGCCGGTCCCCGTTGTCGACCGCGAACGTCTCGACCGCGGGGCGGGCCTCGACGCCCAAGTCGAGCGACTCGCGGTCGTTCCGGAGCAGTCCGGAGGTGAGCGCGAACGCGGAGACGTCGGTGTTGCTCCGGATCAGGTAGTCGACGACGAGGAGCACCAACACGAGGAACCCGGCCGCGATGAGCAGCGACGCGAACGCGAACACGTGGCGGTACGTCGAGAAGCCGAGCTCGCTCCCGCCCAGCGCGTAGAAGGCGGCGATGAGCAGGGCCGGCTCGGCGAGCGACGCGAGGAGGATCCGGTCGGAGCGGTCGATCCCCGTCGAGACGACGAGCACTAGGATGTTGAGCAGGTACAGCGTGATGAAGCTCAGCCAGATGATGCTCCACGCGTTCCCGACGTTGTCCGCGCCGGAGAGCACGAGCGCGTACACGAACAGGACGAACTGCGAGGTGAGCGCGAGGAAGTAGCTCCACGGCCGCGGGTAGCCGTCGAGGACGCGGGGGAACAGCTCCGCGGCGACGACGAACGGGACGAGGAAGATGAGGACCGCCACCGGCACGATCCGCGACGGGTCCAGAGCGAACGGCGTGAAGACCGTTATCGCCGCGACCGTGGCGACGCCGTACACCCCGCTCAGAAGGACGAGCGCGGCGGCCTGAACCCGGAGCCGCGGCACCGAGAACACGAGCCGCTGGAAGGCGTCGACGTTGTCCGCGCCCATCTAGCCGGTCACCCCGTAGATCGATTCGAGCTCGTCGACGGTCTGCTCCACCGAGAACCGCTCGACCGCCGCGCGGGTGTCCCTGTCGCCGTCGAGGCAGTCGCGGACCGCGCGCTCCATGTCGTCGAGGTCGTCCAGCGCGAACCGCGCGCCGTTCTCCGGACCGATCGTCTCGTCGAACGGCGCCACGTCGGCGGCCGCGACCGGGGTGCCGCAAGCGTTCGCCTCCAGCGTCGAGAGCCCGAGCGTGTCGCAGGTCGAGGCCGTGACGAAGACGTCGAGCGCGGCGTAGAAGTCGGGGAGTTCCTCCCGCGGGAGGAAGTCGTGGAACCGGACGTTCGCCGGGGCGTCCGCCTCCAGCTCCGCCCGGACCGGCCCTTCGCCGACGAGTTCGAACCGCGCCTCGGGGAGCCGCGCCGCGAGCCGGAGAATCTCGTCGACGTTCTTCTTGCGGGTCATCCGACCGCTGTACCCGACGACGGGCCGGTCGTCTCCGTTCGGTCCCCCGTCGGCCGCCAGCGAGTCCGCGCCGGCGTTCTCGCGGGGGCGGAACCGGTCCATCTCGATGCCGACCGGGAGCCGGTACGGCTTCACGTCGCGGCGGATCCGCGAGGTCGAGGCGGTGACGCAGTCGAACGCGTTCAAAAAGCGGTTCTCGTAGGCGACGTACGCCCGTCCCGCGAGCGCGGCGAGCCGTTCGGACTTGAGCCCCTGGACGAAGTAGTCCTCCACGGGGGTGTGATGGGTGTACACCGAGGTGGCGCCGTACCGCTTCGCGTACCGGAGCCCCATCAACCCAGTCGACGCCGGGCCGTGACAGTGGACGACGTCGAGGTCGGGGAGCGTCGAGAGGCGGCGGTAGGTGGGGAAACGGTACTGCCGGTAGAACGGGTTCGGCAGCGAGCGGACCGGGATCTCGCCGTCGTCGGGCTCGTGGCTGCTCGCGGGGTAGACGACGTACACGTCGTGGCCCCGCGCTTCGAGGCGCTCGCGCCACGCCTGTATGGTGTAGGTGACGCCGTCGATCCCGGGGAAGTAGCTGTCTGTGAAGAAGCCGATGTTCATGGTGGCGTCTGTCGGTCGTGCGGTCGCGGTCGGCCGCGGCCGCCGGGGCGGACTCGGCGCGGAGGGGACGAGCCGGGTACGTCGGCCGCGGAGGGGGTTGCCGGGGCGGCCGGGCCGGCGAGGGGTACCGATGCCACAGTTATTCGCCGAGTTCTCCACCTGACCGCTTCAACATTTTCATTTCCGAAGCGCGGCGGGCGCAGCGCTGTCGAGGTGGCTCTGACCCCGACCGCTTAATCCCCGGGCGCTCGAACCGCCGAGCATGATCACGACCGACCGCATGGCGGCCGTCGACGCCAACGCGGCCGCGCTCGGCGTCCCGCGCAAACAGCTGATGGAGTCGTCCGGCAACGCCGTCGCCCGCGAAGTGCGGGCCGTCGCGGACCCGGGTGCCGCCGTCGCGCTCGTCTGCGGCCGCGGGAACAACGGCGGCGACGCCCTCGTCGCGGCGCGGTTCCTGAAGCGGTACGACGTGACGGTCCACCTGCTCGGACGCCCCGCGACGATCCGGACCGACATCGCGCGGGAGAACTGGGCGGCGGTTGAAGCGACGGAGATCACGACCGAGACGGTCACCGACTCCCGCGACTTCTCCCTCGCCGCTCCCGACGGCGACGGCCCGGACGTCGTCGTCGACGCGATGCTCGGCTCCGGGGTCTCCGGCGGCCTCCGCGAGCCGGAACGAACCGCCGCCGCGGCGATCAACGCGACCGACGCGACGGTGATCGCGGTCGACGTGCCCTCCGGGATCGACGCCGACACCGGCGAACCGACCGGCGAGGCGGCGACCGACGGTCCGGCCGACCCAGTCGCCGTCGACGCCGACCGCGTGGTGACGTTCCACGACGAGAAGCCCGGACTCGACGCCGCCGGCGTCACGGTCGCGGACATCGGGATCCCGGCCGCCGCGGAGCGGTTCACCGGCCCCGGCGATCTCCTCGGGCTCGACCGCGATCCGGACTCGCACAAGGGGGACAACGGCGAGGTGCTGGTGGTCGGGGGCGGACCGTACACCGGGGCGCCGACGCTGTCCGCGCTGGCCGCGCTCCGCGCGGGCGCCGACCTCGTCCGCGTGGCGTGCCCCGAGTCGGTCGCCGGCGCGGTCCAGGGGTTCTCGCCGAACCTCATCGTCCGCGCGCTGCCCGGCGACCGCGTCGGGCCCGCCCACGTCGACCGGGTCGCGTCGCTCGCGGCCGAAAGCGATGTCACTGTCCTCGGCCCGGGCCTCGGCGGCGGCGACGGGGCTCGGGAGTTCGTCCGCGAGTTCCTGACGGGCTACGACGGACGCGGCGTCGTCGACGCCGACGCGCTCCGGGTCGTCCCCGAGGTCGACACCGACGCCGACCTGATCTGTACGCCGCACCAGGGCGAACTCGTCGACATGGGCGGAGAGAGGGCGTCAGACCCGGACGAGCGCGCGGAACTGGTCGACGAGTTCGCGGGCGGGCTGGGCCACACGCTGCTCGTGAAGGGCGCTGTCGACGTGGTCGCCGACGGCGACGAGACACGGCTCAACCGCACCGGGAACCCCGGCATGACGGTCGGCGGGACGGGCGACGTGCTCGCGGGGACGGTCGGCGCGCTGGCGGCCGTGACGGAGCCGTTCCGGGCGGCCGCGGTCGGCGCGTACGCCGTCGGCCGGGCCGGCGACGCGGCCGCGGAGGCGAACGGCGCGGGGTTGGTGGCGACGGACTTACCCGATCGGCTGCCGGAGGCGATGCGTGATGAGTGAGGAGGACGCGGTCCGGTCCGGCGACGGAAGCAACGGAGGCGACGGCAGCCCGGACGACCTGACACACACCGACGACGCCGGCGACGTCCAGATGGTCGACGTGGGCGCGAAGCCCGACAGCAGCCGGCGAGCGGTCGCCCGCGGGGAGATCCGGCTGACGCCGGGGACGATCGCGGCGGTCGAGGCCGACGCGGTCGAGAAGGGCGACGTGCTCGCGACCGCCCGGATCGGCGCCGTTCAGGCGGTGAAACACACCTGGGAGACGATCCCGATGTGCCACCAGATCCCGATCACGAACGTCGACGCCGAGTTCGCGGTCGGCGACGACCGGATCGAGCTGACGGTCGCGGTCGAGACCACCGGCAAGACGGGCTGTGAGATGGAGGCGCTGGAGGGCGTCACGACCGGGCTCAACACCGTCTGGGACATGGTGAAGGCCGCGGAGAAGGACGCCGACGGCCAGTACCCCGACACGCGGATCGCGGACGTGAAAGTGGTCGACAAACGGAAGGAGACGGTCGACGCGTAGCCGCGGCCCGGGAGGCCGCCGCGGTTCGCCTCAGCGGTCGAGGAACGGCGGGACCACGACTTCGGCACGCTTCTCGTCGCCGCGCACGACGACGCTCACCTCGGTGCCGGCGTCGGCGTACGACTCGTGGAGGTACCCCAGCCCGATCGGCTCGTCGAGCGTCGGGCTCATCGTCCCGGAGGTGAGCTTCCCGACTCTGGTGAGGTCCCCGTCGGTGACGGCGTACCCGCCGCGGGGCACGCCGCGCTCCGAGAGCCTGACGCCGACGAACTTCTCGTCGACGCCCTGCTCCTTCTGGACCTCCAGCGCGTCGCGGCCGACGAACTCCGTGTCGAGCTTCACGACGAAGCCGATCCGCGCCTCGTACGGGGTCCGGGGCTCACCCTCGGGATCGAAGTCCTGTCCGGACAGCAGGAACCCCATCTCGGTGCGGAGCGTGTCGCGCGCGCCGAGGCCGCACGGCTGCGCCTCGCGGGGCGCGTCGACGAACGCCTCCCAGACGGCGCCGGCGTCAGCGGCCGGGCACATCACCTCGAAGCCGTCCTCGCCGGTGTAACCGGTGCGCGCGACCCAGCTCTCGACCCCCGCCACCGCCGCCACCGCCGCCTCGAACTTCGAGAGGTCGACGACGCGGTCGCGGGGCGTGGCCTGGTCGAGGGCGTCGGCCGCGTCGGGGCCCTGGACCGCGAGCATCGCCCAGTCCCCCGTGGCGTTCGCGACGGTCGCGTCGAGCCCCCACTCGTCGCGGTGCGCGGTCCAGCGGTCGGCCATCTGTCCGTCGTGGCCCGCGTTCGGTACGAAGAGGTACGCCGGGTCGCCGCTCGGCGCGTCGAGGTCGCCGCCGTGGTCGCTCTCCAACGCCGCGAGCGACGCCGCCCCTTCCCCGGCCGGAGTCCCGTCGGGGAGCCGGTAGACGACCGTGTCGTCGAGCATCACGCCCTCCCCGTTCGTGATCGCGGCGTACTGGGAGTCCCCGGGGTCGAGCGCGCGCACGTCGTTGGTCGTGAGTCGGTTCATCAGTTCGGTCGCGTCCGGGCCGGCCACCTCGATCTCGCCCATGTGGGAGACATCGAAGACGCCGACCGACTCGCGGACCGCCGCGTGTTCGGTCCGGATCGAGTCGAACTCGACGGGCATCTGCCAGCCGCCGAAGTCGGTGAACTTCGCACCGCGCGCGTCGTGGGCGTCGTGGAGCGGAGGGAGACGGTCGGTCATACGCGCACCCTCTCCCGGGCGAGCCTAAGGTGTTGTGACAGCGGCGGTCCGCGCGTCCGCGGCGGGCCCGGCCGCGTGGCCCCCACCACCTCGAGCGACAGCCTCAAGCGGTCGCCGTGCCGTCTCCCGACCGTGAGCAGTTCCCGTCCCGACACCGCCGCCGCGGTGGCGCCCGCGGTCGCCGTCCTCCTCGTCGCGGTCCTGCTCGGCGCCGTCGTGGGCACGTGGCCGCCGTTCGTCGCGGTCGAGAGCGGCAGCATGACTCCCGGCGTCGAGCGCGGCGACCTCGTCGTCGTCACGGCCGCCGACCGAACGCCGTGGGGCGACCTCTCGAGCGCCGCCGACGCGGACGCGCCGACGCGGCTCGGCGGACCGGGAGACGTGGTCGTTTACGCCGTTCCGGGCGCCGGGGGTCGCCCGGTGTTCCACCGCTTGGCGTTCCCCGTGGAGGCGGGCGAGGACTGGACGGAGCGGGCCGACCCGGACCTGCTCTCCGGCGACTGCGGGGAGCTCTCAACCTGTCCGGCGCCGTACGACGGGTACGTCACGCGCGGGGACGCGAACGGGCTGTACGACCAGAGCGCGGGCATCGCCCCGGTCGTCCCCGAGGAGTGGATCGCCGGCAAGGCGCTGTTCGCGGTGCCGAACCTCGGCTGGACACGGGTGGCGATCGACGCGGCGGCCGCGCGGTACGGCGGGGTCGCGACCGGAGTGGTCCTCGTCGGTCTCGCGGGACTGGCCGGCGGACTCGGCGCGCTGCTCTTGGGACGGCTCGGTCGGGGACGGCGGCGGTGAGTTGTCTCGGCGGGAGCGATTCTCTCATGAAAACTCGCGACCGCCGGTAGCCGTCTTTCATACAATTCGGTGCGGCCGGCGCGAGGAGCGCGTGGGAGGTAGCGGTGAGGGAGGGGCGACCGCGGGGAGCCCCGAGCGAACCGCGAGGTCGGCGTTCAGCTATACGCGGCCGCCGGCGTCGCCCGACCGCTATCGCGTCGAGGGCGATCCGGCGTCCGTCTCGTCGTCGTCGCTCCCGGCGGCGTCGCTCTCGTCGCCGTCGAGCGTCACGGAGCCGTTGGCGGCGTTGCGGAGCGCGTCCGAGCGCCCGAACTCCCCGGGCGCGATGGCGAGCGTCCGGATCCCGTAGCCGTTGGCGGTCTCGACGACCGGCTTGAAGTCCGTGTCGCGCGAGGCGATCGCGAGGGTGTCCATTCGGTTCTCGGCCGCGAACCGCGCGGCGTCGACCGCGAGCTTCACGTCCACGTCGCCGCTCGTGATCACGACCTCGAAACCACGGGCCTCCGCGGCCTGAATCAGCCCCGGCGTCGCGTGCTCGTCGAGGTAGAGCCGGGTCGTCACCAGCGGGCCCTCGGCCTCGGCGGCCAGCCGCACGTCGTCGAGGTCCACGTCGAACTCCTCGCGCAACACGTTCGGGCCGTCGACGAACAGCGCCACGCCGTCGGTGTTCGCGTCCGTCGCGCGCTCGCCGGTCGTCCCATCGCTGCGGCCCGCCTCGCCGTCAGCGGTCGTCTCGCCCTCGGGCCCGTCGCCTCGGTCCATGAGCGGGCTTCGCCGCGGCCGGAAATAGGTATGCTGATTCGCGAGCGCTCTCGACGAGCGCCTCCCGCCCGGTCTCGGTGTGTCGTCTGCCCAGTTATCCCCGGCAATTCGTCCGACCGACTTGGCGCTTCAACACCTTATATCCGTATTACGACCTGCCTCACGTCCGTAGTGAATATACGGAGACTTGAAATAGGATGTCCAATAATAGCGAGATAAGATGTCTCAATCAAACGCGTACACCGTTATTTCCGCACAGAACGATCACGATTGTACCACTGTACGTGCCCATCCACGCAACGAGACGTTCCACGTCGTCGACTACGCCGACGAGGACGCCCGCGAGCGCGTCGCCGACCTGCCGGTAGGGTCGGTCGTGAAGATGGAACTCTCCCGCGCCGGGCGTCGGAGCAACGTCTGGCGCGCCGAGTCGGTCAAGACCGCGCAGACCGACGGCGGCGAGTCCCGCTGACGCCGGACCGGCGGCCGCACCGGAACCGCGGCCGCAACGCCGCAGTTTCGAGCCCGAATCGTGACCGATTACGACACTTATATGCCTCGTATGGCGGTACCACGATTCGATGGTGGAAACGCTCCTGGCGGTCGGGGTCGTCGCGTCGGCGTTCGTCGGCTTCAACATCGGCGGCTCCTCGACCGGCATCGCGTGGGGACCTCCCGTCGGGGCCGGCATCCTGAAGAAGACGACCGCCGCGGGACTCATGACGGCGTTCGTCTTCCTCGGCGGCTGGACCGTGGGGCGAAACGTGATGGACACGCTGAGCGGCGGGATCATCACGACGGAGCTCTCGCTCTCGGCGGGTGTCGCCGTGTTGTTCTTCATCGGACTCGGGATCCTCATCGCGAACATCTTCGGGGTCCCCGTGCCGACCTCGATGACGACCGTCGGAGCGATCGCCGGCCTCGGACTGGCGACCGACACGCTCGACTACGCGACGGTCTCGCGGATCATCTCGTGGTGGATCGTGACCCCGATCATCGGGTTCTGGGTCGGCGTCGTGATCGGTCGGTACGTCTACCCGGCGGTGAACCGGCGGGTCCACATCGAGAAGTCCCCCGGCCCGCTGCTGCGACTCGACCGGGAGGGCGGGGTACCGAAGCCGGAACTCGGCCCGAACACGACGGTGACGGAGCTCATCAGCACGGTCGTCGTCCTCCTCATCGGCTGTTACATGTCGTTCAGCGCCGGCGCGAGCAACGTACCGAACGCCGCCGCGCCGCTGGTCAGCGGCGTCGGAGGGCTTCCGGAAAACACCGCTATCGGGATCGCCACGCTCGCGATCGGACTCGGCGGCTTCACGATCGCCCGCCGCACGATGGAGTCGGTCGGCGGCGAACTGAGCGACATCCCCCTGCTCGCGGCCCTCTTCGTGATGACGACGGCCTCGACGATCACGACGGTCCTCTCGTACCTCGGGATCCCGATCAGCCTCGTCATGGGCACGGTGATGACGATCGTCGGCATCGGGTGGGGACGCGCGACGCGGCCGGTCACCGTTCAGGAGGCGGTCACCCGGAACACCGGGGACAACGAGATCGTCCCCGGCGCGATAACCGTCTCGGAGGACGAAGAGGAGCGGTCGGCGCCGATCGGCGAGGCGGAACCGGAGGCGGTGTTGGAGGCCGGCGACCTGTTCAACCCCCGAGCGGTGCTGAAGTACATCTCGATGTGGATCATCGGCCCGTCCGTGTCGACCCTGCTGGCCTACGGGTTCTTCGTCCTCGTTCCGGGCGTCGCCTGACGGCGCGCGAACCGCCCGTTCAGTCCCGCGTGAGCCGCGGGTTCGTCACCGCGCCCTCCGCGGCCGAGGCGAAGTCGCGGCCGTACTTCGCGAGGATGCCGCCCTCGTAGGGCGGTTCGGGCGCGTCCCACGCCTCGCGGCGCTCGTCGAGCTCCTCGTCGGAGAGGTCCACGGTCAGGTCGCGCTCGGGGATGTCGACCGTGACGTGGTCGCCGTCCTCGATGAGCCCGATCGGACCGCCGACGGCGGCCTCGGGCGCGACGTGGCCGATCATCGGACCGCGGGTGCCGCCCGAGAAGCGGCCGTCGGTGAGCAGCGCCACGTCGTCCTCGTGGCCCGCGCCGACGACGGCGGCGGTGACGCCGAGCATCTCGCGCATGCCGGGGCCGCCGCGGGGCCCCTCGTTGCGGATGACGATCACGTCGCCGGACTCGATCGCCCCCGACTGGACGTACTCCATCGCGTCCTCCTCGTTCTCGAACACGCGGGCGGGGCCCTCGTGGTAGAACTCGTCGTCGCCAGTCACCTTCAGCACCGAGCCGTCCGGCGCGAGGTTGCCGTCGAGGATCTTGATGGCGCCCTCCTCCTCCTTCGGGTCCTCGACGGGGTAGAGGAAGTCGGCCTCGATATCGTCGTCGGCCGGGAGTTCGCCGCGCTCCTCCAGGGCCGCGATCTCCTCGGCGAGCGTCCGGCCCGTCACGGTCATCGCGTCGCCGTGGAGCAGGTCGGCCTCAAGTAGGCGGCGGAGCACGACCGGCACGCCGCCGACCTCGTGGAGGTCGTTCATGACGCGGCTCCCGCCGGGCTGGAGGTTCGCGATCTTCGGCGTGCGCCGGGAGATCTCGTCGAAGTCCTCGATAGAGAGGTCGACGTCGGCCTCGCCCGCGAGCGCGAGCAGGTGGAGGACCGCGTTCGTCGAGCCGCCCATCGCGGTCTGGGCCGCGATCGCGTTCTCGAACGACTCGCGCGAGAGGATGTCGGAGGGGCGGCGGTCGTTCTCGATACAGTCCATCGCCAGCTCGCCGGCGCGCTCGGCGACCGCGTAGCGCTCCTCGTCCTCCGCCGGCGGCGAGGCCGATCCGAGCGGCGCCAGCCCGAGCGCCTCCGACAGCGACGCCATCGTGTTCGCGGTGAACATCCCGCCACAGGAGCCCGCGCCGGGGCAGGCGTGCCGCTCTAACTCGTCGAGTTCGTCGGCGTCCATGTCGCCCTGCGCGTACGTGCCGACGCCCTCGAACACCTGGACGATCGTCACGTCGCGGCCGTCGTGTTGCCCGGGCATGATCGAGCCGCCGTAGAGGAAGACGCTGGGGAGGTCCGTCCGGATCGCGGCCATCATCATGCCGGGGAGGTTCTTGTCGCAGCCCGCGACCGTCACGAGGGCGTCCATGCGCTCGCCGAAGGAGACGAGCTCGACGGAGTCGGCGATCACCTCCCGCGAGATCAGGCTCGCCTTCATCCCCTCCGTCCCCATCGAGATGGCGTCGGAGATGGTGATCGTGCCGAACTCGATCGGCATCCCCCCCGCCGCGTCGATGCCGTCGAGCGCGGCGTCCGCCACGTCGTCGAGGTGGACGTTACACGGCGTGATGTCGGCGGCCGGGTTCGGCACGCCGACGATCGGCGACGAGAGGTCCTCGTCGTCGAACCCCATCGCGCGGAACATGGCGCGGTGCGGCGCCTTGTCCGGCCCCTCTGTCACCTCGCGGCTCGGCAGGTCCTCGTCTTTCGTCCCGGCGAATCGGTCCGCGTCCTCCCGGCGACGACGCCGCTCGCCGTCGTCCGATCTCGACTGCTGTTCGCTCATACCCGACCCTGTCGCTCGGGGGTCTTAAACCGCCGCGTCGGGGCGAGGGTTGCTCGGCGGGGATCGCGGTTCCCCCCGCACGGAGTCGGCTTCCGGAAGCGGGGCTCGACACCCGTTATTCGACAGACGGTAACGTATTGAACTCGCCCCTCGTCGTCGGTCGCGTATCAGCATGTCCGTCGCAAGCGCGGCCCGTCGCGTCGACGAGGATGACAGCCAGTTCCCTGCGCACGGGCCGGTTGAGGCATGCCTCGGCTACCTCCTGTTCTACATCCTCGTCGATCGCGTGACACCGCCCGTCTTCGAGGCGTTCGGCAACACGGCCCTCTGTCTGCCGTCCTCGTTCGTCCGGTTCGGGCTCGCGGCCGCGCTGTGGTTCGTGCTCGTGGTGACAGCGGTCGACCAGGCGCGGCGGCTCGCGGCGCTCGGGGTCGGCACGTACGACGACCCCGGACTGCGCGTGCGGTCGCGCGTCGTACCGTCGTCGCCACGAACCACGGGGTATCTGCTCGCGCTGATCGCGGACACCGCCGTCGCCATGGTAACGTTCGACGGAGCCGCTCTGGTCACCGAACGATCGTGACCGGAACCGGCGACCGCCTGGCAACCGTTTCGGCCACGTTCCCCACGAGGAACCGGCGCGTCATGCGGCGGCGGTCCGCCCCGTGAGCGCCGATCACGACCGTGTCGTAGTCGCCCGCCCGATTGATGATGTTCCGGGCCGGGTGGCCGATACCCACGACCGTGTCTATCTCTCGCCCCCGCTCGGCGGCCGCCGCGCGCGCCCGCTCAAAGGCGGGCTCGGCGCGTTCGGCGGCGGCCTCGTCGATGTCGTCCGCAAGGGCGAGGTCCGTCGCTTCGCCGAACATCGAGGAAGGGACACCGACGACGTGTAACACGGTGACGTCGGCCTCCGGAAAGCTGTCGAGCGCGTACGCGAGGGCCTCCACCGAGTGGTCGGAGTCGTCCATCGGGACGAGGATGCGTGAGACCATACCGCAGGTCAGACCGCCTACCCACCTAAGTCTCTTCCTCAGACGACGCCCGGGACGAGCCGATGGGATCCGTGGCGCCGCCCCGTCAACTCCCCGACACGTCGGTCACGGACCTGCTTCCGCCGCGACGGCGTCGGAGTCGAACGACCAGACCGTCGACACCGCGGCCGCGCCGGCCGCGTTGCCCGTCGCCACCAGTTCCCCGAGATCCGAGGCGCCCGGCCCCTCGCGGCGATGACCGCACCGGCGAACGCGTCGCCGGGCTCCGGCGGCTCACACCCGCGCTTTCAGCTCCACTCGGTAGCCGAACGGGTCCCTGACGTACACCGCGCCGGCCTCGCCGGTCGCGCCGAGCGGGGAGTCGAGCCGCTTTTCGACCTCGACGCCGGCGTCGGCCAGCTCCGCTTCGATCTCCTCGACCGACTCCTCGACGACGACCGCGACGTGGTCGTAGTTCGTCCTCGCCGGCCGCTCGAACTCGGCGGTCGGCCACAGGTGGATCACCGCGGTCGCGGAGAGCCGCACGTCGAAGAAGGGCTTCTCTCCGGCCGCGTACAGCGCGTCCTCGATGCCGAAGCCGAGCGCCTCGCCGTAGAACTCGCGGGCCGCGTCGGCACCGCCTTCCGGGATGCGGAGGTTGACGTGGTCGATATTGCGTGCCTTCACGGGGGAGTGTTCGGCGTCCGGGCGCAAAAGTCGTCGGGCCGGGTACTGCCGGTCCGCGTCCGGCCGGAGACGTGGCGGTCGGCGACGGCGGGGCGGTCCTGCGAACTGCGAACGTCCGCGGCACACTTATACACAGTCATGTAAACATCGCGCATGTCAGTCCTCGAACTCCCCGCGGCGACACTGCTCATGGGCGGGATAGCGGGGTCGGGAACGGCGGGCGGCATGGGGG